>CAZNMF010000231.1:0-17538 GCA_964573795.1 uncultured Solibacteraceae bacterium
TTCGAGGAGGACTTCGCGACGGTGTGGCCCGCGCCGGGCATCTCCGACATGCAGGGCGGCCTGAACCGCATCCGCACGCCCGCCGGCAACCTGAATCACTTCACCGCCGCGACCGGTCCCGCCATCGTGCGCGGCGATCGCCTGCCCGACGATTTGAAGGGCGATCTGCTGTTCACCGAGCCGGTCGGACGTCTCATCCGCCGCGCGAAGATCGTCGACGTCGAAGGCCTCACCGAGCTGCGCAACGCGTATCCGCAGGCCGAGTTCCTCACGAGCGAGGACCAGCTGTTCCGCCCGGTCAACATCAGCAACGCGCCCGACGGCACGGTCTTCATCGCGGACATGTACCACGGCATCATCCAGGAGCGGCAGTGGTCGGGCCCGGGCAGCTACCTGCGCGCGAAGATCGAGCAGTACCAGCTCGACAAGGTCGTCAACCACGGCCGCATCTGGCGGCTGCGCTACGACGGCCGCGCGGCGGTGCCCGCCACCGACACGAACATCGGGCAGGCGGCGATTCCCGCGATCGAGCCGAACTTCGCCAACCCGCACATGTACAGCGAGACGCCGGCGCAGCTCGTCGCGCACCTCACCAGCGAGAACGGCTGGTATCGCGACATGGCGCAGCGCCTGCTCGTGCTGAGCCAGGACAAGTCGGTCGTGCCCGCGCTGCAGCAGATGACGCGGTCGTCGGACAACCTCCTGGCGCGCTTCCACGCGCTGTGGACGCTCGAAGGCCTCGGCGCGCTCGACGCGGGCCTGGTCCGCGCCGAGATGAAGGATCCCAATCCGCGCATGCGCATTCAGGCGATTCGCGCGAGCGAGACGCTCTACAAGTCGGGGGACAAGACGTTCGCCGACGACTATCGCGCCCTCGCCAAGGACAGCGACTATCACGTCGTCATCCAGGCGATGCTGACGCTCAATCTGTTCAAGGTGGACGGCGTCGCGGACGTGATCAAGGCTGCGCAGGCGGCGCATCCTGAAAAGGGCGTGCAGCTCATCGCGAAGCACCTGCTGACGCCGCCCACGGCCAACAACTTCGGCGGCGTGCGCGGCGGGCTCACCGCCGAGCAGCAGAAGCTGATGGAGCAGGGCGGCGAGGTGTTCAACGCGGTCTGCTTCTCGTGCCACGGCAACGACGGCCGCGGCCGCGAGCTGGCCGGCGGCGCGCCGGGCGCGCTGATGGCGCCGCCGCTGGCCGGATCGCCGCGCGTGCAGGGCCACAAGGACTACGTGATCCGCGTGCTGCTCAACGGCCTCACCGGCCCGCTCGGCGACAAGACGTACTCCGAAGTGATGGTGCCGATGGGCGCCAACAACGACGAGTGGGTCACCGGCATCGCGTCGTACGTCCGCAACAGCTTCGGCAACGCGGCCGGCATGGTGTCGCCGGCCGACGTGGCGCGCGTCCGCGCCGAGACGGCGAAGCGCAAGACGATGTGGACGATGGCGGACGCCGAAGCCGGCTTGCCGCGCGCGCTCGACACGACGGGCATCAAGCTGTCGGCGAGTCACAACGCCGAGGCGGTCACCGGCGCGCTGACGCTGCGCGGCTGGAACAGCGGCGCGCCGCAGGCGTCGGGCATGTGGTTCCAGATCGAGCTGCCGCAGCCGGCGATGGTGACGGAAGTCCAGTTCGACTCGACGGCCGTGCGCGCTGGTGGCGGCGGTCGCGGCGGATTTGGCGGTCGCGGCGCCCGCGGCGCTGCTGCGCCGGGAGCGCCCGGCCGAGGGCAGGCCGCGCCAGGCGCGAATCGCGGCGGCTTCGGCCAGCAGGCGCCGCCGACGCCGACCTCGCCGAAGGCGTACACGGTGACCGTGTCGACCGACGGCAAGACGTGGAGCAAGCCGGTTCTCACGGGCAAGGGCGAGGGCAACCGCACCGACGCCCAGTTCGCGCCCGTGCGCGCGAAGTTCGTCCGCATCACGTTGACCGAGTCGGCGTCCGACGTGCCGAACTGGTCGATCAACGGGTTGAAGGTGTACGAGGCGGTGAAGTAGGTAGCGGGCTGCGGTCTGCAGTCTGCAGTCTGCGGACTGCAGCCTGCGGACCGCGGACCGCAGCCCGCTACGGTTCTTCCACCGTCAATATTTGATTCACGCCGACGCCCGTCAGCGTCTGCGTCTTGCCGCTCGGCCAGCGGATCGCGAGCCGATCGATCGTCTTCGCCGTGCCGAGGCCGAAGTGCGCTCGGACGTCGTTGGCGCTGAGATAGCTCGCGACGTTGGTGATCTCGCCAACCTGCCGGCGCGTGCCGGCCTGAATCTCGACGCGCGCGCCGAGACCGAAGCCGTTGTCCGCCTTGCCCTTCGCGCGGATCGTGATCCAGCTCGCGCCGGGCGTGCCCGCATTCTTCAGCAGGATCGGCGCCTGGCCCTGATTGGCCATCACCACGTCGAGGTCGCCGTCGTTGTCGTAGTCGGCGACGGCCAGCCCGCGGCCCACGCGCTCGATCTGCAGCGCCGGCCCGCTCTGCGCCGTGATGTCGCGGAAGCGGCCGCCGCCGGTGTTCTCGTACAGCAGCGGCTTCTGCGCGAAGCGCGACGTCGGCCGGAAGAGCCGCACGTTGTCGATCACGTGGCCGTTGGTGACGATGATGTCGAGGTCGCCGTCGTTGTCGAAATCGAAAAGCTTCGTGCCGAAGCCGAGCGGGCCGTAGCCGGACTGCAGCCCGGCCTTGGATGACACGTCGGCGAACGTGCCGTCGCCGTTGTTCTTGTAGAGCGTGTTCAGCTCGTCCTCGAAGTTCGTGACGAACAGCTCCGGCCGCGCGTCGCCGTCGACGTCGCCGCAGTCGACGCCCATCCCCGCCTGCGGCTTGCCGTTGCCGTCGAAGCCGACGCCCGCGCCGTACGCGACGTCGCGGAACGTGCCGTTGCCGTTGTTGTGGTAGAGGAAGTTGCGGACCTGATCGTTGGCGACGTAGACGTCCGTGCGGCCGTCGCCATCCACATCGCAGAACGCAACGCCGAGGCCCTTGCCCGCGGGATTGGCGATGCCGGCCGCTTTCGACACGTCCGTGAACGTGCCGTTGCCGTTGTTCCGGTACAGCCGATCCGCCGTCCCGTCGAACATCGTCGGGCTGCAGTACATACGGTAGCCCGGCTTCTGATAGCCGCAGTACGGGTTGTCGGTGAGGCGATAGCTCAGATAGTTGGCGACGTAGAGATCGAGATCGCCGTCGGCGTCATAGTCGAAGAAGCCGGTGCTCGTGCTCCACTCGGCCGCCGGGCCCGCGACGCCGGCGCTCGCGGTCGCGTCGACGAACGTGCCCTTGCCCGTGTTGCGATAGAGGATGTTCGGGCCGAACGCGGTGACGTAGAGATCGAGCCACCCGTCGTTGTCGAAGTCGCCGGCGGCGACGCCCGTCTTGTACGACTTCGCGTTCGCGGCGGTGTTGCCGGCCACGCCCGTCTGCGCGGTGACGTCGGTGAACGTGCCGTCGCGGTTGTTGTGGTAGAGCGCGTTGGACGTCCCCGGCGCGCCGTTGACGAAGAACAGATCGGGAAAGCCGTCGTTGTCGTAGTCGATCCACGCGACGCCGGAGCCGAAGCTCTCGATCATGTACTTGTTCGCCGACGCGCCCGATTGATGGACGAACGCGATCTTCGCGGCCGCCGTGGCGTCGACGAACGGCGCGGGCCTGGCGGGCGCGCTGCGGGTCCGCTGGCCGACGAGCGACGCCGGCGCGAGCAGCAGCAGCGCCGGCAGCATCCATGTGACCCTCACTCGCGTCCTTTCGCTGGCGGTGCCGTGGGAGGTGCAGGGGGCGTCGTCGCGGGGGCGCGATCGAGCCGCTGTTGGAGATCGGCCGCGAGCGGCGCGCCGAGCGTCCTGGCTTGCGCCGCTTCGTCGCGCGCCCTGGCGTACGCGCCCTGGCGCAGATAGACCTCGGCGAGCGCGCGATGGCTCGCGCCGTCGTTCGGGTTCATCGTGACGGCCGCGCTCAGCGCCGTCGCAGCAGCCTGCAGCCGGCCTTGTCTGAGCCGCAACAGGCCCCACTCGAGATTGAGGCGCGTCTCGATGCGCTGATATTCCGGCGTGACCTGGACGTTCGTCTCGGCGGATCTCGCCTGCGTGAGCTGCTGCTCGGCGTTGGCGAGCTGTCCCTTCAAGCGATACGCGTGCGCGAGCTCGATCTTCATCTCGCGGCTCGCCGGCGCGAGCGACGCGCCTTCGGTCAGCGACAGGACGGCGTCGTCGAGCCGGTTCGCGTCGATGTACGCGATGCCGAGATACAGGAACACGTCGGGCACTTCGGCGCCGCTCCGGATCACGCCCTCGAGCTCCTTGATCGCGTCGTCGCGCTCGCCGAGATCGAGCATCGCCCTCGCGCGGTAGTAGTGCGCCTGCGTCAACGTGCCGTCGGCCTCGAGCGCGAGGCTCGCGAGCGCCTTGGCCCTGGCCGGATCGCCGAGGTGCCGCTCGGCTTCGCCGAGGATCGCGAGGAACTGCGCCTGGCCCGGGACCTGACGCAGCGCGATGGTGGCCTCGTCGCGCGCGTTCTCGTAGCGGCCGAGATCGAAGTAGGTTTGCGCCAGCAGCAGCCGCGCGGCGATCAGGCCGGGGTCGAGCTCGAGGGCCTGCTGCAGCTCGGCTTTGGCCTCGCCGATCATCAGCTCGGTGCCGGCCGTGCGGTAGGCCGCGCCGAGCAGCAGGTGCGCTTCGGCGATCGACGGATCCTCGGCGAGAATCCGCTGCAGCTCGGGCACGGCGTCGCGCAGGCCGGTCGGGCTCGCATAGACCTGCGAGCGGATGCGCTCGAGCTGCTGCTGAAGGGATGGCGACGCGGGCGCGGGTGTTTGCGCCGACCGGGCCGGCGCCGACGTCTGCGCCGAGGCGATCGCCGCCGCGGCGCAGGCGACGACGATCGCGGCGAATGCATGCACGACGACACGGAGGAGGCGCGACATCGACGTTGTCAAGAGCCTGTCAATTATAGGTTCGCACCGCAGTGAATTCACATGGAGGCATGGAGGACATGGAGAGGCGCGCGTGGCTGGTGCGGCCGCGAATGCGGCCGAGCGGACGGACGCGTCGGACGGAAATACGCACGCTAAAACCGATGCCCGCGCGTGTGTATTTCCGTCCGACGCGTCCGTCCGCAGGCGCCGGCTGCGCCGGCGCCGCTCACCAGCCACGTTCCTCCATGCGCTCCATGGCTCCATGTGAAATTCACGTGGAGGCAGGCGCGCGCCGGGATTCGGGGTATCTTGCCGTGTGCCTCGCGGCGCTTCCCAGGGCCGATCGCCGACGCCAGGACTGCTGATCGGGCTGGTGTTGACGCTCGCAGCGGTCGCCGCCTACGCGCACTCGATCGCGCGCCAGATCGCGAGCCTGCGCGTGCTCCAGAGCGATCTCGTCGATCGCAACCGTCTGGACTCGCTGCAGCTCCTGCGCGCGCAGAACGATCTCAACCAGCTCGGGCTCGCGATGCGCGACATGCTCGACGAGGCCGAGCCGTACCCGCTGACCGCGTGGACGGCCCAGTTCGCGCGCATTCGCACGGATCTGACCGACGCGCTCGCGCGCGAAGCCGCGCTGGCCGGCGGATCGCCGCCCGCCGATCCGGACGGCCTGTCCGACTCGCTCGCGCAGTTCTGGGACGCCGTCGATCGCACGTTCGCGCTGGCGGCCGGCGGCCGCGAGGCCGAGGCGCGCGCGCAGGTGCGGCTGTCGCTGCAGGCGCGGCAGGCGTCGCTCACGACGACGGTCGCGCGGCGGCTGGTCGCGAACAACGAGCGCGACCAGGAAGCCGGCGCGCGCGTGCAGGCCATCTACGATCAGGTCCAGCGCCAGGGCTACGTGTTCCTCGCGGCGACGCTCTTCGTCATCGCCGGCACGAGCCTGTACCTGATCCGCGCGAATCGCCGGTTGTTCGCCGAGCTGGCGTCGCTGTCCGATCGCCGCCGCGAGCTGGCGCAGCAGCTCATCGCGACGCGCGAGTCGACGCTGCGGCACGTCTCGCGCGAGCTGCACGACGAGCTCGGGCAGATCCTGACGGCCATGGGATCGATGCTCGGCCGCGCCGAGCGGCAGACGCCGGAGCACGACCCGCTGCGCCGCGACCTGCGCGAGATCGGCGAGATGGCGCAGAGCACGCTGACCACTGTCCGCAGCCTGTCGCAGACGCTGCACCCGTCGATCCTCGAGGAGCTCGGGCTGGAGAGCACGATCGAGTGGTACGTCACGACCGTGAAGAAGCAGCTCGGCCTCGACCTCACGTACGAGCGCGGCGGGACGCCCGTGCCCGTCGACGCGACGGTCGGCATCCACGTCTATCGCATTCTGCAGGAAGCCGTAAATAATGTAGCCAAGCACGCCGGCACGGATCGCGCGTGGGTCCGCCTGCGGTATCTGCCGCGGGCCCTCGAGCTCGAAATCGAAGATCACGGACGAGGCATCGACGCGACGTCCTCGGGCCGCGGTCTCGGCGTGATTGCCATGCGCGAGCGTGCGGAGCTGGTCGGCGGCACCCTGACCTTTGTGAAGCCGGATGCGGGCGGCACGCGCGTCCGCGTCCATGTTCCTCTCGAGGATGCCGAAGGCGATGGCCGATAGGATCACGGTGCTCCTGGCGGACGATCACCATCTGGTGCGGCGCGGGTTTCGCCGCATGCTCGAAGACGATGCCGGTCTGTCGGTCGTGGGCGAAGCCAGCGATGGCGACGAAGCCGTGGCGCTCGCCGCCGAGCTGCGCCCGCGCGTCGTCGTCATGGACTGCGCGATGCCGGGCACGAGCGGCCTGGTCGCGACGAGGCGCATCCTCGAGACGATACCGGATGTGGCCGTGCTGATGTTGAGCATGCACGCCGAGCAGACGCTCGTGACGCAGGCGCTGGCCGCCGGCGCGCGCGGATACGTGCTCAAGAACGCGATCGATCTCGATCTCGCGTCGGCCGTCAAGCGCGTGGCCGCGGGCGAGACCGTGCTCGATCCGGCCGTCGCGCCGCCGGCGACGCTGAAAGGCGATCGCCATCACGGGCTGAGCCCGCGCGAGCTGGAAGTGCTGCAGCTGATCTGTCAGGGCCTGTCGAACCGCGCGATCGCGACGAAGCTCGATCTGAGCGTCAACACCGTGAGCGTCCACCGCGCGAACATCATGGGCCAGCTCGGCGTGCACAAGACCGCCGAGCTGGTCGTCTACGCGCTGCGGCACGGCCTGGTGGGACCGCTGTGAACCGGCGCGCGTTCCTGCAGACCGGCGCGGGCCTCGCGGCCGGCGCGCTGTGGCCGGCACGCGCGCCCGCGCGGGCATCGCAGGACATCGGCGTGCGGCTGGTCGACGTCACGTCCGCGGCGGGCCTGCGGTTCCACCACGAGAACGGCGCGTACGGCGGCAAGCTGCTGCCGGAGACGATGGGCAGCGGCTGCGCGTTCGTGGACTACGACGTCGACGGCTGGCCGGACATCCTGCTGGTGAACGGCACGACGTGGCCCGGCCATCGCGCGGCCGAGCGATCGACGCTGCGGCTCTATCACAACAACCGCAACGGCACGTTCACCGACGTCACGCGGCGCGCCGGGCTCGACGTCGAGCTGTACGGCATGGGCGTCGCCGTCGGCGCCTACGACAACGACGGCTTTCCCGACGTCCTGATCACGTGCGTCGGCCAGAACCGGCTCTTTCGCAACACGGGCAAGGGCACGTTCGTCGACGTGACGAAGGCGAGCGGGCTCGGCGGGCGATCCGCGTTCAGCACGTCCGCGCTGTGGGTCGACGTCGATCGCGACGGCCGGCTCGATCTGTTCGTCTGCAACTACGTCAAATGGTCCGCCGAGCACGACGTCTTCTGCAGCCTCGACGGCGCGCGCAAGGCGTACTGCACGCCGGAGGCGTATCGTGGCGACACGTGCTGGCTGTTCCGCAACCGCGGCAACGGCACGTTCGAGGACGTGACGGCGACGAGCGGCATCTTCGACACCAGCTCCAAGTCGCTCGGCGTCGCGCTCATCGACGACGACCAGGACGGCTGGCCGGATCTCGTCGTCGCCAACGACACGCAGCCGAACAAGCTCTATCGCAACCAGCGCAACGGGACGTTCAAGGAGGTCGGCGTCGAGACGGGGCTGGCGTTCAGCGCGGACGGACGCGCGCGCGCGGGCATGGGCATCGACGCGGCGGACTTCGACAACTCGGGCCGGATGGACGTCGCGGTGACGAACTTCGATCGCGAGATGATCGGGCTCTATCAGGCGCAGGCGCAGGGCACGTACGCCGACGTCGCGCTGCGCGCCGGCGTGGGCGATCCGTCGCGCAGCCGGCTCGGCTTCGGCTGCGTGTTCGCGGATCTCGATCTCGACGGGCAGCTCGACCTCGTCGTCGCCAACGGCCACATCGACGAGCCCGTGCGCAGCTTGCGCGCCGGCGTGGGCCAGGCCTATCCGCCGCTGCTGTTCCTCAACCAGGGCAACGGGCGGTTTCGCGACGTCGCGTCGGCCGCCGGCGCCGAGTTCGCGCGGCCGCGCATCGGACGCGGGCTCGCGTACGGCGATTTCGATCGCGACGGCGACGTCGACCTGCTGATGACGACCAACGGCGGGCCGGCCGTGCTGTTCCGCAACGATCGGACGAACGGGCATCGCAGCCTGCGGCTGACGCTGACCGGGACGAAGTCCAATCGCGACGCGATCGGCGCGCGCGTGCGCATCTTCCACGACGGCCACGACGGCGTCACGCAGCAGCGGCTCGTCAAGAGCGGCTCGAGCTATCTGTCGCAATCCGAGCTGCCGCTGACGTTCGGCGTGGGCCGCCGCGATCGGATCGATCGTCTCGTCATCGACTGGCCCAGCGGCCGCACCGACGAGTTCAAAGACGTCGTCACGGGCCGGGCGTACACTTGCCTCGAGGGGAGTGGATTGACGGAGATTTGATGTGCACATGGAGGCATGGAGGTCGTGGAGAGAGGCGACCGGGCGAGCCCGGCTACGCCGGGCTACGGACGGCTGGGAACATCGCACAAATGAACGCATCGTGCTTTCGGGCCAAGCGCTCATTTGTGTGATGTTCCCAGTCGTCCGATGCCGCTGAAAGCGGCGCGTCCGGTCGCGCATCCCTCCATGTCCTCCACGTCTCCATGTGAATATGCTGACGGTAGCCCGTAGCAGCCCACCATGCCCGCCATTCAATCCGGGTTCGTCACCGCGCTGTACCTGTTCGACGTCGCGCGATCGATCGACCTGAACGTCATCGACGCGCAGGTCGGCGGGCAGGCCGAGCGCGCGAGTCTCGGCGACAAGACCGCCGGGCCGCCGCGGTCGCGCTACGTCACGCCGCCGCTCGTCGTCGACGGCCGCGTCTTCGGCGCGGCGGAAGTCGACGGCTTTCGCGCGCGCGTCAAGTTCTACGATTACGGCGTCGTCTCGCTGATGCTGACGCGTCCATTCTCGGGCGCGTGGACCGACCTCGTCGCGCTGGGGCAGGCGCTGATCGAGAGCGAGCCGCTCGAGGAGCATGCGGCCCGCGCCTGCGAGCACATCGTCGCAACCGTTGCGTCCGCGCTCGCCGATCGGCACCGGTCGTTTCTCAGCGAGGACTACCTCGTGTTCGCGGTCACCGCGCTCGACAGGCCGGCGACGTCGCAGGAGCTGATTGCGGCCCACGGACAGGACATCGCCCAACTGCTGCGCGGCGAGCGCCAGCGGCTCAGCGCGCAGGAGCGTGACTTCGTGCTGAGTCAGAGCCTGTCGTACCTCGCCGACGACCTCGTCGTGCCCGCATGGAACGCCGCGTGGATCTACGACACGGAAGCCGCGGCGCTGGCGGCCGTCGAGATCTTCGAGCTGGCGAACTCGCAGCTGCTGGAGTTCCGGTACCACGACGAGCTGCTCGAGGGCGAGCTGACGCGGTTGTACGCCGAGCTCCAGCACCCGCGCTGGCGCGATCGCCTCGCGCTCCGGCAGCGCCGCCGCGCCGTGCTCGAAGTGCAGTCGATTCTGATCGACGTCAACGAGCTGACCGATCGGCTCGAGAACACGGTCAAGTTCGCGGGCGATCCGTACGCGGCGCGTCTGCTGTCGAACGCCAGCGCGCGGCTCGGCGTGCAGCACTGGAAGCACAGCGTCGAAGAGAAGCTGCGCACCCTCGAGGACATCCGCCGCTTCGCCGTCGAGCAGACCGGCATGTCGCAAGCCAACCTGCTCGAGCTGATCATCGTCGCGATTCTCGTCATCGAGCTCGGCCTGTTCTTCGCGGGGATTATGCATTAGCGGTCTGCGGTCTGCAGTCTGCGGACGGCGGACTGCGGTCGGCGGACGATTGCGCTTGCCGGAGGGGGGGACCTTCAGGTCCGCCCGCCGTGGCCGAACCTGAAGGTTCGGCCCTCCGAATTACGCCCGCCGTGGTCGCCGTAAGTCGAAGTCGAAGTCGAAGTCGTAAGCCGTAAGCCGTAAGCCGTAAGCCGTAAGCCGTAAGCCCCGAGCCCCGAGCCCCGAGCCCCGAGCCCCGAGCCCCAAGGCCCAAGCCCCAAGCCCCAAGCCGTAGTACGTCCGCACTATTGTCCCTTCCTCGCGTCCCAGGAACGATCATTCGCCCCAATCGGAATGGAGTCCGAATGTCTCGTCGTCTGTGGAAGGAGATAGTCCTGATCGTCTGCGCGGGCCTGTGGCTGTCGTCGGCCGCGGCCGCGCAGGAGCCCGGCGCCGCGGCTGGTGTGCGCGGCCAGATCACCAATGCGCAGGAACAGGGCGTCGCGGCCACCGTCACGTTGACCGACGCGCGGACGGGCCTGTCGCGCGAGACGCGCGCCGACGCGGCCGGTCATTTCACGATCGCCAGCGTGCCGCCGGGCACCGTGTCGATCGTCGTCACCGCGCAAGGATTCGCCGAGTGGCGCGCCGAGAACGTCCGCCTCGAAGTCGGCCAGGTGGCGCAAGTGGACATCCAGCTCGCGCTGACCCCGGTGCGTGAGGCCGTCGACGTGCGCGCGGGCGCCGGCGCGGTCGATCTCGTGCAGTCGCACGTCGGCAGCGTCGTTTCGGCGAACGAGATTCAGACGCTGCCGCTCAACGGCCGCAACTTTCTCGAGCTGGCGTTCCTCACGCCGGGGAACGCGCCGACGCCGAATTTCGATCCGACCAAGGCGCAGTCCGTGCTGATCTCGTCGGCCGGTCAGCTCGGCCGCGGCGGCAACATCACGATCGACGGCATGGACGACAACGACGACGTCGTCGGCGGCCCGGTGCAGAACTTCACGGAAGACGCGGTGCAGGAGTTCCAGGTTGCGACGAATCGTTTCTCGGCCGAGCTCGGCCGCTCGGCCTCGTCGGTCATCAACGTCGTCACCAAGTCCGGCGGATCGATCGCGACCGGCAGCGCGTCGGTCTACCTCCGCGATCAGGCATGGCAGGCACTGCCGGCGACGGTCGATCGCACGCTCGCCGGCGATCCGCCGTTCGACAGACAGCAGGTATCGGCGACGTTCGGCGGGCCGATCCTCCGCAATCGTCTCTTCGGCTTCGGCGCGATCGAGCGGCGGAATCAGAACGGCGGCGTGCTCGTCGGCGTGCGCGATCCCGCCACGCGCACGATCGGCCGCACGTTTGCCGACGCGCCGCTCGACGAGTGGCTCGGCACCGCGCGCGTCGACTGGCGATCGCGCGGCGCGGATCAGGTGACCGTCCGTTACTCCGGCCAGCACGAGCGCGACACTTCGGCGAGCACGATCGAGCGCGCGATCGGCTCCGCCTCGCAGCGCCAGGACTCGCGCAATCGCGTCAACGCGGTGCTCGGATCGTGGACGCGCCTCGTGTCGCCGCGCTCGGTGAACACGCTCAGCGTGAGCTGGAGCGGCTTCGACAACCGCATCGTGCCGGTCGCGCCCGGCGTGCAGCTCACGTATCCGAGCCTGCAGGACGGCTCGTCGTTCCGCGTGCCGCAGGGGACGACGCAGAAGCGGCTGCAGATCTCGGAGTCGCTGTCGCTCTCGCGCGGCCCGCACCAGTGGACGTTCGGCGGACAGATCCAGCGCGTCGACGCGGCGTTCGACCTCGGCGTCTTCCGCGACGGCCGCATCGAGCTGCTCGAGGACTTTCCGGCGTTCGATCGCAACGGCGACGGCGTGACGAACGACGACGACCTGCTGTTCGCGGTGACGCTGCGCAGCGGCAAGCCGACGCAGGACCTGCGGATCCCCGACGCGGACAACGTCCATCTGGCCGGCTATGCGCAGGACGACTGGCGCATCCACCCGCAGCTCTCGCTCAACCTCGGCGTGCGCTACGAGGTCGACACCGACGTCAACAACATGAGCCGTACCGGCGATCTCAATCCGATCCTCGCGCCGTTCATCGACGGCCCGCGCCAGCGCGACACGAACAACGTTGCGCCGCGGGTCGGCATCAATTGGAGCACGCGCGACGGCCGGACGAGCGTGCGCGGCGGCTACGGCATCTTCTACGATCGCGTCACGCTCGAGATCGAGTCGCTCGAGCGCGGGCTCGACGGCCGCGCGCTGCCGGTCGAAGTACGCGCGGGCAACGTCATGTTCCTCGATCCGGACACCGGGATGTTTCCGCCAGGCGCGCCGACGGTCTCGAGCCCGTTCACCGGCTTCATCCTGCCTGGCGCAGGCGCATCCGGCATCAATCTGATCGACTCGCACCTGCAGAACCCGAAGGTGCAGCAGGTCGGCATCGGCGTCGAACGGCAGATCGGCGCGCGGCAGATCGTGCGCGTCGACGTCGTGCACAACCGCGGCACGGACTTCCTCATCGGCCGCACCGTCGGCGAGGTCTTCAATCCCGTCGTCGGCGGCCCCGATCGCGTCGTCAGTCTGGAGTCGAGCGCGAAGACGCAGTACGACGCGCTGCTGGTCGAGCTCGAGCGCCGTTATGCGAACCGCTTCGGCGCGCGCGCCGCCTACACGCTGTCGAAGGCCTGGAACGACGCGAATGACGATCAGATCCCCTTCGGCAGCGGGCCGATCGATCCGAACGACATCGGCCGCGAGTGGGGCCCGACACCGAACGATCGCCGGCATCGTCTCGTGCTGTCCGGCCTCGTCGACGTGGGTGCCGGCGTGCAACTGTCCGGCGTGTGGACCATGTCGTCGGGCGTGCCGATGGACATTCTGATGCCCGGCGGTCAGACACGCATTCCTGTGCTGTCGCGCAACGCCGGCGGCCGCGTGTTCGAGACGGCGGCGGATCTGAATGCCTACCTCACGAATCTCAACGCGAACGGCGGCATCGACGGCGAGCTGCTGCCGCTTGTCTCGCCGGATGCACGGTTCAACGACGCGTTCTCGTCGGTCGACGTGCGGCTGTCGAAGCGTCTGCGCCTCGGCCGCGCGAACGTGGACGTGCTCGCCGAAGTGTTCAACCTGTTCAACACGACGAACATCCTCGGCACGGGGACGGTGAACTACTCGGGTTTCTCGAACGTGCTCGTGCGCGACTCCGACGATCCGAGCGATCCCGGCTACCTGACGTCATCGAGCTTTGGCAAGCCGGTGAGCACGGCCGGCGGCGTCTTCGGCTCCGGCGGACCACGCGCGCTGCAACTCGGCGCGAGAGTCAGTTTTTAGTCTCCGTTCTCGGTTCTCCGTTCTCGGTTCTTCGTTCTTCGTTCTCCGTTCGAAGTTCTCCGTTCGAAGTTCAAAGTTCGAAGTTTGGGTGTCTATGTCCCATATCCCCGTCCCTCCAGGTCTCCCCGGCATCCGCGGTCTCCTCGCGTTTCGTCCTGAGACCGCCAGGCCGATGGGCGAGCTGGCCGAGGTCCTGCTGCGCGGGCCGAGCACGCTCACGCGCGCCGAGCGCGAGATGATCGCGGCGCAGGTGTCGTATCGCAACACCTGTCACTTCTGCCACCACGTGCACGCGGCCGTCGCGGCCGAGCACCTTGGCGGCCGTGACGACGACTACGCGCTGGTCGCGCAGGTGCAGCGCGACGCGGAAGCGGCCGCGGTATCCGAGAAGATGAAGGCGCTCCTGGCCATCGCCGCGCGCGTGCAGGAGGACGGCAAACAGGTGACCGCGGAACATGTCGCGCGGGCGCGAGCGGCTGGCGCGACCGACGTCGAGATTCACGACACGGTGCTCATCGCCGCGGCGTTCTGCATGTTCAACCGCTACGTCGACGGTCTCGGCACGTGGCAGCCGGACGATCCGGCGATGTATCGCGAGTCCGGCAAGCGCACGGCCGAGCTCGGGTATCTGAACCGGACGTACACGCCGGTCTCGACGTGAGCACGGCGCAATCGGCCGGGCGCCTCGGCCTCTGGTCGGCGACGGCGCTCGTCATCGGTCACACGATCGGCGTCGGCATCTTCCTCACGCCGGCGGAGCTCATCGGCGCATTGCGCGCGCCGGGCGTCACGATCGCGCTCTGGACGATCTGCGGCGCGATCGTGCTCGCCGGGGCGTTGACGTTCGGCGAGTTGGCATCGCGGTATCCGGAGAGCGGCGGCCTGTACGTCTATCTGCGCGAGGCGTGGGGACCGCGTGTCGCGTTTCTCTACGGCTGGCAGTCGCTGCTCATCATGGATCCCGGCGTCACCGCAGCGCTCGCGGCCGGCGCGGTGCAGTACGTCGTCGCGATCTGGCCCGACGCGGGCGGCGCCGAGCGCGCGATCGCCGTGGCGCTCCTGTGGGCGATCGCGGGCGTCAACATGGCCGGTCTGCGGATTGGCGCGCGGGCGTTCGGCGCGCTGACCGTCATCAAGCTCGCCGCGCTGGCCGCGATCGTCGTCATGGCGTTCGCCGGACACGGCGGCAGTTGGGCGCACTTCGCGGCGGACCCGGCCAGCCGCGCGGGCGCCCCGCCGCTCGGCGCCGCGATCGCGATCGGGCTGGTCGGCGTGTTCTTCTCGTTCGGCGGCTTCTGGGAGACGAGCCGGATCGCCGGCGAAGTGCGCGATCCGCAGCGCACGCTGCCGCGCGCGCTCGTCCTCGGCGTGCTGACCGTGACGCTGATCTACGTGATGACGACGGCGGCGTTCATCGTGCTCGTGCCGCCGGCCGCGGCGACGAGCGCGGCGGCCTTCGCCCGGCAGGCCGGCGAGGCGATGCTCGGATCGGCAGGGCCGGGCGTGCTGGCCGTCGTCGTGCTCGTCTCCGTCGTCGCGAGCGCGATGGCGATGATCATGGTCGCGCCGCGGCTCTACGAGGCCATGAGCCTCGACGGCCTGTTCCCGGCGTGGCTCGCGGTGCGGTCGTCCCGCACGGGCGCGCCGATGCGATCGACGATCTGGCTCACGTCGATCGCGACGATGTTCGTCGCGCTCGGCACGTTCGATCAGATTGTGGCCGTGTTCGTCTGCACGACGCTCGTCTTCGTCGCGCTGGCGGCGGGCGCCGTGTTTCGCCTGCGGCGCACGTCCGTTCGCGCGCCGTTCCTGACACCGGGACATCCGCTGACGCCGGCGCTGTTCATCGCGCTGCTGCTCGTCATCGTCGCGATGATCGCGATCAACCGTCCATGGCAGGCGGCGACGGGCCTCGTCGCCGTGTTGATTGGCGTGCCGGCGGCGCGGCGGCTGACCGCGCCGGCGGTCGCGAAAGGGGGAAGTCGTCCATGACGCGCATCCGCACCGTTCCCGTGGCCGACGCCGACGACCGCCTGCGCGTCGCGCGCGAGGCGCAGCACGCGCTCTATCCGCCCGAGTACGACGCGCCCGTCCTGCCGATCGACGACGAGATCGCCGGCATCGTCGCGGCGCACTCGCTGATTCCCGAGGCGCTGCACCATGCGTTCGCGACGTTCGGCGTGTTGATGTCGCCGGACTTGCCGCTGACGCGGCGGCAGCACGAGATGATCGCGACGGCCGTGTCCGCCACCAATCGCACGTTCTACTGCACCGTCTCGCATACGGAGCTCCTGCTGCGCGTCACGGGCGACGCGGCGCTGGCCGAGGCGATTCGCCGCGACATCGCGACGGCGCCGATCGACGAGCGCGATCGCGTCATGCTCGAGTACGCCGTGCAGATCACGCGCGACGCGACGGGCGTGACCGACGAGCACCACGCGCGGCTGCGCGCGGCCGGCTTCGACGACCGCGGCATCCTGCAGATCACGCTGATCGCCGCGTGGTTCAATTACATCAACCGCGTCGCCGACGCGCTGGGCGTGGGGGTCGAGCAGCAGTGACGTCGTCGGAGGGGTGGACCTTCAGGTCCACCCGCCTGGCCGAACCTGAAGGTTCGGCCCTCCGAATTGCCTCTCGTCGACCGCAGACCGCAGACCGCGAGCCTGTAAAATCACACGCGCATGACACGACGAGCGATAGGGACGCTGGGCTTGCTCGGGCTCGCGGTCGCCGCGGGTGTGGGCGGCTACGTCTTCTACGCGCGGCATGCCGGGCTGCCGTCGCGCACGTCGGGCGCGTACGAGCAGACGACGCGCCGCTTCTATCGCGGGCTGGCGGAGATGCAGGTCGGTCTGCTCGACGTGGCCGTGCAGTCGTTCCAGCAGGCGACGACGAGCGCGCCGGGCGAGCCGGCCGCGTGGGCGAATCTCGCGCTCGCGCAACTGCGGCTCGGCCAGACGGACGCCGCCGCGCCGGCGCTCGCGAAGGCGGCTTCCCTCGCGAGGCGCAACAGCGCGATCGCGTTTCTCGAAGGGCGGCTCGAGGCGTCGCGCGGCGCGCACGAGGCGGCCGTCTCGGCCTACCGGCGCGCGGTCGATCTCGACGCGCGCAACTTCGTCGCGCGCACCGCGCTGATTCAGGAGGTCGAGAGCGGCGGCACGCCGGAAGCCGACGAAGAAGCGCAGCGGCTGCTCGAGGACCTCTTCGCGCTGCAGCCGGACAATCTGTCCGTCATCGTCGATCGCGCGCGGATCGCGGCCAAGCGCGGCGACACGACGCGCCTGCGCGAGAGCATGGCGCGCCTCGATCCGTTTGCCCGCGCGTGGCCGCCTGAGGTCGTCGAGCAGTATCACGCCGCGACGCAGGCGAGCGAGGCTGCCGACATGGCGGCTGCGGCGCGCGAGCTCGCGTTTCTGCGCAATACGCTTGCCGCCGTGCCCGCCTATCGCGACAGCCGCAGCGCGGTGACCGCGCCGGCCGAGCTCGTCGCCGAGCCGTTCACGTCGTTCCTGCGCCTGCCGGCCCCGGAGTCGGCGCCGGCGGAGGCCGACATGGCGCTGACGTTCGCCGTCGAGCCGATCGCCGCGGGCGCGCCGGCGAGCCGTGTCTTTGCGTTCCCCCTCGACGGCGAGCACGCGCCGGCGATCTTCGCCGCCGGTGCGAGCCAGATCTCGCGTGTCGATGCCGCAGGATCTGCGACTGCCGCGACCGACGCCGTCGACGCCGCCGCGCTCGATTGGAACAACGACTTCCGCACGGACGCGCTCGTCGCCGACGCGAACGGCCTGCATTTGTGGCTGCAGTCGGCCGACGGCACGTTCGCCGATCGCACGGCCGCGGCGTCGGCGGGAAGCGGTGGCGCGGCGTACGACGCGACGGGCGTCTGGGCCGCGGACGTCGATCTCGACGGCGACCTCGACGGCGTGGCCGCCGTTCGCAGCGCCGAGCCCCTCGTCCTGCGGAACAACGGCGACGGCACGTGGCAGCCGGTGCGGCCGTTCCCGGGCG
>CAZNMF010000232.1:0-2842 GCA_964573795.1 uncultured Solibacteraceae bacterium
TAGCCCGATCGCGACACCGGTCGCGACGGGCACGAGCGCGGCGCGGAGGCCATGCCTCATGAGCGTGGACGCCGTGGCACCGAGGGCCAGCCGCACGCCGAACTCGCGTTGGCGCGACTCGGCTAGATAGGCGACCAGGCCGAAGACGCTTCCCACGCCGAGGATCAGCGCCACGAGCCCAAAGCCGGAAAAGAACCACGCCCCGACGCGCTCGCGGCCGAGATCCTGTGCCACCACGTCACGGCCCGTCTGCACCTGCACCGACGCCACGTCAGGTACGGCGGTTCTCACGGCCTTCGCCACCGTGCCGACAAGAGCTTGCACGTTGTCAGCACGAATGACCCAGCGCCCGAGATACCCGGTGTCGGTGTGGTAAGCCGTGATGATCGTGCCGACCGCCGGCCGCAGCATCGAGCCCAACACGAAATCGGACGACACGCCAACGACAATCCCTTTCATGGCCGGCGTCTCGATCCTCTGGCCGACGGGGTTCTCACCCGGCCAAAGGCGTTTGGCCAGTGATGCCGTCACGACGACCCGCCACGGTCTGACCCGAGCATCGTCCTCGCGCAAGTCACGACCCGCCAGCATCCTGACGCCGAGCGCCGAGAGCCAATTGACATCGACGTCCTCGATGACGCCGACGCGCAGTTGCTGGCGTTCACCGTCCGTGACGACGACCGTCGGCCCGTGTTCCAGCACGCTCATTTGCTCCTCGCCAATCGGCGATCGGCCATCGACCACTTGTAGAATGCCGGGCAGCGCTCGCAGCGCGTCCTCGATGCTCTGCTTGCGCCGATCTTCCAAGGCCATGTACTCCGAGGGGTTGCCCGTGTACGCGAGGCCTGGCGCAACGACCGATCGCACGAAGAGCGTGTGATCCACGTCGAATCCGGACGCGCGGCCGAATCCGTGCAAGACCGTGCGAACGAACAGGGCGGCCGAGGCGAGCACGACGACAGCCGCACACACCTGCGCGCACAACAACACCTGCCGCAGCCGTTGCGTGGCGGGCGCCGCCGTCGCGGCCGGCCCACCTGCAAGCGCCCTCGCCATCGTGCCGCGCGTGAAGCGCACCAACGGCAGCCAGGCCGCGATGGCGCAGGTCGCGAACGTCGCGCCGACCGCGACGCTGAGCACGCGCCAGTCCGGCGACAGATCGAGCCGTCCGAGATCCAGTCCGCCCGGAAGACTGAGCCCGGGCATCGCTCGCAGCGCGAGTTGCGCCACGAGGATGGCCACGCCTGTCCCGAGAGTCGCGACGACGGCCAGCTCTTGCGAAAGCTCCCCGAGCAGTTGGCGTCTCGTGGCGCCGAGCGCGGCCTTCGTCGCCAATTCCAGCGCGCGCCGCTCGTAGTGGACGAGAATCAACGTCGCCAGCGTCGAACAGCCGCCGATGAGCACGAGCAACGCCAACCCGCTCGCCACGCCGGCCGCCGGGCCCTGGTCGATGACGAGGGGCGACGTCGTGGGCGACCCGAACACGCCCGCCAGCGGCACAAGCGCGTGCGACTCGTGGTCTGGATCGCTCTCGCGCATCTCGTCCTCCATCTGCTCCAACGTGCGCCCCGGCGGCAATCTGGCAAATACCACCAACGGCACGCCCCAGACGTGCAGCGCCGTCGGCGACAGACGGCGGCGCAATTGGCTGGGGATCCAGACGTCGACGCGATCGCCCTTCCGCACGCCCTCGAAGCCCGGCGGCGCCACGCCGATCACGCGGATCGAGACAGCGCCCGCGGCGATCGTCGCGCCCACGACGTCGGCGCGCCCGCCGAAGTCTCTCCTCCAGACGCGGTGACTGATGATGGCCACGGGCTCCGCACCCTCCAGATTGTCGTCGGGCACGAAATCGCGGCCGCGGACGGTGAGGCCGAACAGTCCAAAGAATCCTGGCGTGATGCCCGCGACTTCAGCGATCGGCCGGCCTTGGACGGTGATGACGGGCGTCAGCCCGAGCTTGCTCTCGTCGACCTGCCCGGCAAAGGCCCCTTGGAACGGCCGTAGAATCTTCGGGCCGAAGCGCACGTCTTCGACCTCTCCGAAATTGTGGTCGGCGTAGACGAACCGATCCGCATCGCGGATCGGCAACGGGCGCAGCCAGAGCGCGTTGACGATGGTGAACACCACCAGATTGACGCCGACGGCCAGCGCGACCGTGCCGACCGCCAGCGCGACGTACACGCGATGACGCGGTTTCGGAATCAGCTTCAACATGGCCTGCCACTTCTCCCGCATCGTTAGCCGGGGCGGCAGCGAGCCACCGAGCGGGTGCGCTCTCTACTTCCCCGGCAACGCGTACGCGACGTAGCCGAGCGGTCCGGTGACCGGCTCGGGCTGCGGGCCGTCGGCGATGGGGGCCTTCACTGGCGGCGGCGCCTGGCCGGACGCGGGGATGACGAGGTACTGGCGGCCGTCGACCTCGTACATCGACGGCGCGGCTTTGAACAGCGTCCCGCCGAAGCGGCCGATCCACAGCACGTTCCCCGTCTCCGCGTCGTACGCGCGCACTTTGTTGTCCTCGCCGGGGATGAAGATCAGCCCCGTCGACGTGACGATCGGCGTCGTCCGCATCTGCGTCTCGCCCGTGCCCGTGATGCCGTACGCCGCGAGCACCGGATCGTCGCCGACGCCGACGCGCCATTTGATCTCCGGGACGTTCAGATCGTACTTCACCAGCGTCGTGAACGGCGGCTTCATGCGGACGCCGATCGTCCCGTACTCGTTGATGACGTAGCGCGGCGTGCTGGGCACGCCGTCCGGATACGGCGGCGCGGCGAAGCGGCCGCGTCCCGCCGGCGGCCGCGCCACGGACGGTCCGGTCGCGACGATCAATCCCGGC
>CAZNMF010000233.1:0-9155 GCA_964573795.1 uncultured Solibacteraceae bacterium
CTCGCCGTCAACGCCGGCGACGCGATGCCCGATGGCGGCCGGCTCACGATCAAGACGTCGGCCGTGACGGTCGACGACGCGCATCGCCGGCGTCACGTCGAGGCGGAGCCCGGTCCGCACGTGTGCCTGACGGTCCGCGACGGCGGCACCGGCATCGCGCCGGACATTCTGCCGCGTATCTTCGAGCCGTTCTTCACGACGAAGCCGCGCGGGCAGGGGACCGGCCTCGGTCTCGCCACGGTCTACGGCGTCGTGCGGCAATCGAACGGGCACATCGCCGTGTCGTCGACGGTCGGCGCCGGCACCGAGTTTCGCCTGTACGTGCCGGTCGGATCCGAGCGCGCGCCGCTCGTGCGTCCGGCGGTCGCGGCGCGTGAGACGTCGCTCGCCGGCACGGAGATCATCGTGCTCGTCGACGCCGACGATGGCGTGCGCGGGCTCGCGCGCCGCGTGCTCGAGAGCCGCGGCTATCGCGTGATTACGGCGCGCACTCGCCGCGAGGCCCTGCAGGCCCTCACCGACGCGCCCGTGGTCGATCTGCTGATCACGGACGTCAGCTTGCCCGACGGCGACGGCCAGGCGCTGGCGACGATGACGACGGAGTCGCGCGCCGGCGTGCGCGTGCTGTTCACGTCGGGCTATCTCGATCGCGAGATCGCCGGCTCGCGCGACGCGTTCGACCTGCTGCCCAAGCCCTTCACGCCGATCGGGTTGCTCGAGAAGGTTCGGAGCATGCTGCGGTAGGCCACGGCTACGGCTTGGGGCTTGCGGCGTGAGGCTTGGCGTGCCCCACACCCCGCGCCTTCACGTCCCAAGTCCCGGCCCCGATGATGAAAGAATAGTGTCCTCCCCGTACGATCGCATGGCGATCGCAGTGGCGCATGGACACGTTCGACACGACAACCGATGACTCGCCCGCGCTGATCCGGCTTCGCCGGCGGCTCCCGTGGCTCGTGGCCGTCGCGCTGTTCATGGAGAACCTGGACGCGACGATCGTCAACACGGCCGCGCCGACGATGGCCGCGAGCCTGGGCGTGGAGCCGCTCAGCCTCAAGAGCGTGCTGACGAGCTACACGCTCGCGCTCGCCGTGTTCATTCCGATCAGCGGCTGGGCCGCCGATCGCTTCGGCACGAAGCGGCTGTTCACCGCCGCGATTCTCCTGTTCAGCCTGGGGTCGCTCCTGTGCGGCGTCGCCGTGTCGCTGCCGATGCTGGTCGCCTCGCGCCTGCTGCAGGGCATGGGCGGCGCGATGATGACGCCCGTGGGCCGTCTCGCGCTCGTGCGCAGCTTTCCCCGCGCCGACATCATCACCGCGATGAACTACGTCGTCATTCCGGCGCTGATCGGACCGCTGGTCGGACCGTTCCTCGGCGGCGTGATCGTGCACCTGCTGCACTGGCGCGTGATCTTCTTCATCAACCTGCCGCTCGGCGCGATCGGCTTGTGGCTCGCGCGGCGCTACATGCCGGACTACCGCGAAGCCGATTCGCCGCCGCTCGACTGGGTCGGGTTCGTGTTCTTCGGCACGGGCGTGCTGCTGCTGTCGTACGTGCTCGAGGTGCTGGGCGATCACTCGCTGCCGTGGACGATCGTGATCGAGCTGCTGGCCGTGTCGTGCGTGCTGCTCGGCACGTACGGCTGGCACGCCGCGCGCGTGCCGGCGCCGGTGCTGGCGCTGCGGCTGTTCGGCATCCGGACCTTTCGCGTGTCGGTGTTCGGCGGCTTCATCACACGGATTGGCGTCGGCGGCATGCCGTTCCTGCTGCCGCTCCTCTATCAGGTCGGCCTGGGCTTCGCGCCGTGGCAGGCGGGACTGCTGATGATGCCGCAGGCGATCTCGGCGATCGGCATGAAGCTGATGAGCAAGCCGCTGCTCGCGCGGTTCGGCTACCGCGGCGTGCTGCGCGTCAACACGATCGCGATCGGCGCGACGATCATGACGTTCAGCCTGGTCAGCCCCGCGACGCCCGTGTGGGGCATCCTGGCGCTCAGCTTCGCGCAGGGGCTGGCCTCGTCGACGCAGTTCACGAGCATCAACACGCTCGTCTACGCGGACGTCAGCGACGCGGAGGCCAGCCGCGCGAGCAGCATCGCCAGCACCGGCCAGCAGCTCGCGCTGAGCTTCGGCGTCGCGTTCGGATCGGTCGCGGCCGGCTGGTTCCTCGACGGCATTCCCGAGAGCGATCACACGGCGTTCATCACCGCGCTGCACCACGCGTTCATCCTCCTCGGCGTCGTGACGATGATCTCGTCCACGGCCTTCGCGTCGCTGCGCGCCGAGGACGGCAGCAACGTCAGCCAGCACAAACCGACGTTCGAAGAGCTGGCGCAGAAGTCGGCATAGAGGTGCCAGGGTTCTGAGGTTCTGGACGTTCCGGCGTTCGGGTTCCCGGTTCCGGGTTCCCGGTTCGGAGATACACTGGGCGGGCTCAACGTCAACGCACGAACGTGAACGCCTGGACCTCATGATCATGAAGCAGATGCGTGTGTCTCCTCTCTGTACGCTGGCCGCGGTGGCGGCCCTCGGCCTGGCGGCGGCGTGTCAGAAATCTCCCTCTGCGCCGGCTGCGGCGCCGCAGACCGCCGCTCCCGACGTCTGGGCCGTCGTCGACGGCCACGACATTCACGAGGATCTCGTCGAGAAGGCCTATCGCAGCACCGTCGATCCGGCGGCCACCCCGGCGCCATCGCCCGAGCAGGTGCTGACGATGAAGGTCAACGTCGTCGACGAGCTCATCACGCAGGAAATCCTGCTGGCCCGCGCGCACGCGCGCGGCCTCGACGCGACCGACGCGGAGGTCGACGCCGCGTTCAACGAGCGCAAGAACGGCGTCGCCGACGACGTCTTCACCGCGCAGCTCAAGGCGCGCGGCTTCACGCCGGACGAGCTCAAGAGCGGCATCCGCCGCGAGCTGTCGGTGCAGAAGGTGCTCGACGCCGACGTCAACGACAAGGTCACGATCACGGATCAGCAGGTGGCGGACTTCTACGAGCAGAACCGCGCGCAGTTCAACCTCAAGGAGCCGCAGTACCGGCTCGCGCAGATCGTCGTCACGGCGGCGAAGGATCCGCAGATGCGCAACCGCATGAGCGACGATGCGGGGACGCTGGACGAGGCGACGCGCAAGGTCGCGATGATCGTCGAGAAGCTGCAGGCGGGCGCCGATTTCGGGACGCTCGCGATGGACTATTCCGAAGACCCGCAGTCGGCCGCGCAGGGCGGCGACCTCGGCTTCGTGCCGGCGTCCGCGCTGTCGAGCGTCGCGCCGCAATTGCGGGACGCGGTGCTGAAGATGGAGCCGGGCCACGTCAGCACGGTGACGGTCGGTCAGGTCTATACGATTCTGGCGCTCGTCTCGAAGGAGCCCGCGGGCCAGCGCAGTCTGGACACGCCGACGGTGCGCGAGAGCGTCCGCGATCTGCTGAAGTCGCGGCACCAGGAGCTGATGCGCACGGCCTACATTGCCGCCGCGCGGGCCGACGCGAAGGTGACGAACTATCTCGCGCAACGGATTCTGAAGGGCGAGGCGCGGTAGGGCGGGGACCAAGGGACCATGGGACCAAGGGACCAAGGGACCATGGGACGAGGGGACCAAGGGACGAAGGACCAAGGGCAAGCTCGAAGTTCGCCCCTCGACAGGCTCGGGGCGACGTGAGCGCAGTTGAACGTCGAAGTTCGAAATAATGCCCCCTGTAAGCCGTAAGCCGTAAGCCGTAAGCCAAGGCTACGGCGGACAAATAAGCCGTAAGGATCCGAGATGCTCGTGAAAGTCGTGAGTGCAAGCGTCGCGATCGTGCTCGCCGGCGGCGCCATGCTCGCCGCGCAGATCACGCCGTCGGGAGAAGGATTGCCGGACGGGCCGGGCAAGGACGTCACGGTCCGCACGTGCGGGGTCTGTCACGAGACGCGGCGCGTGGCGTCGCTGCGGCTGTCGCGCGACGGCTGGGCGTCGCTCATCGACGACATGGTCCGTCGCGGCGCGAAGGCGTCGGACGACGACCGGCAGGTGATCCTCGACTATCTGTCGACCAACTTTCTCGGCGAGGCGCCGCGGCCGCTGAACGTCAACACCGCGACCCAGATCGATCTCGAGAGCGTCCTCGAGCTGCTGCGCCGCGAGGCCGCCGCCGTCGTCGCCTATCGCGAGAAACACGGCGCGTTCAAGACGGTCGAGGATCTCAAGAAAGTGCCGGGGCTCGACTACAAGAAGATCGCGAGCAAACGCGAGCGGATTGTGTGTTATTGACGGGCTGCGGGCTGCTGACCGTCGCCCGCAGACTGCAGACTGCCGCCCGCAGACGGCGGCCCACAGCTCGCAGCCCGCAAGCCCGCTACAATCGACCATCATGACGACGCTCGGCAGAACGTGTGCGGTCAACGGTGAGATTCGCGCGACGGAGGACGTGACGATCGAAGGCCGCGTGGACGGCCCCGTCTTCTGCGAGCACCACGCCGTCGTCGTCGCCGCGTCGGCGCACGTGAATGGCGATATCATCGCGCGCGACATCACGGTCTACGGCCGGACCGCCGGTCAGCTCGTCGCCACCGACATCGTCGACATCCGGTCCGAGGCCGTCGTCCAGGGCACGGTCGTGAGCGCGCGGTTCCTGCTGAACCCGGACGCGCAGTTCGTCGGCCGCGTCGAGCCGCAGCATCTCGAGGCCGCGGTGCGCGTCGCGAAATACGAACAGAAGAAACGCGACGGCGCGATGGCAGTGAAGTAGGGGCGGCCCCCCGTGGCCGCCCGAAACGGCTTGCGGCCGTCCGCAGACGGATCACACCGGAGGTGAGGCACATGCGCGGCGTCGCGTCGTCGATCGTGTCGGCTGCGGTGTTGCTCTGTTGGACCGCCGTGCCTCGCGGCGAGACGCCTCTCGTCGCGCAGACGCCGCCAGGTCTCGCGCCGAGTCAGAGCGCGTCGGCGCGCGCGGCAGGCGTCATCGTCGGCCGTGTGATCGACGCGGTGACCGAGCGTCCGATCTCTGGCGCAACCGTCACGCTCTCGGGCGCGGGCGCGGCGCCGGGCACCAATCCGCTCGCCGTCGTGCTGTCGGGCGGCGCGAGGCCGCCCACGCCTTCCATCACGAACGGCGACGGCTACTTCCTGTTCCGCGAGTTGCCCGCGTCCAGCTACACCGTCAGCGCAACCGCGGTGGGCTACGTCCTCAGCACGTACGGCAGCCGGCGGCCTGACGGCGGCGCGCTGCGGCGAACGATCCTCCTGCACGAGGACGAGCACGTCACCGACGTCGTCGTGAAGATGTGGCACGTGGCGGCGATCGGCGGCCGCGTCCTCGACGAGACCGGCGAGCCCGTGGTGGCGGCATCGGTGCGCGTGCTGCGCCGCGACGGCAGCGGACGGCTCGTGCAGGCGGGCGTCGCGCAGACCGACGATCGCGGCATCTATCGTGTGGCGACTCTGACGCCGGGCACTTACGTGGTGATGGTCGCGTCGACGTTCATCTCGATGCCGACCGAGCTGGTGAACACGTTTCGCGGCGACTTCTCGTCGCCCGTGCTGACCGATCTCCGCCGCGACGTGCCGACCGCGTTCTTCTCTCCGATCGCGCCGTTGATCGATGCCGGCGACGCGCAACTCGTGTCGGGGCCGCAGAATGGCGGGCTGCCGATGCCCACGTCCGGCGCCGACGGACGCCTTCGCGCCTATCCGACGACGTTCGCGTCGAACGCGGAGAGCCTCGCGCGCGCGACAACGATCCGGCTGACGGCGGGACAGGAGCGGGCGGACGTCGACGTCCATCTGACGCTCACGCCGATGTTCCGCGTGAGCGGCGTCGTGACCGGCGCGGACGGCCCGATGCCCGCGCTCGGCCTGCGCCTGGTACCGGCCGACGCGGCGCAGTTCCAGTCCGACCTGACGCTCGACGCGGCGACGACGGCCACGGGACCGGACGGCCGGTTCACGTTTCTCGGCGTGCCGGCCGGTCGATACGAGATTCGCGCGCTTCGCACGCCTCGGCCTGCGGCACCCGCCGGGTCACGGGTGGAAACCATCATCTCGACGGGCGCCCGCGTGACGGCCATCGTGTCGACGCGCGGCGGCGACGCGCCGCAGCCGGTCGCCGACGGACCGACGTGGTGGGCGCGGCAGCCAATCAGCGTGGAGAACGCCGACGTCGGCGGCCTCTCGATCGCGCTGCGCGAGGGCGCGCGCGTCCGCGGCGTCGTCCAGTTCGACGGCGCGTCGCCGCCGCAGGCCGAGCTGTCGAGGCTTGGCATCGCGCTTCGTCCTGCGGACGGCCGCGCGACGTCGCTGCCGCCGGCCGCGCCGGTCGACGATCAACTGCACTTCGTGACGCCGGAATTTCCCGCGGGCCGCTATGTCGCGGACGTGATGGGCCTGCCCGCGGAATGGCACGTCGCGTCCATCCGCGCGGACGGCGCCGACGTGCTCGATCACCCGTTCACGCTCGAGACCGATCTCGCCGGCGTCGTCGTCACCGCGACGAAGCTGACGACGACGATCGCCGGGACCGTGACCGGCGCGCACCCCGGCGATCCCGATGCCGTCGTCGTGCTGCTGCCGGCGGACGTGCGACGGTGGATCGATGAGGGTATGCTCGCGCGTGAGGTGCAGACGATCAGCGTCGGTGCCGACGGCAGTTATCGGTCGCAGAGCCTGACGGCCGGCGAGTACGCCATCGCGGCCTTGCCCGCCGAGACCGCGATCGACACGCGCGACGCGGAATGGCTCACGGCGCTCGCGCGCGTGGCGACGCGCGTGAGCGTCGAGACGGGGCAGAACCGGACCCAGGCGCTGACCGTGAGCGTGCTGAAATGACGAGCCCGAAAGCGTCCGCGTGCGCGGCGGCCGCGATCGCCGCGCTGTCGATCGTCGCGCTCGCCGCGCAGCGCGGCGGCGCGCCCGCGCCTGCGCGCGACAACGGCGCGCGGCCGATGGTGACGGGCGACGCCTTCATCGGCGGTTTCGTCGTCACCGCGGAGTCGACGCCGCGTCCGCTGCGGCTGGCGAGCGTCACGCTGCGCGATGCCGATCGGGGCGTGCAGCGGCTCGCGGTCACCGACGAGCGCGGCGCGTTCGCCTTCGGGCGCCTGCCGGCCGGACACTATCTGATTTCCGCCGATCGGCTGCCGTACGTGTCCCAGACGTATGGCGCGCGCACGCCGCGCGGGCAGGGGCTCACGATCGCGCTGGAGGACGGACAGCGGCTCGACACCATTCGCATCGCGATGCCGCGCGGCGCGGCCATCACGGGCCGCATCGTCGACGAGCGCGGCGTGCCCGCATCGCCTCCGCGCGCTGCCCTCGCCGTCATCGAGCGCGTCGTCGTCGGCTCGACCTCGTCGTATCGCCGTGTGTACACGCAGACGATCGGGCCGGACGATCGCGGCATCTATCGCGCCTACGGTCTGCCCGCGGGCACGTATCTCGTCGGAGCGACACCCGGCCTGTCCGTGCTCACGCGTGGCGCGAGCCCGCGCGTGCCCACCGACGACGAGCTCCAGTGGGCGACGCGGACGACGACGGTTGGGCCCGGCGTGTCGCAAAGCGCGCCGCCGCCTGCGCCAGGCACGGCGCTGACGACGATCTTCTATCCCGGCGTCGCGGACATCACATCGGCGACGCCCGTCACGGTGGCGGCCGGCGAGGAGCGCACCGGCGTCGACATCGTCGTGCGCGCCGTGCGTGTCGCGACGATCCGCGGCGTCGTCCGCGCGCTCGACGGTGCGCCCCTGCCAGGCGCGCAGGTACTGGCGGCAGCGACGACGGCGGATCCCGCATTGGCCACCGTGATCCCGGCGCTGCCGCCGTTTGCCGCGACCGCGGCGGACGGCTCGTTCGTGATCGGCGATCTCTCGCCGGGACACTATCGCGTGATGAGCCGCGCATCGAGCGCGGCGTCCGCCACGGGCAGCGCGCCCGTCCCGGCACGCGGGGCGCTGGCGCCATCGACCGATCTCTGGGCGCAGACGGACGTCGACGTCGCGGGCGCCGACGTCGACGGCGTCACGCTCACGCTCGCGCCCGGGATGACCATCTCGGGCCGCGTCGTGTTCGACGCGACGTCGCAGCCGCCGCCCGATCCGTCCGCCGTGCGGCTCACGCTGTCACCCGCGCCCACGGCCGGCCCGGCGCTCGGCGCGCCGGCGGCACAGGCCGACGCGGACGGCACCTTCGCGTTCACGGGCATCGCGCCCGGCAGCTACCTTCTCTTCGCCAGCGCCAGCACGACGCCGTCCGTCGTGCCGCTTTGGATGGTCAAGACCGCCCTGCTCGACGGCCGCGACGTGCTCGACACGCCGTTCGACGTCCTGCCGAATTTCAACGTGGACGACCTCGTCGTGACGTTCACGGATCGCGTGACGAAGCTCACGGGCCTCGTCTCCGATCAGGCCGGGCATCCCGTGCCCGCGTACTCGGTGATCGCGTTCTCCACCGATCCCGCGTGGTGGCGCGAGCGGTCGCGGCGCGTGCGCCTGCCCGTGCGCCCCTCGACCGACGGGCGTTTCACCATCAGCGGCCTTCCGCCCGGCGAGTACTACCTCGCCGTTCTCACCGACTTCCCGCCAAACGAATGGTCCACGCCGGCGTTTCTCGAGACCATCGTGCCCGGCGCGATCCGCGTCACGATCCACGACGGCGAGACGACGACACAGGACGTGAGGCTGGCGGGCTGACGGAAGTTCGAAGTTTGACGTTCAAAGTTCGAAATTACCTGGCCCACGTTCAAGCCCCAGACCATCATCCTCTCGTAAGCCGTAAGCCGTAAGCCGTAAGCCGTAAGCCGTAAGCCGTAAGCCGTAAGCCGTAAGCCGTAAGCCGTAAGCCGTGAGCCGTAAGCCGTCCGCCTCCGCCAAGGCTACGGCGGACGAGTAAGCCGTAAGCCTCCGCCAAGGCTACGGCGGACAAGTAAGCCCCACGCCCCACGCCCCAAGCCTCGAGCCCAATACTGTCTGACTGCATAGACTCCCTCCCACCCGCCTGATAGATTTGGCCGCACTCGACCGAGTTTTTCTGGAAGGACGATCCATGATCGCGAGAATCGTGCGCGCGAAGGCTGTCTTCGTGGTGGTCGCTGCGCTCGGCGCGGCAGCGGTGTCGCTGCTGGCGCAGGCGCCGCCTGCGGCTCAGGCACCGGCCGCGCCGGCACCGGCCGGCCAGACGCCGCC
>CAZNMF010000234.1:0-5617 GCA_964573795.1 uncultured Solibacteraceae bacterium
GACAGACCTGCCGCTGCGCGTCGCGCTGACGCCGCGATTCACGCACGATGGCGGTGTCGACGTCGGTGTGCTGCTGCACGTCGACGACGCGAGCCGCGAGGCGTCGACGCTGGACGTGCTGGTCGGCGTGTTCGACGAGAAAGCCAAACCCGTCACCAACGCGCGGCACACGGTCGAGTTGCCCGTCGTCGGCGAAACCCAGCCGCGCGCCGATGCGCAATTGCCGTCGCTCGATCTGAAACCCGGCCACTACGAAGTGCGCATCGGCGTCGAGCGCCGCGGCGACGGCACGACCGGCAGCGTCTACGGCTACGTCGACGTGCCCGACATCGGTGACGAGCCCATTACCCTGTCCGGCGTGACGCTGCAGGCGCTGCCGCGGCCGGCCGGCGACGTGCCGCTGGCGTTGACGCCGCTGCTGACGATGCCGACGCTGCGGCGGACGTTCACGTCGGGGGATTTGGTGACGGCGTTCGTGCAGGTGCGCGTGAAGGACGAGAAGGATCGCGCGTCTCTCACACTTCACGCGCGCATCGTCGACGACCAGGATCGCGTCGCGCTCGACGCGCCGATCGACGCCGCCCGCCTGATGTTCAACGAAGCCGGGATCGCGGACGTGCCGGTCGTCGTGCCGGTCGAGACGCTCGCGTCAAGCAAATATCTGCTCAGCATCGAGGCAACGCTCGGCGATCGCCGCGAGCATCGCGACGTGCCGTTCGAGGTCCGATGAGACACCGACATCTCGTTCCGCCGCTCGTCGCCGCCGTCCTCGTCCTGACGTCAACGGCGACGACGCCCGCGCAGACGAGCGCGGTGTCCGAGGCGCTCGCGGCCGCGGCGTCCCATCTCCAACAGCTCGGGCACGACGCCGACGGCGTCGTCATCGCTGAAGACTACGCGCAGCAGGCGCAAGGACAGGTCGTGACCGCGCGGCGGCTGCGTTCCGATCTCGCGATCCTGGCCGATCCGACGGCAGGCTGGATCGAGTTCCGCGACACGTTCTCCGTCGACGGCAAGGACGTGCCCGATCGGCAGACGCGCGTCGTCGATCTGTTCGCGAACGCGAGTGCCGACGCGCGAGAGCAGATCCAGCGCATCACGCGTGAGGGTGCGCGGTTCAATCTCAGCGCGCTCGGCGTGCGGTTCGATCGCACGATCAACCTGCCGCTGGCGGCGCTCGTCTTCCTGCGCGCCGAGAACCAGACGCGCTCCACGTTCAAGTTCGACGACTTCGAGAACGTCGCCGGCGCGCGCACCGTCGTCGTCACCTTTCAGGAGCAGGCCAGGCCGCGTGTGATCGCGTCGGCGGACGACGCCGCGGCGAGTGGGACGTTCTGGATCGAGCCCACCACCGGCATCGTGCGCCGTTCGCTGCTTCGTCTGGAATCCCACCGCGGCACGACCGTTGTCAACGCGTCGATTCGAGTCGACTACGCGGACGTGCCGAGCCTGCACCTGTGGCTGCCGAAGCTGATGGACGAGAGCTACCTGATCACGAACGGCCCGTCGCGACAGACCATCGGCGCGATCAGCGGCCGCGCGGTCTATTCGAACTATCGCAAGTTCAACGTCGCGGTGTCCGAGCAGGCCGCGCCGGCGGAAGAGGCGAAGTAGCGCGCCGGGTCTGAAGACCCGGCCTACATCTGCAAGTAATCAGCCCCATGGGCCGGGCGCCCACAAGGGGCGCCCCTACGACGGTGCGTCGTAGCCCGTAACCTCCGTAGGGCGGCCCTTGTGGCCGCCCGCTCCGGCCGAACCTGAAGGTTCGGCCCTCCGAAGGGCAATCCTGTCGTCGCCTGTCTGTCCATCCGCCTGTCGCCCGTGTAGAGTATCTTCCGCCAGCCGCCACCCCGCGAGGAGCCTTCATGCGCCGCCGCGTCAGCAGCCTCGTCGTTCTGCTCCTCGTCTGCACCCTGACCGTCGCGACGCAAGGGCAGCAGACGGGACGTCCGGTGTTTCGCGCGGGCGTCGAGCTCGTGCAGATCGACGTGTCCGTGCTCGACGGCAAACGCCAGCCGGTGAAGGACCTCACCGCAGCGGACTTCACCGTGATCGAGAACGGCGTGTCACGGCCCGTGAAGGCGTTTGCCGAAGTGACGCTGCCGCCGCGCCCGGCGCCAACGGCCGGCGACGCCGTGTGGGCCGCGTCCGTGCCGCCGGACGTCGTGACGAACGAGGTCGGACAGGAAGACGGCCGGCTCGTCATCATCCTGATGGATCGCACGATCCCCGTCGGCGAGCCGACAGTCGCGGCGCGGAAGATCGCCGAGGCGACGATCGACGCGCTCGGCCCGCACGATCTCGCGGCCGTCGTCTCGACGAGCGGCGGCGTGCCGCAGACGTTCACGTCGGATCGCACGCGCTTGATGAAGGCCATCGAACAGCGCGACTGGTCGACGGACACGTCGCAGGACGCCAAGGAGATGCTCGCTGAGCTCTCCCCGGATCTGGCGCCCGACGCGCTCAGCGACGGCCGCTGTCTCTGCGGGCTCTGCGTGCTCGAAACGATTACCAACATCGCCGACGCCGTGCGCGAAGCGACCGGACGCCGGAAGACGCTGTTCTTCATCGGGTCGAGCCTCATCGTGCAGGCGCCGACGCGCGATCCGAAGGCCGACGTGGGCTGCGATCGTCTGCTCCGCGACGCGCGCACGAAGATGCTCGACGCGCTCGGCCGATCGAGCGTGACCGTCCATTCGCTCGATCCGAATGGCGTGGTGAACGTGTCACCGGCCACGCGGGCCAGCTCGTCCCTGCGCGCCGGCAGCGTGGGGCGGTTTCAGGCGCAGGAGACCAACGAGGTTCTTGCCAACCAGGAGTCGCTCGGCATCCTCCCCGAGCGCACAGGCGGCCGCCGCGTGATCAACACGAACGCGCCCGAGGAGAAAGTCCCGGACATCTTCAAGGAGACCGAGGCTTACTACGTGCTCGCGTACGAGCCCGGTCCAGCCAAGGGCTCGGCGCCGCGCTCGCTCGAGGTCAAGGTCGCGCGCAAGGGACTGCGGGTCTACACGCAGCGCCGCGTCGCCGTCCCGAGCCCCGCTGCCGCGGCCAACGCATCCGCGTCGTCGCCTGCGCTCGCCACGACGTCGATGACAGTCGACGACGCGCTGCGCGGGCTGCTGCCACAGGCCACGCGTCTGCTCGCCGTCAATCTCGCCGCCGTGGCCGGGATCGACGATGCGCGGCCCGCGGTGAACGTGCGCGTCGACGCGCGCTCGTTTCTCGAAGGGCGAACGGCCACGCCGCCGCTCCAGATCGGGATCGTCGCGCTCGACGCGTTCGGCCACACCGTGGCGACCGCGCGTCAGACGTCGACCGTCAGCGTGACCGGCGCCGGCGGCGCGCTGCCCGCCGACGTGCCCGTCGAGTCGCGGCTCGAGTTGGCGCCAGGCGACTACGAGATTCGAATCGCCGTGAAGAATCCGGAGAGCGGCGAAGTCTCATCGGTCTTCGCGCCGATCGCCGTGCCGTCGTTCGCCAACGCGCCGCTCTCGATTTCCGACGTCGTTGTCGAAGCGTCCTCATCGGCGTCGGCCGGGACGCACCCGACGATCCGGCGCGTGTTCAAGACCAGTGAGCGCCTGCAGGCGACGTTGCACGTCTACGAAGGTCTCGGCCGCGACGACGACATCGCGCCGGCGACGGTCCACGCGCGCGTGCTGGACCCGTCGGGCCGTGCAGTCCACGAGCAGACGCTGACGCTGAGCGCCCGCGACTTCGCGCGCCGCCGCGCGGACTGCCGCGTCGCGATTCCGCTCGATCGATTGTCGGTGGGGGAATACCTGCTGAAGATCGACGCCGCAGCGGACACCGCCACGGCATCGAAGGCGATCAGATTTCGCGTGGAGTGATCCGCGAGAACCTCCGAACACTGGAACCGAGAACCCGAACCCAGAACGGAGAACCTCAGAACCCGGGAACCTATCCTTTGATCACCCTCAACAGCTTGCTAATCGGATCATAGAACCGATCGACCACGCGCTCCTTGAGCGGGATGATCGCATTGTCCGTGATCGTGATGTGCTCCGGGCAGACCTTCGTGCAGCACTTCGTGATGTTGCAGTAGCCGATGCCGAAGGCGTTGCGCAGCTCCGGGACGCGATCGGCCGTGTCGAGCGGATGCATCTCGAGCGCCGCCGCGTGCACGAGGAAGCGCGGGCCGATGAACTCGTCGTGCTTGTGGTGATCGCGCAGCACGTGGCAGACGTCCTGGCACAGGAAGCACTCGATGCACTTGCGGAACTCCTGCACGCGATCGATGTCTTCCTGCTGCATGCGCCACGTGCCGTCCGGCGCGTCGGGCTTGCGCGGCTTCAGCGCGGCGATGCGCTTCTTCTGCTCGAAGTTCCACGAGACGTCCGTCACCAGGTCCTTGATGTGGGGGAACGCGCGCATCGGCTCGACGGTGATCGGCTTGTCGGTCGGCAGCTCGTCGAGCCGCGTCATGCACATCAGCTTCGGCTGGCCGTTGATCTCCGCCGAGCACGAGCCGCACTTGCCGGCCTTGCAGTTCCAGCGGCACGACAGGTCGGTCGCCTGCTCGGCCTGGATCGCGTGGACGGCGTCCAGCACGACCATGCCTTCGCCCGCCTCGGTCTGATAGTCCTTGAACGCGCCTTGTCCGCGCTCGCCGCGCCAGAGCCTGAATGTCAAGAGAGCCATGACTCTCGCCAACTTCCTTTCGATGCGGTCCGTGTCAGCTTTTCTTCCAGTGGCGCGGGGCCCCACCCCCGCGCCTCACGACGCTCGGCACCCTCGCGACGCTCGGGGCCTCACGGAGTCCGCTTACTTATTTTCTTCGATCACCTGTTGCAGCTCGCCCGGCATCTCGGGAATCGGCACGCGCTGCAGCGTCATCTCGCCGGACGCGCCCTTCTGAATCACGAAGTTGAACGTCGCGTACTCCTCGGACTTGTTCGGATAGTCCTCGCGGAAGTGCGCGCCGCGGCTCTCCTTGCGCTCGACGGCCGCGGTCGCGATCGCCTGCGACACCGTCAGCAGGTTGTGGAGATCGATCGCCGTGTGCCAGCCGTTGTTGTACTCGCGGTTGCCGCCGACGCCCACCTTTTCGGCGCGTGCCTGCAGATCTTTCAGCCGTTCGAGCGCTTCGCGCATCTCGGCTTCCTGACGGACGATGCCGACGAGGCTCTGCATCATGTCCTGCAGATCGTGCTGGACGGCGTAGGGATTTTCACCCGATGGCCCGCGATCGAACGGCGCGAGCGCGCGCGCCGCGGCTGCGTCGACCTGATGCTCGTCGATCGACGCCGCGCCGTGCTCCTTCGCGAATTTCGACGCGAACTCGCCCGCGCGCTTGCCGAAGACGATCAGGTCCGACAGCGAGTTGCCGCCGAGGCGGTTCGCGCCGTGCAATCCGGCGGCCGCTTCGCCCGCGGCGAACAGGCCCGGCAGCGTCGACATCTGCGTGTCGCCGTCCACCCGGATCCCGCCCATCGTGTAGTGCGTCGTCGGCCCGACTTCCATCGGCGTCGTCGTGATGTCGAGGTTCGCCAGCTGCTTGAACTGGTGGTACATGCTCGGCAGCTTGCGCTTGATGTGATCGGCCGAGTTCGGGATGTTCTTCTTGATCCACGCGATGTCGAGGAACACGCCG
>CAZNMF010000235.1:0-8244 GCA_964573795.1 uncultured Solibacteraceae bacterium
GTTGATGGCGCGCCGCTTGTCCGCGTTCAAGTAGTCCGAGCCCGCGAGCGGCGGGAACGCCGCCTCGAGGCCCTGGCCGTTCGGTTGGTGGCAGGCCGCGCACACGTTGGTGAACGTGCGCTGGCCGCGCGCGATGCGATCCGCCTTGCCCGTCGCGGGTGGCACGGCCGGCGGCGCCGCGACCGACTGAATCGCACTGCCCTCGGGCTGATAGACCAGGTCGTTCTGTTTGCCGGAGTAGACCAGCGTGTCCTCGGGACCCGACACCTTCAGCATGCCGAGCGCGCCCTTGTTGAAAGCGCGGAAGACGGAGTGATCGACGAGGATGAACGTGCCCGGCACGTCGGCCTTGAGCTCGACGATCGCCGATCCGCCCGCCGGGATCAGCGTCGTCTGCATGTTGCCGTTGACCTGGTCGCCGCCTTCGATGTGCACGCGATCGAAGATCTCGCCGATGATGTGGAACGACGAGACCAGGCTCGGGCCGCCGTTGCCGAGGAAGAAGCGGACCGTCTCGCCGGCGTTGGCCGTCAGCGCGTGGTCGTCGCTGATCGCGCCGACCGCGCCGTTGAACACGACGTAGTCCGGCTTCTCGTCGATGGCCTTCTGCATGTTGAACGGCTGCAGGCCCGGCGCGCCAAACTTGCCGGCCGTGTAGAACTCACCCTGCATCACGTAGTACTCGCGATCGACCTTCGGCAGCCCGTCCTTGGGCTCGACGAGGATCAAACCGTACATGCCGTTGGCGATGTGCATGCCGACCGGCGCCGTCGCGCAGTGATAGACGTACAGCCCGTGATTGAGTGCCTTGAACGAGAAGACGGACGTGTGACCGGGCGCCGTGAACGACGAAGCCGCGCCGCCGCCCGGGCCCGTCACCGCGTGCAGGTCGATGTTGTGCGGCATCTTGCTCGACGGATGGTTGCTCAGATGGAACTCCACCTCGTCGCCTTCGCGGATGCGGATGAACTTGCCCGGCACCGATCCGCCGAACGTCCAGAACGTGTAGTCGACGCCGTCGGCCAGACGCTTGACGACTTCGTGGACCTCGAGATTGACGATGACCTTGGTCGGATGACGACGGGTGATCGGCGGCGGCACGTTCGGCGCGTCGGTGAGCACCGCGGTCTCTTCGCCCTGCAAGGCCTCGTCCGCGGCCGACGGCGCCGAGACGCGACGGCATGCCGACGCCATACTCGCGAGCGCCACGATCGTCATTCCCACGGTCATCGTTCGCCACAACCATCGATGCATGTCTACTTCTCCGTACGTGCGCCGCCGCGCGTCGAAACTGCGAGCTCGACGCACGGGCTGGCGGTGTTTCTCGCGACCTCGTTCGAGGCTACGAGTATTTTTCGCGAATTTGGAACAGAACGTACAGGCTGATGAGCCCGCCGACGATCGCGCCGATGATCGCATAACTCAGCAGCCCATAGACGATGCTCGCCAGGCGCGCGTAGAAGGCAAGCTTCCAGCCGCTCATCTTTCGCGCGAACAGGCCGGGCAGCGACGCGACGATCAGCCCGAGCTCGACCACCAGGAAGAGCCAGGCGAACGCCAGCCCCGGCGCGGCCACGCCGGCGAAGGGCAGGAAGAACGCGCTGATGCCAAGCGCGAACAGCAGGGCCGGCAGGAGCAGGATCAGGATCACGACGGAGATCCACGGCCCCCACTTGACGATCCATTCCTTCGCGCCGTCCGGGATCTGGAACGGCGCTTTCTTCACGAGATAGAAGTCGAGGAAGCCGATGAGGTCCTTCGGCGCCTGGGTCGTGTCGTCAGTCATGGCAAGCTCCCACGGAAAGAGGCCGGAAGTGGCGGACTGGTCCTGATGACGTGTGGACTCTAGCACGACAGGTCATGGATGTGAGTCCTGGGTTCTCCGTTCTAGGTTCTAGGTTCTAGGTTCTAGGTTCGGGTTCGGGATCTCGATCACAGTTCTGTGGCCTTCGCCGATAACGACCCAGAACCCGGAACCGAACCCAGAACGGAGAACCCAGAACCGAACCCAGAACGGAGAACCCAGAACCTCGGAACCCCTAAAGCAACGTCCCGCGTCCCAGCGTCGCGGCCACCGAGAAATAGATGACGAGTCCCGTGACGTCGACGAGCGTGGCGACGAAGGGCGTCGATGAGGCGGCCGGATCGGCGCCGAGGCGCTTGAGGATAAAGGGCAGCATCGCGCCGGCCAGCGTGGCCCAGAGCACGACGCCGACCAGCGCGAGGCCGACGATGCCGGCGACGATGAGCCAGTGCGGGCCGTACGTTTGAAACAGCGTCTCCCACACGGTGACGCGGATGAAGCCGACGGTGCCCAGGACGGCGCCCAGCGCCAGGCCTGACTGGAACTCGCGCCGCAGGATCGACCACCAGTCCGCCAGCGTGACCTCGCCGACGGCCAGCGCGCGAATCATCAGCGAAGCCGCCTGCGACCCGCTGTTGCCGCCCGACGAGAGGATCAGCGGCACGAACAACGCGAGCACGAAGGCCCGTTCGATCTCGCCCTGGAAGTGGCCCATCGCCGTGGCCGTCAGCAACTCGCCGAGGAACAGGACGACGAGCCAGCGGCCACGCTTCTGCACGAGCGTCCAGAACGGCGTCTGGATGTACGGCTCGTCGAGCGCTTCGAGACCGCCGATCTTCTGGATGTCCTTCGTCGTCTCGTCGCGGATGACGTCGATCACGTCGTCGACCGTGATGACCCCGACGAGCCGGTGCTCGGCGTCGACGACCGGCACGGCGAGCATGTTGTACGTGGCGACGAGCCGCGCGACGTCTTCCTGGTCCGCGTCTTCCTGCACGAACAGCACGTCGGTCGTCATGATCTGCTTCAGCGGCGTGTCCGCGCGCACGAGCACGAGCTTGCGCAGCGAGATTACGCCGAGCAGGTGGTTCCGATCGTCGACGACGTAGAGGTAGAAGACGACCTCGGGACGCGAGAGTCCCTGCAGCATCGCAACCGCTTCGCCCGCCGTTACCGACTCGTGCAGGGAGAAGACGTTCGGCGTCATGATGCGGCCCGCCGTGCGGTCCGCGTAGTCGAGCAGGCGCCGCACGTCGGCGGTTTGGCCGAGGGCCTCGACGACCTGGTCGGAGAGCTCCGTCGGCAGCTCGGCGAGGATGGCCGCCGAGTCGTCGGGCGCCATCTGCCGGAGCAGCGCTGCGACGTCCTCGGTGGATCGGCCGACGAGGAACGACGCGGCCGTCGACACGTCCAGCTCCGACAGGGCTTCGAGCGCGTGCGCGCGATGCGCGCTGAGCAGATTGTCGAAGGCCGCGCGGGCCTGTTGCTCCGGCAGACGCGCGAGCAGTTGCGCGACGTCGACCGGCCGCTGCTTGGCGAGCAGGTTGACGAGGTTGGCGGTTGCGCCCATGCGCAGCAGCCGCTGCGCGGAGCCGAGAATCATGCGAGCGTTCGGCAGCGCCATAACGCCGATGATTGTACGGGCAGAGCGCGGCGCGCGCGTGAAGAGAATGCGATCGGCTACTATCTGCGGATGTCATCGATTGCGTGGAAATGCTCGGTCGGGCTCGTCGTGTGCGGCGCGGTGGCGGCGGCGGCCGGCGCGCAGGCGCAGGCGCCGCTCGTGCTGGACGTCGACGATTTCGCCACAGCGCCCATCACCGGATCGTTCAACGGCGGCACCGGCAATCCCGGATCGCTCGCGCGGCTGAATTTCCTGCGCGCCGAGCCTGGATCGGATCGCCTCTTCGTCGACGATCTCAACGGACCGCTGTACATCCTCGATCCGAAGACGAAGGCGTTCACGACCTATCTCGACTTCAACGGCCGCGACAAAGCGCCCGGCCTCTTCGACCGCCTGCCGTTCGTCGCGGGCTTCGCCAACGGGCTGATCAGCTTCCAGTTCGATCCGGACTATGTGCACAACGGCCGGTTCTACACGCTGCATCTCGAGGAGACGTCGGTCGAGGGCTCGCTCGTGCCAGACAAGACGAGCGTCCCGGGCCTCGATCTCGCCGGCTACACGCCGACCGAGCCGGTCGCGACGCCGGGACGAATCACGCGCGAGAGCGTGATCGTCGAGTGGACGGACACGAACATCCACGACGCGATCTTCGAAGGCGCCGCGCGCGAGGTCCTGCGCATCCAGCTCAACACCCAGATCCATCCGACCGGCGACATGATCTTCAACCCCGCCGCGCGGCCGGGCGATGCCGAGTGGGGCGTGATGTACATCGGCGCGGGCGACGGCGGGTCCGGCGAGCAGACCGACGCGATCCGCCGCAACAACCCGCAGCGGCTCGACACCCTCGTCGGCAAGATCCTGCGCATCGTCCCCGATCTGTCACGCCACACGACGACGAGCACGGTCAGCGCAAACGGCCGCTATCGTGTGCCGAACGACAACCCGTTCACGAAGGTGCCCGGCGCCCGCGGCGAGATCTGGGCGTACGGCTTCCGCAACCCGCACCGGCTGACGTGGGAGATCGATCCGGCCCGGCCGGCGAACAGCCGTCTGTTCGCGATGTCGATCGGCCTCCACACGTGGGAGACCGTCAACATCGTCCACAAGGGCGCGAACTACGGGTACTCGGAGCGTGAGGGCAACGAGGAGTTGCTGCCGTCGAATCAGACGGGCCCGCTGCCGTCGCCCGATCGCATTCCGGTGCGCGTGAGCGACACGGTGACGCGCGGGACGATCGTGCCGACGTATCCGGTGCTGCAGTACAACCACACGCAGGGCTTCGCGATCATGGGCGGATTCGTCTATCACGGCACGCGGCTGCCCGCGCTCCGTGGCAAGTTCCTGCTCGGCGACATCCTGACGGGCCGTCTGTGGTACGCGAACTGGCCCGAGATGCTGGCGGCCGACGACGGCAAGCCGGCGACGCTGGCGGCGCTGCACGAGGTGCAGGTGCGCTGGAACGACCCCAACGACACGCCGGACGCCGGCGCGAAGGTCTATCCGACGATGAATCCCGTCGTCGTCGCCGAATATCAGGCGCGCCGGAAGGCCGATCCGTCCGCGACGGCGCCGATGCCCGCACGCGCGGACATCCGCTTCGGCTTCGACGCCAGCGGCGAGATCTTCATCCTCAGCAAGGTCGACGGGATGATTCGATCGGTCGTCGGCGCTACTGCGGGTAATTGATCAGGATGACAAGGTCCTCGGCGCCGACCTGCTTCAGGCCGTGCGAGCTGCCGGTGCGCGTGAGCACGGCGGTGCCGGGACCGACTTCGACGTCCTTGCCGTCGAGCGTCATGACGCCGCGCCCGCTCAGCACGTAGTAGATCTCGTCTTCCTTCTGCTCGTGGTAGCCGATGCCCGAGCCGGGCTTCAGCGCGCGCTTGCGAAAGACGAGGTGCAGATTCGGCGTCTTCGCGAAGAACGAGTAGCCGATCGTCTCGCCGCCGCCGTTGTGCGTGCCCGGCTCGGTCTTGGCGACGTCCGCATCGTGCTCGATGACGTAACCACCGGGGGTGTTAGTGGCCGTCGGCGTTTGGGCTCGAAGCGGTGCGAGCGCAGCCGTGACGAGTGTGGCAGCAGCGAGCAGGGCATAGCGGGGCATTGACGGTCTCCTTCGCAAATATTCACATGGAGACATGGAGGACATGGAGAAGACACGCGTGGCTGGCGCTGCGGCCGCGAATGCGGCCGAGCGGACGTGCGGATCGGACGAACATACGCACGCCACAGCGATACCTACGCGTGTGTATGTTCGTCCGATCTGCACGTCCGCAGGCGCCCGGCTACGCCGGGCGCCGCTCACCAGCCACGTCTCTCCATGCTCTCCACGTCTCCATGTGATTTACGCTTTGTTCATCGCAGTGCGCACAGCGAGAATCGTCGCGGCGTCCTCGCGCTGTTTGTAGAACTCATCGAGCGGATAGCAGCCTGATCGCATGCCCATGCGCGGGCCCGTCGTGCAGTCGCTGAACGTGCGGCAGACAAGGCCGCGGGCGAGCGGACGCCCCGCGAGCACGTCGGCGGGCAGGTCGGGATACGAGAGCATCAGGCGGCCGAGCCCGACGAAATCCGTCATGCCCTCGCGCACCGCGTGCTGGCCGACGTGCGGCAGGAACTCCTGCAGATACGAGTAGCCCGATCCGACGAAGACCAGATTGGGGAATGCGGCTTTCAGACGCGCGGTCGTGTGGATCTGCCGGGCGACGCCGTGCAGCGGATCCTCGGGCGGCAGATAGCCGTCGGCCGGCGGAAAGAACGCCGGACGCGTGACGTGTGGCACGTAATAGGGCGATCCGGCCGTCACGCAGATCCAGCGCACGCCAAGCGAGGACAGCGCGTCCAGCAGCGCGCGCGGCTCGTCGAGCGCGCGATCGAGATCGCCATCGGTGACGACGCCGAAGCCGGCGAGCGCGCTGGTCGCGTCGAGCGGCTCGGGCTCGCCGACGCCGTCCGCGTCCTTGCGGTACGGGCCGAGATCGATCGCCGAGAGCCGCACGCCGATCTTCAAGCGCGGCACGGCGGCCTGGATGGCCTGGATGACCGTGCGCACCCAGCGGAATCGGTTCTCGGCCGAACCGCCGTAGCGGCCTTCGCGGTTGCGCGCGCCGAGCAGCTCGTGGCCGAGATAGCCGTGGCACTGCTTGACGTCGACGAAGTCGAAGCCGCAGGCGTCGGCGCGTTTCGCCGCGGCGACGAAGTCGTCGACGAGCCGATCGAGCTCCTCGTCGGTCAGCACGTGCGGCGGCGCCTTGAAGCGGCGATCGAGCGCGGGATTGACGCACGCCGTCTTCGGCTCGGGACGGTCGCTCGCGTTCGGCTTGGCGAAGCGGCCGGAGTGCGTGAGCTGCAAGCCGACGAACAGATCGCGATCGGCGTTCGCGCCGAAGCGCTCGCGATGGCTGGCGACGAGCTCGTCGCGCAGCGCCGCGATGGCCGGCTGCGTCGCGGCGCTCATCTGCAATTGATTCGGACTGGCGCGGCCGTCGTGACGGACGGCCACGGCTTCGCCGCCCCAGATCAGCTTCGCGCCGCTCTGGCCGAACCGGCGCCAGCGGCGGCGCGTGAAGTCGCTCGGCCGGCCGTCGAGCTCGCCGTCCCAGCCTTCCATCGGCAGCACGCAGAAGCGATTGCCGACGTGCCCCTCGTCTCTCGCGAGCGGACGCGCAAGCGCCGATTCCGCCGGCGGCGCAAGGACATCGTCGAGCGGCAGATCGATGGCGTGCGCGGCGAGGTGCGCGCGCAGGGCTTCCACGGTCTTGATCGCGGCGACGCGAGGGAAGCGCGCCGGCGCCATCAGGCCATCCTCGCGAGCTCGGCGTCGAGGCGATCGCGGATGTCTGCGAGCAGCGCGAGATCCGATTCCGGCCGCACCGGACTGCGCGGATGCCGCCGGCTCGTCGTCGTGAGGCCGCGCAGGTGCAGGAACTGCGCGGCGGAATGCTTGTAGGCGGGCACGGGCGCGCGAAACGTCAACTGACCGAGATACTGCAGTAGATCGTTGATGGCGACGGCGCGCGCGTCATCGGCGGTCCACAGCCGATCGCGCGCCGCGAAGGCCTCGACGTGAAAGGCCGACAGGCCGAGCAGATAGTCGCTGCCGTAGAAGACCATGTCGATCGCCAGGTCGTTGCCGGTGTAGACCTTGAAATCCGGCCGGAGACGATCGCGCAGTGCGATCCGCTCCCATTCGCAGGCGCGATCGAGCGACGAGTGCTTGGCGCCGACGAAGGCCTCGATCTCGAACAGGCGGCTGATGAAATCCGCCGAGTAGATGCGGCCGAACGACGCGAACATGCGGCCGAGCTCGAAGGCGAGCAGCGGACCGCCGATCTCGCCGACGGCGCGATACGCGGCGAGCACGTCCGCTTCGCTCGCCGCGCCGAGCGCGGAGCACTGAAACAGGATCGCGGTGCCGCCGTGCGCACGAATCTGAGCGACCGCGTGGCGATAGAGGCGAACGGGATCGCCCGTCTCGCCCTCGATGAATGCGCCCGCGACAAAGCGTCTGCCGCGCGCCACGTCGCGCGTCTCCGCGAGCACGCGTGCCCGTTCTGCCGCGCCGAGCAGATTCACGTAGCCGGTATCCATGTTGACCGCCGGCGTGAGGCCAGCGGCCCACGTGCGCTCGAGCAGCGCCCGAAACGACGTCCAGTCCGGCGTGTCGTCGCCGAGAAACGGCAACAGCACGGCGGAGATGCCTTCGATGACGCGGCCGGGCCTCAGCGGGGGAACGGACATCGACGAGGGCATCGGCGATCAGTGTTCCTCGACGACGATCTGGACGAGATGGACCAGCGTCTCGGTCGTCTTCTCG
>CAZNMF010000236.1:0-2218 GCA_964573795.1 uncultured Solibacteraceae bacterium
TACGCGACGTAGAGCACCTGCAGGCCGTTGACGAGCGTCTTCAGCGAGTACGGCGGAAAGGTCACGCGCCGCGCCGGCAGCGGCAACGGCGGCGCTTCGCTCGGCCAGACCTGCGCGCCGGCGATGGACGCGGTCGCCAGCGCGACGCACACGAGACCGGCGGCGACGAGCCGCGCTCGCCGGATCATCGGTCGTTCCTCGCCACGCCCGACGGCCCCTGCGGCATCACAGTCATCAGCAGACGGTTCTCCGGCGTGAAGTACGTCCGCGCCGCGCGCTGCACGTCGGCGAGCGTCACGCGCTGGAACAGATCGAACTCGCCGTCGGCGGTCCTGATGTCGTCGTGGATCACCACGGCATGGCCGAGGTGCAGCGCCTTCTGCCGGACCGACTCGCGGCCCAGGATGTAGTCGCGCGCGAACTGCCGCTTGGCGCGCTCGAGCTCGGCGGCGGTCACGCCCTCGGTCTTCACGCGCTCGATCTCGTGCAGCAGCGCCTGCTGCACGGCCCGCGGCGGCGCGCCGGGCTGCACGATGGCGATGGCGAAGAACAGGTTCGGATCCTCGATGAGCTTGGCCTCGCCGAACGCGGCCAGCGCGATCTGCTGCTCGTAGACGAGCGATCGATAGAGACGCGAGCTGTCGCCGTCGGACAGGATCTTCGCGAGGATGTGCAGCGGATACGCGTCCGGATGGCCGTCGTACGTGATGTGGTACGACACGAGGACCGCGGGCAGCGGCCAGGGCTGCGTGAGGGTGATCTCCGCGGGCGCGGCGTGCGCGGGCTCAGCCGGAATGTCGCGCGGCACCGGCTTGCCGCGCGGCACGCGGCCCAGATACGTCTCGACGAGGTTCATCGCCTCGCCGCTGTCGACGTCACCCACGAGCACGAGCGTCGCGTTGTTCGGCACGTAGTACGTGTCGTAGAACTCGCGCACGTCCTTGATGGACGCGGCCTCGAGATCCTCCATCGAGCCGATCGTCTGATGGCGGTACGGATGCGTCGTGAACGCGCGCTCGTAGAGCAGCTCCTGCAGCGTGCCGAACGGCTGGTTCTCGTAGCGCATCCGCCGCTCTTCCTTGACGACCTCGCGCTCCGTCTTGAACTTCGCCTCGCTCACGTCGAGCGATGCCATGCGATCGGCCTCGAGCCACAGCACGAGCGGCAGGTGCTGCGCGGGCACGGTCTCCCAATAGATCGTGGCGTCCTCGTCGGTCTGCGCGTTCGCCTCGCCGCCGATGCTCGTGATCCACGACGGATGCTGATCGGCCTGCACGTTCTTCGAGCCCTTGAACATCAGGTGCTCGAACAGATGCGCGAAGCCCGTCCGGCCGGGCTTCTCGTCCTTCGATCCGACGTGATACCAGACGGCGGCGTGCACGATCGGCGTGGAATGATCTTCGAGCACCACGACCTGCAGGCCATTGGCCAGCGTCGTCATCTTGTAGTCGAAGCGCGGCGGACGGACGATGTCCGCGCGCGCGGCGCCGGTCAGGACGACCGCAGCGGCAGCGACGACGAGCCCGCGAGGCCATGCACGCGACATGGGCCCCGATTCTATGTCACTTGCGCCGCTGCTCGAGCGCGGCGAGACGCGCGTCGAGCGCGGCCACCAGGCGCCGCAACTCGGGCAGACGCCGCGCGAGCGCGACGTGCGCGCGCCACTCGACGACGTCGACGGCGGGAATGCCGGCGACGTGCTGTCCGTCGGCGACGTCCTTCGTGACGACCGACTTGGCGCTGACCTTGACGCCGGCGCCGACGGAGAGATGACCGCTCACGCCCGACTGGCCGCCAAGAATGACGTCGTCGCCGAGCGTCGTGCTGCCGGCGACGCCGGACTGCCCCGCCATGAGCACGTTGCGGCCGATGCGCACGCCGTGCGCGATCTGCACGAGATTGTCGATCTTCGTGCCGCGCGCGATGCGCGTCTCGCCGATCGCGGGCCGATCGACGGCGCACAAGGCGCCAATCTCGACCTCGTCCTCGATCACGACACGGCCGACCTGCGGAATCTTCTGGTGCGTGCCGTCGGACCGGCGCGCGAAGCCGTAGCCGTCGCTGCCGATCACCGCGCCGTCCTGGACGTGGACGCGCGCGCCGATCTCGACGCCCCACCGCACCGACACGTGCGCGCGCAGGATCGTCCCCTCCCCAATCACCGCGTCGTCGCCGACGACGACGTGCGGCTCGAGCACGGCGCGCGCGCCGATGCGGG
>CAZNMF010000237.1:0-9058 GCA_964573795.1 uncultured Solibacteraceae bacterium
CCGCGGCCGTCGTCCTGAATCGTCATCGACGCGCCGTCCTTGTGCAGCATGACGGCGATGTTCGACGCGTGGCCGTTCATCGCCTCGTCGACGGCGTTGTCGAGCACTTCCCAGACGAGATGATGCAGCCCGGCGGTCCCGACGCCGCCGATGTACATGCCGGGGCGGCGGCGAACGGGCTCGAGGCCTTCGAGAACAGTGATGTCTTTCGCGGTATAGGTCGACACGAGGCAACAAAGATATCGCGCTATCTCACTATCGCGCTATCGCACTATCTGGCATCGCGCGATCTCGCTATCTGCGGCGCGCGATGCGAACGCCATGTCACAGCGCGCGGCGCCGCACGCGCGACAACACGGTGCGCCACGCGCCGTGTGCGTGCGGGACGCCGAGCAGTGGCTCGATGGGAATGAGCCAGCCCGCGTTGCCGGGCGGCGCGGCGTCGAGCGCGGCGGCGACGATCGCGACGGCACGCGGGGTGTCGTCCTGAGCGACGAGTAGCGCCGCGCGCGCCAGCGCGAGGTCCATCGTCTCCGGCAGATCCGCCGGCAACGCGCGATCGTCAACCCGCGTTCACATGCACCGATCTGCGTGCCTCTCGCCGCCAACCCGCCTTGCCTGCACGTGCCTGCGAATGTCCACGCCAACAGGCGACCGCCGAACGCGGGGCTGGGGTTAGACTTGGACTATGCCTTCGCGCCCGTCGGCGCTTCGGTCGTGGACGCCCGAGCAGATCGCGCGTGGGCGTGAGTGGGTCGACGCGTGGAAGCGGGCCGCGCCGGAGCTCGAGCGGATCCGCATCGAAGAGCTTCGCGCACTCGATTCGTACACGGCGATCTCCCTGCTCGCTGGCCCGGCGGACTATACGGTGGAGCCGCGCGCGCCGAAACCGACGTCGGGCCTCATCGAGCAGCAGCGTCTCTTCCAGAAGCTCAGACATCGGTGACTCCGCTCATTCAGGCCGCGGCCGATCTGCAAGCCGTCTGCGAGGCTCATCAGTGGCGCTACTGCTTCATCGGGGGCCTCGCCGTGCTCCGCTGGGGTGAGCCCAGAGAGACTGTCGACGTCGATCTCACGCTCCTGACCGGATTCGCGAATGAAGACAGCTACATCGATGTGCTGTGCCGGCGCTTCGAGTCGAGGCGTGCCGACGCGGCGACCTTCGCGCGAACAGCCCGCGTCCTGCTGCTGCGGGCTTCATCGGGCGTCGGCCTCGATATCGCCTTGGGCGGCCTGCCGTTCGAGGAATCCGCCGTCTCGCGATCGACACCGTTTCGCTTCCCGCCTGATATCGCCCTGCGGACCTGCTCGGCCGAGGATCTCATCGTGTTGAAAGCTTTCGCGGATCGCCAGAAAGACTGGCTGGACATCGAAGGCGTGATCATCCGACAGGGCGCACGTCTCGACTGGACGTACATCCTGGCCGAATTGCGTCCGCTTGCGGAGCTCAAAGACGCGCCGGACATCGTCCGCCGACTGGAACAGCTGCGCGGTCGGTTCTCGTAGCGAAGACAGCATCGAGCCTTCACCGCGCGCTCACGTGCTCCGGTCTCACGCCGAGACCGAGGATCCGCGCGGGGATCCGCTGCAGCCATGGCGATCGGCCGAGCAGCTTCAGGATCCACGGCAGCGTGATCGGCGCGTCGCTGCGAAGCACGGCTGTGATCAATCGATCCTGAATGAACACCTGGCCGGCCTGCGTGATCTTCGTGGCCCACATGCGCCTCGACTGCACGCGCGCCAGGTCGGACTCGTCGACGCGGCCGCGCCGGAACGCGGGCACGAGGATGTTCGCGGCAGCCACCGCGTCCTGAATGGCGAGGTTGATCCCGATGCCACCGATCGGCGACATCGCGTGTGCGCAATCGCCGATGCACAGAAGCCCCGGCCGATGCCAGCGTGTGAGGCGATCGACGCGCACGGTCAGCAGCTTCACGTCGTCCCAGCTCTGGATACTGTCGACGACGCCGGCAAAGCCGGGCGCGACCCGAAGGATCTCGCGCCGGAACGCGGGCAATCCCGCCTCGCGAATCCGATCGATCGTCCCTTTCGCGATGACGATCGCGCACTGGTAGTAGTCCCCGCGATCGAGCGCGACGAAGATGCGGCCGTTCACGACATTCCCGAGCGGCAGCGGGGCTTCGCCAGCGGCTTTGGGCAGACGCAGCCACAACACGTCGATCGGTGCGCCGAACGTCTGGATCGGCAGTCCGGCTTTCTCGCGGACGATGGAGGATCGGCCGTCGGCGCCGATCACCAGGTCCGCCGCGATCTCACGATCGCCGTCCGGCGTCTTCACGCGCACGCCGGTGATCGTCTCGCCGGCGCGCACGAGATCGACGACCTCCGCGTTCATCAGCAAGTGGAACGTCGGAAATGCGCGCGCTCGCTCTGCCAGGAAGTCGAGAAAATCCCATTGCGGCATCAGCGCGACGAACTTGCAGACCGTGGGCAGATGCGACAAGTCCGCAACCGTGATCGACTCACCGCCGATCTGGACGCGTGCAATCGACAGCTCGCTGTGCGGCAGCTTCAGCAGTGCATCGAGGAGGCCGAGCTCGTGCATGACCTCGAGCGTCGACGGGTGCAGCGTGTCGCCGCGAAAATCACGCAGGAAGTCGCCGTGCTTCTCGAGCACGCACGTCTCGACGCCGGCTCGCGCGAGCAGGTAGCCGCGGACGATGCCGGCGGGACCGCCGCCGGCAATGCAGCACGCGACGCGCGTCGGCGCCATCGAGGTCAGTATCGCCGGAATTCGCGTGTCGTGGCTCGGCGCCGCGCCCGAATGCTAGAATCCGCCTCGCTCATGAGCGATGGGACCGCCGACGTCCGACGGGCACTCGATGTCCTGAACGCGGCGTGGCTCGAGCGGCGTTTCGCCGATCTGGCCGCGTGCTTCGACGAGCACATTGTCATGCGCGGACCCGGCCTGGTCGAGCTCGCGCGTGGGCGCGACGCGCTCGTCAAGAGCTACGCGGACTTCATGTCGCGATCGGACGTCACGGAGTACGTCGAATCGGCGCACGCCATCGATCGATGGGGCGGCACGGCCGTCGCGCGCTTCGACTGGTCGATGACGTGGATCCAGAACGGCAAAGAAGATCGCGCGTCGGGCCAGGATCTGTTCGTCTTTCAACAACGTGCCGCGCAGTGGATTGCGGTCGAGCGCGTCATGCTCTATTGAGCGAGCATCCGGGCGAAGACCGCCTCCCTGTCGGCCGCTGACACCTGCCGATCGATCAGCGGGTAGAGGATGTTCTCCTCCTTCAAGTTGTGCGCGGCGAGGACCTCGAGCAGTGCGGACTCGTCCGCATCGATGCTCGCATCGCCTCCCTGCAGCGTCGCGTCGATCGAATCGAGGAAACTCTTGATCTGTCGATGCTCGGCGCGCATCACGACCGTCGGTCCATTGTTCGCCATTCCCGTGAGCTGCTCGAACAGCGGAAACAGGATGTCCTCCTCCCAGCCGATGTGACGCTCCAGTCGTGTCTTGAACTCGCGGTACATGGCGAGCGCAGCCGGCCGATCTCCCGTCCTCGATGCGCGAAACTGCTCGAGCAGCTGATCGATGTCGTCGTGATCGACGGCGTAGCAGGACGCGATGGTCTCCGGCGCGTCCGCCACCGGCCGGATCACCCACCCCTCGTCGGTCGCCTCGCTCGCCGCCTTTCGTGAGTCGGCCTGCGCGGCCCGACGCCTGGCCTTGGAGAGCACCAGGAAGAGGCCTCCTGCGACTAAGGTGACAAGGCCGAAGATGACGGCGACGATGGCCACTGACGGCTGCATCAGCATGAGACGCTCTTCTCCCGCGTCCATTCTGCCTGCCGCTGCCGCCCTTGCCTTTGCGCTAGCGCAAACCCCGGCGGAGGTGGCGATCGTTGCGGTTCCGCAACGTCCTGGCCTGCCGCATGCGCGATGCTGGTCGACATGACGACGCACCTGCACCTGGAGCCCGACCAGCTTTACCTGTTCGACGCGCGCGGCATCGCGAAACGTTTCCGGCACGCCGCCATCTTCGGTGCGCTCGACGCGCTCGTGCCGGGCGAGACGATGCGGTTCTGCAACGACCACGATCCGCTTCCGCTCCTGGCGCAGATCGAGGCCCGCTACGGCAAGGCCGTCGCCATCGAGTACGTCCAGCGCGTGCCGGGAGTCATCGTCATCGACTTTGCGAAGCGGGCCGCCTGAGCCGCTGGCGCGACGCGCGCGCGTCCGCATCGATCCGACGAAGGCGCTGCGACAGGAGCAGGAAACCGCCTTCTACACCACCGCGTTCCGCCGCGCGGCTTCGCGAAACCAGTGCGCGCTCAGCTTCGGCGTGCGTTGCTGCGTCTTGAAGTCCACGTACGCCAGCCCGAAGCGCGTGCCGAAGCCGGCGGTCCACTCGAGGTTGTCCATCGCGCTCCAGTAGAAGCTGCCGTTGAGCGGAATCCCTTCGGCGGTGGCCTGCTGCTGCCACAGCATCCCGTTCCGGAGATACATCAGACGATCCGAGTCGTAGACGTGTCCGTCCGCGGACACCACGTCGCTGGCGGCGCAGCCGTTCTCGGTGATGTAGATCGCCTTCGGCTTCCAGAGCGCGTGCAGCAGCCGCGGCGCCCAATACTGCGATTCCGGCGCGAGCCGGTGCCAGGACGAGAACATCTTCGGGTGCGAGTCGTTGAACGGCACGTCCTGATAACCCGGCGGCCGATCGGACGCCACGACGAGCTGCGTCGGGATGTAGACGTTGATGCCGACGAAGTCGAGCGGCGAGCCGATGATCTTCATCTCCTTGTCGGTGAAGACCGGCGCGTCCTTGCCTGCCGACGTCAGGTACGCCTCGTCGTATCGGCCCTCCAGCATCGGCACGAAGAAGTAGCGATTCAGCGCGCGCGTCGCGATCTCCGCGGCTTTCACGTGATCGGGGGCATCGATTGCCGGCAGCGCGTGCGGCATGTTCTCCGCCGGTCCGACCTGCGTGCCCGATCGCCCCGACGCGCGGATCGCCTGCACGGCCAGGCCGTGCGCGAGGACCGTGTGATGACACACCTGGTTCAGCGGCCCGTCCGCCAGCGTCAGACCCGGCGCGATGTGCATGCGCACCGGCTTGCCCTGGACGATCAACTCGACGCCGCGATGTCCCATCATGGTGACCTGATTGAACTCGTTGATGGTGAAGAAGTGCCGCACACGATCGCTCAGGTGCGCCGCGACGTAGCCGCCGTACTCGCCGAACGCCTTCGCGGTCTCGCGCGACTGCGCCTGCGGCAGATCCCAGTGGTACAGCGTGGCGAACGGCTCGATGCCCGCGGCCTTCAGCTCGTCGACGAGGCGGCTGTAGAAGTCGAGCCCCTTCGGGTTGGGCTGCACGCCGTCGGGAAAGATGCGCGGCCATGAGATCGAGAACCGGTACGCGCTCGCGCCCAGGTCCTTCATGATCTGCACGTCCTCTTTGTAGCGATGGTAGTGGTCGATGGCGACGTCGCCCGTGTCGCCGTTCTTCATCGTGCCCGGCGTGTGCGCGAACGTGTCCCAGATCGACGGCCCCTTGCCGTCCTCGTTCCACGCGCCTTCGATCTGATACGCCGCGGTCGCGACGCCCCAGAAGAAGCCGTTCGGGAATTCGCGGATGCCGCTCCGCGAACTCGTCGACGGCGGCTGCGACTCCGCTTGCGCACGGTCTCGCTCGGTGCGCGCGCAGCTCGCGGCGATCGCGCCGAGCGACACGCCCGCGGTCGCCTTGGCGAAGTCGCGACGGGAAAGGTGCGGGATGCCGGACGTCTGCCGTGTCGCTGCCATCGTCGTTCTCCATGCGGCGGCCGCGCGTGCGTATCCCACGACATGTCGTGGCGGACACGCCTCGCGCCTTGCCGATCCCGCGTCAAATGCCTGGGAGAGGCGGGCGGGCTCTCGAGCCGACAGCGAGTAAAGCATCAGTCGTACCGGGCAGCGGCCGCCGGAGCGCGCTCGATCGGTGAGGCAGCCGCTCTCCAGCGTGTGACACCGCTCGTCGCACTCGCGACAGCCGGCCCGGCGCTTCGCGCCGCACGCGTCGATCCGGCGATCACGCTGCGCGGGGAGTGAGCACGATGCCGATCCGATAGCCGTCGGCGACGACCACGAGTCCGCGATGGCGGCGTGACACCCGACGCAGCGGGCAGTCACGTACCATTGGACATGGACCAAGCGCCTGACGACATCGTCGCGCTCGAGCGCGCGTTCGAGGCCAACGAGCAGGACGCGCGGACGCTCGTGGATGGCTTGAGCGAGAGCCAAGGTACCTGGCAGCCGCAGCCGGGATCGTGGAGCGTCGCCGAATGTCTCGATCACCTGGCGACGGGCAATCGCGTCTACCTCGATGCGATGTCTCCGTCTGCCGAACGGGCGCTCGCTGAAGGACGCCGGAAGCGCGGTCCGGTGGTGCCGGGCCTGATCGGCGGATGGTTCGTGCGATCGCTCGAGCCGCCCGTAAATCCGCGCTTCAAGATGCGCGCGCCGCGAAAGATTCGGCCGCGGCCATCTCCGCCACTCGCCGACGCGCGCGATCAATTCTTCGTGTCCCATCGCGACGTCGTGACGTTCCTGCGACAGCACGCGGCGATCGATCTCACGCACATCGTCTTTCCCAACCCGTTCATCCGCGGCATCCGCTTCAGCCTCGCAACAGGCCTCCACGTTCTGGCCGCGCACGAGCGTCGTCATCTCTGGCAGGCATGGCGCGTCCGGCGAGCGGCCGGGCGGGACTGTCAATAGCGCCGCGCGGTCCGCTGCCAACGCGTCGAACGGCCGCCGGGAGTGCCCCCGGCCGCCGCCGGCGTGAATCGTCGTGAATTCCCGCGAGATTCACGACTTCCCTCGTCGATTCGCCCAGGCTGAAGACCACGTGTCCTGCCTTCGGAGGCGACGATGAGAGCGACGATGGCACTGCTGGTGATCCTCGGCACCTGCGCCTGCGGGAAGGCGGATGCTCCGACCGCACCGACGCCGCCGCCCACGTCGTCACCGGCACAGCCAACAGCCGCGACTCCGGCGACGCCTGCAGCGCCCGAGACGCCCGCACCGGCCACACCGCCCGAGCCGCGCGACGCCGGCATCGCATCGTTCTCGATGACGGGACAACTGATTCAAGGCGTCTATCACTACTGGCCGGCGGTGACCATCAGCGCGGGCAGTCAGGCGATCGTGTTGAAGGAGCTGATTTTCGCGCTGCGAGGTGTCGACGTGGCCAGCGACCGCGTCGGCATGAACCGGACGATCGCTGCGGGCACGTCGTACGAGTTCGGCGAGAGCCACTTCGAGTTGCTCGGATCCACTCTGGGCGCCGACGCGACCGTCACCGTCACCTACACGGCCGCGGACGGCCACTCGTATCACCCGATCGCCACGACGCTGATCACGCCGATCGAGTCCGCCCCGACCAGCGCCTCGCTCCAGATCTCCGACTTCGCCCTCACGCGCTGGCAGGAGCCGTACGAATGGGACTACTGGCCGCGCTTCACGGTCACCGAAACGAGCGGCACCGCCGGCGTCACCATCACGCGCATCGAGCTCACGCTGCTCGACGTGGGCATCTATGGCCGCGTCCCACCGTCGTTCGGCCCATGGGAGGTTCCAGCCGGCGGATCGATCCGTCTGTTCGACGAATGGGGGTATGACGAGCCAGCGTTCGGCCTCTCGAGCAGCCGGCGGACCGATCGCGTCATGGTGACGCTGTCGTACGTAGACGCAATGGGCCGGCCGGGCGACGTCACTGCGATCGCGCAAGTCAGCGCGGACGGACGCCCAGCGGCTCCGCGGTGACGTTCAACGGCCGCGGCGCGCCGCGTTTCAGTACAGCGTCGACTCGAAGAACGCGCGCATCGATGCCGCGTAGTAGACGCCGTACTTCGCGAACGTCGCCTTGGTGTTCTCGTCCGGCTTCCAGTCGAAGAACGCGTGGCTCGCGCCGCCGACCTGGATGTACTCCGCGCGCTGGCCGGCCTTGACGAGCGCGTCGACGAAATCCGCCAGGTCTGCGTTGGTGATCAGCGGATCGCGCGTGCCGCGCACCAGGAACTGCGGCACCGATCGCTCGGTCGCCTGCGGGATGTGGCTGAGCGGCGCGATCGCTTCCTTCCACGCCATGTCGTTCGCGTGCTCTTCTGAATACGTGTTCAGCCGCGCCGCGCTGAAGACGCCGTAGCTCGGCGCCGCGGCCTTGATCGCCTTCGACAGCTCGTCGCGCACCTGCGCGACCGTCTTGCCCTTCGGCAGATAGCTCGGCATGAACTGGAAGACGCCAGGCGTCTTGCCGAAGCCGCCGTCGCCGATCATGTTGGTCATCAGCGACGCCGCTGCGGACAGATGGCCGCCCGCGCTGTCGCCCGTCACGCCGATGCGCGTCGGATCGCCGCCGTACTGCGCCGCGTGCTCCGCGATGTGCGCGAGGCCGCCGAAGACGTCCTCGATCAGGTTCGCCATCGTGTTGCCGACGGCAGCACCGTCGGCCATGCCGCCCCAGCGGTAGTCCATGCTGAAAACGACGAACTTCCCGCCCTTGACCAGCTCCCGCGCGAGGCCGCGCATGACGTCTTCGTCGTTCGCCGTCCAGCCACCACCGTGGACGATGACGATCACCGGCAGGTTGCGCGCCCCCTTCGGCGAGAACACGTCGTACTTCAGCGTCTTCACGCCGGGCTTCGCGTAGACGACGTCGTTGGTGACGACGATGTCCTTGACGGCGGCCGCGTCGATGAAGGACGCGCCGACGCGCGTGTTCTGCGCGATCGTCACCTTGAGCTCGCGCGCCATGCCCTCGTGATACATCTGGCCGAATTGTCCCGGCACCGAGTACCACGCTGAATCCAGCGCATACCCCGCATCCGGCGTCGTCGTCAGCGTCATGACCGCGCCGGCGGGAAGCTTGCCGTCAGCCGGCAGCGCGGGCGTGATCTGCAGCTTGCCGTGTACCGGCGGCACCACGGTGACCGTGTAGGACGCGGGCGTCTGCGCCCGAGTCGAGATCACGACGGCCAGACACAACCCGACGGTGAACAGCGCTTTGGCGGCTGGATGCATAGGTGTTGAATCTTAGCGC
>CAZNMF010000238.1:0-7678 GCA_964573795.1 uncultured Solibacteraceae bacterium
GAGGTCGGCGTCGCGCGCGCCGCGCGCGCCCGCGGCGTCGGCTACGTGTTGACGAGCTTCTCGGGCAGCCGCGTCGAGGACGTCGCCGCCGCGGCCGGCAGGCGCCGGAGCGGCGGGCCCTGGCGGTGCGGGCGGGGGCGCAGGCGGCGCGCCCTGCGCGGCCACGCGCACGATCAGGCTCGTGAGGAACACGGTGGCCGCGATGGCCACGGGAATTCGGACTCGCATCAATCCACCTCGGCGAGAATCATGAAAATGCGGGTGTCATGATACCGTTTTCAGGCCCGACGTGTTGACAAAAGACGGACAAACCGGCGCGCGCGAACCGGCATTGCCGCGCCGTCTCCAACGCGCGGTGACGATCGACGACCTGCGCACGCTGGCGCACCGCCGCGTGCCGCGCGTGATCTTCGACTACATCGACGGCGGCGCCGACGCGGAGATCACGCTGCGCGACAACACGCGCCGCTGGAACGACGTCCTCTTCCATCCGCGGCAGGCCGTCCGCCTTCCCGCGGTCGACACGCGCACGTCGATCCTCGGCTGCGATCTCGCCGCGCCGATCCTGCTCGCGCCGATCGGCTACACGCGGCTCTTCCATCCAGACACCGAGGTCGGCGTCGCGCGCGCCGCGCGCGCCCGCGGCGTCGGCTACGTGTTGACGAGCTTCTCGGGCAGCCGCGTCGAGGACGTCGCCGCCGCGGCCGGCCCGCTCTGGTACCAGCTCTATCTCGCGGGCGGACGTCCCGTCGTCGAAGCCACGCTCGCGCGCGCGTCGCAGAGCGGCTGCCGCGTGCTCGCCGTGACGGTCGACACGAACACGCCCGGCATGCGCGAGCGCGACGTCCGCAACGGCAGCGCGACGCTGATCGGACCGGGCGTCTTCGACAAGATCCCCTTCCTGCCGCAGTTGCTCGGCCATCCGCGCTGGCTCGCGGGCTTCCTCGGCGATCGGCCCGACGTCATGCACTATCCGAACATCGTGCTGCCGGGCGGTCCCGCGCGCGCGGCCGACGTGCGGACGATGCTCGCCGAGTCGGTGTGCGACTGGTCCGATCTCGCGTGGATCCGTGCAGCCTGGCCCGGCCACATCGTGCTGAAGGGCGTGCTGTCGGCCGACGATGCGAAGCGCGCCGTCGACGCGGGCGTCACGGGCATCGTCGTGTCGAACCACGGCGGGCGTCAGCTCGACACGTGTCTGCCCACGGCGCAGGCGCTGCCCGCGATCGTGCGCGCGGTCGGCGGACAGATCGACGTGCTCGTCGACGGCGGCATCCGCCGCGGCGCCGACATCGTCAAAGCGCTCTGCATGGGCGCCAAAGCCGTCCTCGTCGGCCGCGCCTACGCCTACGGCTTCGCCGCCGCCGGCACCGCCGGCGTCCTCCGCGCCATCGACATCCTCCTCGCCGACGTCGATCGGACCATGCGCCTGCTCGGCTGCCCGTCGACGAAGGAGCTGGACGGGCGGTACGTGGAGGTGCCGGGAGAGTGGGAAAGGCTTGGGGCTTGAGGCTTGAGGCCTGGGGCTTACGGCTTACGGCTTACGACGCCATGGGCCGCGACATTGACGTGGCACCGTAGGGGCGACCCTTGTGGTCGCCCGGTACCGGGCCGCCAAGACAGTTGCTACGTTCGAAGCCCCAAGCCCCAAGCCTCAAGCCCCAAGCCGTAAGCCATAAGCCGATCCGTCCTATAATCCCCGCCGCAGTATCCGGGAAAGGACAGTTCGATGGCTGCACCATTGCCCCCAGCGGTGCCGCGTCGGGACGTCGTGGCCTCGGTCATCCGATGGACGATCGTCTGTTGGGTGATCGTCTTCTGGCGGCTCGACTACCTCGGTCTGATCGACGACGGCGCGCACTACGCGCAACTGACGCACGAGATGCTCACGCGCGGCAACTGGCTCGTGCCGACGCTCAACGCCGCGCCGTACATCGACAAGCCGGTCTTCTTCCACTGGGTGCAGGGCCTCGCCTTCTACCTGTTCGGCGAGAGCGAGCTGAGCGCGCGGCTGCCGAGCGCGCTGGGCGTCATCGGGCTGTTCCTCGTCGCGCGCGCGATCGGACGCCGTCTGATGGACGTCCGGACCGGCGAGCGGGCGTGGCTGATGCTGGCGACGATTCCCGCGACGTTCGCGCTCGGCCGCACGGGATATCTCGACGCGCTGTTCACGTTGTGCCTGTTCGGCGCCGTCGGCGCGCTGCTCGTCGCGGCGCTGCGCGCGCGAACGCACTGGCAGCACGCCGGGTACGTGCTGCTGATTCTGGCCGTGATGACGAAAGGCCCGATCGCGATCGGGCTCGTCGCGATCTTCCTGTGCCTGGCGTGGCTCGCCGGCGGCGAGTGCCGTGCCGCGGTCCGCGCGCTCGAGTGGCGGACGGGCCTGGCGATCACGGTGCTCGGCTCGGCGCCGTGGTTCGTGTGGATGCACGGCCGCTTTGGCGACGCGTTCATCCGCGGCTACTTCGTCCTCGGCCACCTCTGGTATCTGTCCCCGCGCGCGTCGGCCAGCTCCTCGGAGCCGGGCTTCTACGCGGAGATGTTCATCACCGTGTTCTTTCCGTGGAGCCTCGTCGCGGCCGGCTATCTCGTCGACACGATCCGCGGCTGGCTCGCCGGCCGTCGGCCGCCCGTGGAAGAAACGCTGCTCTGGATCTGGATCGCGACCGTGATCCTGGTCTTCACGATCGCGCGCTTCCGCGTCGATCGCTACATCTATCCGGCGGCGCCGGCATGCTGTCTGCTCGCCGCGCGGGCGTGGCTGCGCGCGCGCGAGGCCGCCGGCAGCCGGACGTTCGCGGCGACGCGCGTGTCCATCTTCGGCGTCGCCGTGCTGTTCGTCGCCTGCGGCGCCGTGCTCGGATGGCGGCTGCCGGATCTCGGGCTCGACGTGCCGGCTGCCGGATTCCTGCTGCCGGTGATCCTGATCGTGAGCGGCCTCATGCTCGCGCTCCGCCAACTGCGACACGGCCTGCGTCCGCCGGCGCTGATGAACGCGCCCATCGGCGCGCTCGTGATGGTCTACGCGATCGTCGTGGCGATCGGCTTTCCGATCTTCGCGCGCACGCAGCCGATCAAACAGGTCGGCACGTGGCTCTACGCGCGGGCCTCGGCGGGCGACGCGATCGGCGTGTACCGCATGGATCGCTGGCGGACGCCGCTGCGCTACTACGCGACGCGGCCGTTGACGACGCTCGTGAGCGACGCGGACGCGCGCGCGTTCCTCGAGGCGCCGGGCACGCGGTGGCTGGTGACGCGGCGCGACTCGCTCACCTCGCTCGCCGTCGATCGCCGCGTCGCCGAGATTGTCCTCGCCGTCCCCGCCGTCGTCGGCTCGCGCGGCACGGGCGTGCGGCGTCAAATCTGGTCGGACGTCGTCGTGCTGCGCAAGCGCGCGTCGCTGCTCGCACCGGCTGTGCCGGGCGCGTCGACTCGACGGACGTCTTCTTCGCGCGACGACGCATCGACCGGCCGGCCGCCCGCGTCGAGCGCTACACGACGCCGGCCGCAAGCGTTCGACGCCGCGGCAGCGGAAGATCGTCCGGCCGATCGAGAAAATAAGCCGTCGCCACTTCCGCCGGCGTCGGCATCCACACCGACGAGTATCCGATTGCCGCAAGATGCGCGGCCAGCGACGCGGGATCGTAGCGGGTCTTCCACGGCTCGCCCGCCTGCGCCGCCAGCTCCGCCAGCCGCGACGGGCCGCCAGCCGCCTCGGCTTCCGTCTGCGCGAACGTGAAGACCAGCTCCGATCCGCGCGGTTGCGACGCCACATGGCGGAACACCGCGTCGTTGGCGTCGGCCTCGAGGTACATCGTCACGCCCAGCCACGCAAAGAGGGACGGCTGCGCCGCGTCGAGCCCGGCCTCCGCGAGCCGCACAGCCAGATCGTCGCGCGCGAAGTCGATCGCGACGAACGTGAGGTTCGGCGGCGCCTCGATGTCCGCCGCGGCCAGGCGCGCACGCTTGTCCGCCTGCGTGCCCGGCAGATCGACTTCGAAGATCCGGCAGTCGCGCGCCCAGTCCGGCTGCCGGTACGCGAACGTGTCATAGCCGGCGCCGAGCAGCACGTACTGCCGCACGCCGCGCTGGACGGCCGCCGCGAGCCGATCTTCGGCAAAACGGCTGCGCACGACGACGTGCCCGCGCAGCCCGCGCGCCTGCGGCGACTGCAATTCGGCGGGCGCGGACGCCACCCAGCCCTGCACGGACGGATCGAGCAGCCGCAGCGCGATCGCGTCGGTCAGGATCAGCGGCGGCGCGTCGAGGACCTGGTGCGCGGCGCGCAGGATCGCGACGCCGAGCGCCGTGCGGGAGGGGGAGGACATGGATACAGGCTACAGGCTGCGGGCGACTGGCGGCTTCGGATGGATTCACATGGAGACGTGGAGGACATGGAGGCGGCGACCTGGCGAGCCCGGCTACGCCGGGCTACGGAGGACGGGGGAACGTCACACAAATGAACGCATTTGGTTTTCGCGGCCAGCGCTCGTCCCCTCCATGCCCTCCATGGCTCCATGTGCATATAAGAGACGACACGGGACGCCACGACAACGACGTCCGACAAATCGATTACACTTCAGCGAAACGGATCAGGGTCGGGCGGCGTCGATCGCATCGCGGGCAGCAGTCTGTCGAAGACGATCGAGGGCGGTCGCGTGAGGAATAGAAGCATGCGGATTCGAGCGCAGTGGGCGGTGATGGTGGCGGCCGGCGTGGCCGGGCTGGGCTGGACGGTCTTCGCGCAGACGGCCGGCAACAGCAACGAGGGCGCGGACTTCGCGCCGAAGGCGCCGATTGAGGCGAAGAGCGCGGCCGACGAAGCCAAGAGCTTCGTCCTGCCGCCCGGCTATCGGATGGAGCTCGTGCTCTCCGATCCGGACATCGTCAATCCGGCCGTCATCGAGTTCGACGGCAACGGCCGGATGTACGTCGTCGAGTTCATGACGTACATGCCGAACGTCGAGGGCGAGGGCCAGCGCGAGCCGGCCAACCGCATCTCGCGCTGGGAAGACACCAACGGCGACGGCACGTACGACACGCACACCGTGTTCGCGGACAAGCTGGTGCTGCCGCGCATGGTGCTGCCGCTCGACAACAACAGCATCCTCACCAACGAGACGGACTCCGACGACGTCGTCAAGCTGACCGACACGAACGGCGACGGCGTCGCCGACAAGCGCGAGATCTTCTTCTCGGGCGTGGGCCTCAACCGCGACGGCAACCTCGAGCACATGCAGAGCGGCTTCGTGTGGGGCCTCGACAACTGGATCTACAGCACCTACAACGCGTTCCGCTTCCGCTGGACGCCCAACGGCATCCTGCGCGAGCCGACCGGCAACAACGGCGGCCAGTGGGGCCTGTCGCAGGACGACGACGGCAAGATGTGGTTCGTGTGCGCGGGCTGCGAGCGCGGGCCCGTGAACTTCCAGGTGCCGATCCAGTACGGCGCGTTCCGCCTGTCGCCGCATGCCGCGATCGGCGAGACGCCTGCGAGCACGTTCGACGAGTACGAGCCCAACTTCGACATCGTCTGGCCGATCGTCGGTCTCGGCGACATGCAGGGCGGCATGGGCCGCGTGCGCATGCCGCTCGGCGTCCTCAATCACGCCACGGCGACCGCCGGTCCCGACATCGTCCGCGGCGATCGCGTGCCCGCCGATTTGAAGGGCGACCTGCTCTACGTCGAGCCGGTCGGCCGCCTGATCCGCCGCGCGAAGATCGTGAAGATCCAGTCGGACGTGATCACGACGAAGGACGGCCAGACCGTGCGCGGTCAGGTCACGGGCGAGTCGCCCGCCGTCGTGCAGGTGACGACGATGTCGTCGACGCAGCCGATCACGATTCAGAAGGCGGACATCACCAACCGCACGACGGTCGAGGAAGGCGTGACGCAGCTGCGCAACGCGTATCCGGGATCGGAGTTCCTCCTCAGCACCGATCCGCTCTTCCGTCCGGTCAACCTGCGGACGTCGCCGGACGGCACGGTCTACGTCGCGGACATGTATCGCGGCATCATCCAGGAAGCCCAGTGGACCGGGCCGGGATCGTATCTGCGGCACAAGATCCTGCAGTACCAGCTCGACAAGATCACGACGCACGGCCGCATCTGGCGCCTGCGCTACGACGGCACGCCGGAAGTGCCGGCGACGCCGAACGGGCCCGCGGCACGCGCGCTGCCGGGCGTGCCCGCGCAGCCGGCCATCCCGCTCGACTTCACGAAGCCGCACATGCTCGACGAGACGCCCGCGCAGCTCGTGACGCACCTGTCGAGCCCGAACGGCTGGTGGCGCGACAACGCGCAGCGGCTGCTCGTGCTGAAGCAGGACAAGTCGGTGGTGCCCGCGCTGCAGGCGCTCGTGCGCGCGCAGGACAATCTCGTCGCGCGCTTCCACGCGCTGTGGACGCTCGAGGGCTTGAACGCGCTCGACCCGGCGCTCGTGCGTGAGGCCATGAAGGACGCCAGCCCGCGGATGCGCATCCAGGCCATCCGCGCGAGCGAGACGCTCTACAAGGCGGGCAACAAGTCGTTCGCCGACGACTATCGCGCGGCGACGAAGGACGCGGATGTCGACGTCGTCATCCAGGCGATGCTGACGCTGAAGGTGCTGGACGTGTCGGGCTGGGAAGACGTCGCGAAGGCGACAATGGCCAGCAACAAGGCGTTCGGCGTGCAGGAGCTGGGCCGCCTGGCGACCGCGCCGGCGCCCGCGTTCGGCGGCGGCCGCGGCGGCGCGGCGCTCTCGCCCGAACAGCAGCAGTTGATGGAGCGCGGACGCACGGTCTACACCGAGCTCTGCTTCAGTTGCCACGGCGACGACGGCCGCGGCACGCCGAAGTCGGGCGGCGGGCCGGGCGAGACGATGGCGCCGCCGCTGGCCGGCTCGGCGCACGTGCAGGGCCATCGCGACTTCGTGATCAAGACGCTGCTCTACGGCCTGACGGGCCCGAACAACGGCCGCGACTACACGGAAGTTATGATCCCGATGGGCACGCAGAACGACGAGTGGATCGCGTCGGTCGCCTCGTTCGTGCGCAACAGCTTCGGCAACGCGGCGTCGTTCGTGACGCCGGCCGACGTGGCGCGCGTGCGCGCCGCGACGGCGGGCCGCAAGACGAGCTGGACCGTGGCGGAGATCGAGTCGTCGCTGCCGGTGCTGGTGCAGACCGAGCCGACATGGAAGGCGTCGGCGAGCCACGCGGTCGACCGCGCGGCGAGCGGTCTCACGCTCGTGGGCTGGAGCTCGGGCACGCCGGCGGCGGCCGGCATGTGGTACCAGGTCGAGCTGCCGGAGGCGATCACGGTTGCCGAGGTGCAATACAACGCGCCGGCCGCGTTCGGCTTCGGCCGTGGGGGCCGCGGCGGACGCGGCGGCCCTGGCGCGGCCGCCGCGACCACCACGTCCGAAGCCGAACGCGGCCGGCGCGTTGTACTGCACCTCCGCGACCGTGATCGCCTCCGGCAGCTCGACCTGATACCACATGCCCGCCGCGGCCGGCGTGCCCGAGTTCCAGCCCACGAGCGTGAGGCCGCTGCCCGCGCGATCGACTGCGTGGCTCGCCGACGCCTTCCACGTCGGCTCGGTCTGCAGCAGCACCGGCAGCGACGACTCGATCTCCGCCACCGTCCAGCTCGTCTTGCGGCCCGCCGTCGCGGCGCGCACGCGCGCCACGTCGG
>CAZNMF010000239.1:0-1609 GCA_964573795.1 uncultured Solibacteraceae bacterium
GCGACAACGCCATCGGCAGCAGGCACGAGTCGGCCTGGGCTATCCGGTTTGAACGCAGAGGCTTGCACGGTATTTTAGCTTCCTATCGGAACGCAGCGGCAATTTTGCCTTCAGTAGGCCAGCCTAAAATAGCGCCGTAGCAGCTACGACGCATCGTCTCCCGCTACCACGTCACCGTCACGAACGACACGCTCTTCCGCGGCAGATCGAACGTCTCGACGATTCGCCCGTCGGCGCCGACCGTGGCCTGACGCCCGGGGCGAAGGGCTTGCAGTTGGCCCGCCTGTTCGAGCGCGGCATGCTGCGCGGGCGTTGGCGACTGCGGCGAGCCCATGCGGACCCACGCGGCGTACGCGTTGCTGTGCGTGTCGTCGATGCGATCGTGCGTCACGGTAACGCGGCCTGCCGGCAGTCCCTCGATCGTCAGCGTCACCTTCGTCGCCGGCGCGGGCACGTCGTCGTCGTGATAGTTCCAGACGAGCGCGGTCGCCGATCGTGCGGATCGCGCGGCGAGCGCGGAGACGTCCGGCGCGGCGCGCACGCCGCGATCGCGGATCTCCTCGACGGACAGGCCCGCAGAGCTCGTCGTCTGCACGCGATCGCCCGTCATCTGGCCGAGCATGCGGAACGTGTTCAAGACGGGCTGATCGATCCCGTGCGTCGCGAGATCGCGGAAGCCGTCGAAGTACGGCTGATCCTCGAAGAGAAACGCCCACGTGACCGCGCCGAGCAGGTTGACGCCGCGGAGATCGGCGAGCTCGTACGTCCGCGCGATCTGCAGCGCGGTGTACGTCGCGTACAACGTGCCCTTCCGGTACTGATTCTGCGGATAGTGCGACGCGCCGCATGCGGCGCAGCCGTCGGGGTCGGACTCGCCAATTACGATCGGCGTCCGCGCGTACATCGGGAAATCCTTGATGACGAGGAAGTGTCGATCGATGCTGCGCAGCTGATTCGCAACGCCCATGCGGACGCGACTGTCGACGAAGCTCGGGCTGCCCTTCGCGTGGAACGTGATCAGATCGAGCGGCGTGCCGACCTGCCCCGTCGCCGCGTTGACGCCCGCCGACGTGTGCTGCAGAAAGCCGCGCAGCATCGCCTGCGCACCGCCGGTGACTTCGGGTCCGCCGATGCGCGCCGTCGGCAGCGCGCGCCGCACGCCCTGGACGGTGAAGTCGTACAGCTTGTTGTATTCGTCGCGACGCGTCTGCGCCTTGGCGGCCGCGTCGGGATCGTCGCGGCGTGACGGTCCGCCCGATCCGCTCCAGTAGCCGATGTCCGGCTCGTTCCAGAGCTCGAACCACCAGCCGTTCACCGCGTCACGGCCGTAGCGCTGCACGAGATGCGTCGCGACCTGATAGCAGAGCTCTTCCCACTTCGCGTAGTCCTTCGGCGCGTAGGTCCAGCCGGTGTAGATGTCGTTGTAGGGATCGCCAGGCTTCCAGAAATGGCGATACGGCACGCCCGCCGGCGCCGACGACAGCGCCTCCGGCATGAAGCCGAGCTGCACGAGCGGCTTCATCTTGCGCGCGATGTACGTGTCGACGATGCGATCGAACACGCGCCAGTCGTACACGGGCCGGCCGTTGGCGTCTTCCGTGTAGACGTT
>CAZNMF010000240.1:0-17597 GCA_964573795.1 uncultured Solibacteraceae bacterium
TGCGACGACAGCGACTGCGCGTTCTGCGTGCCGTTGTTGTTGTCGAAGCCGTCGAGCATGAAGTTGTTCTGCGTCTGCGTGTTGCCGTTGACGAGGAACCAGCCCGGACCGCGCGTGTCGAGCGTCATCGTGCTGGGCGTCGCGCCCGGGACGAGCAGTGCGAGCTCCGTGTACCGGCGGCCGGCCAGCGGAAGCTGCGTGGCGACGTCGCCCTTGATGACCTGGCCGAGCGAGCCTTCTTCGGTCTGCAGCGTCGGGACGCTGCCGGTGACCTCGACGGCCTCCGACACGCCGGCGGCCTCGACCGTCAGGCGCAGGAACTTCCGCTCGTTGACGTCGACGGTGATGTCTTTGATTTCGCGCGGGCGGAAGCCGCTCAGCTCGACGCGAAGCGTGTACGTGCCACGCTGGATCGGCGAGAAGGTGACGTACCCTTCGCCGTCGGACGAGACGTTTCGCGTCGCGCCGGTGGCGTCGTTGGTGAGCGCGACCGTGGCGCCGGGAATGACGCCGCCGGACTGGTCGGTGATGAGGGCGCGGAGCGCGCCCGCGTCCATCTGGGCGCGGGCGATCGACGGAAGAAGGATGAGCAGCGCGAGAGCCAGTCTGAGCAAGGTTGCCGTTCGAGCAGATGACATGACGGAGTGCCTCCCCGAAGCGCACGCGTCCGGCCGCGCCGGCGCATGCAATCGAAACCGTGAGAGCCGGCTACGAAGTCGTTCGAGCGTAGCGACGGGGGAAGACAGAGGTGTTGTGGAGACGTAACGGCGGTGTAAGAAATTTGCGGGCGGAGGTGGCGTCGGCTCCGCCGAGGGCTGTTAGGAGCTCCTCATTCCACTCGAAGGGCCTCGAGGGGGCTCAGGGCGGCCGCCCGGCGCGCAGGCAGCCAGCAGGCGACGAGCGCCACGCCGAGCAGCAGACATGTGGTCGTCGAGAAGACAATCGGATCGCGAGGACTGATCCCGTAGAGCAGCGATTCGATCAGCCGGCTACCTGCTGACGCGGCGGTGAGGCCGACGACGATGCCGCCGCCCGCCACCATCCCGCCCTGCCGCACGATCATCCTCGCCACGGTGGCCGGTGCCGCACCGAGGGCGAGCCGCACACCGATCTCGCTGGTGCGCTGCGTCACGATGTAGGACATGACGCCGTAGATCCCGATCACCCCGAGCGTCACGGCGACGGTGGCGGCGATGACAATCAGGACCATGGTGAACGCCATCTGCGCCGAGGCGGCGTCGAGAACGTCCTGCAGTGTGCGCACCTGGGCCATGGCCAGCGTGGGATCGATCGCATGGATGGCGTCACGCACCGATCGCACCAAGCCGGTTGGCGACGTCCCGGAACGTACGACGTACGTCAGCGCGGAAACGTCGGGACCCACGAGCGAGGAGATCTGAAACTCCGGTCCGCCCGCGATGGACATCGGCATATAGATGTGAGCCATCGGATCGGCTTCCGCGAGAACGCTGGTGGGTGTCTTTGACACTACACCCACGATGGTGAGCCACGCCGGGTTCTGCCCGGCCGCCGTCGGCGGGCGGTTGGACGCGACGTACTCGCCGATCGGATTCTGATTGGGGAAGAATCTCTGCGCGAACACTTCGTCGACGACCACGACGGGCTCATGCCGCTCGACATCCGCGCGGTCGAGCGTCCGGCCGCGTATGAGCCGGATCCCCATCGTCTCGAAGTAGCCGCTGGCGACCGCGTTGAACTGCGCGAGCGGCGGCACGGTCCCTGGAGGAATCGCGCGACCCCGCACTCGCACCGTATTGCCCATGCACCCGTCGGGATTGAGAGGCAAGCACGCGGACGCGGAGATGGCAGTCACGCCCGGCAGGACGGACAATCGGTCCAGGATTGCCTGATGCGCCGCGACGGCCTCGAGTCGTGTCGAGTATCTGCGTTCGGGCAGTCCAATGCGGAACGTGAGCGCCGATGCGGCGTTGAAGCCGGGATCCAGGGCGCGCAGCTTCTGGAAACTGCGGATCATGAGACCGGACGCCAAGAGAAGGATGAGCGCTAGCGCGACCTGACCACCCATCAGCAGTTGACGGGTACGGTGGCGACTCCGGCTCGTTGTGTTGCCACGTCCCTTCTCGTGCAGCGAGGCGGCGAGCGGCGCGCCGCGCCACAAAGGAATCGCCACGCAGGCCACGGCGGCGAGGATGCTGAGCGCGCCGGCATACGCCACCGCGACGCCATCGAGGCGCACCTCCTCGAGTCGCGGCAGCGTGGTCGGGCCGCCGGTGACGAGCACACGCACGGCCACCCACGACAGCGCCAGTCCAATCGCGCCGCCCGCGAGCGAGAGGATCGCGCTTTCAGCGAGAAAATAGGCGGCAACACCGAGGCGGCCCGCGCCGAGCGCGAGGCGCACGGACATTTCCCGTTGACGAGCCTCGGAGCGGACGAGGAACAGATTAGCGACGTTCGCGCACGCGACCAGCAGGACGAGCCCCACGGACGCCAGCAGAATCCAAAGTGCACGTGCCACGTTCCCGACGGTCGCCTCCTTCAAGTCACGTGCGTTCGAATACAGCTTGATCGACTCGGCATTGCCCAGAGCCATGGGATCGCCCGGAAACGCGCGTGGAACGTCCGCAATCAGCCCGTTCAGCTCGGTGCGTACGTCCGCAACCGTCCTGCCCTCTCGCATCCGTGCGACGCCGCGGTAAAGCCAGATGCCGAATCCCATCGACCGCGAGACGGGCTCGGCCAGCCAGACATCGACGCGCGGATCGGGAAACGCAAACGACGCCGGCATCACTCCGATGACCTCCGTCGGCATGCCCGTGAGTGTCACCGAGCGTCCGACGATCGCCGGGTCGCCGCCATATCGACGCAGCCAGAGCCCGTGCGAGAGCACGGCAAGGGCCGGCGCCCCTGGCCGGCCTTCTTCCTCCGTGAACCAGCGACCGAGCGCAGGCCAGACACGCAACACCGATGCGAGGGTGGTCGTCACTCTGGCGGCACGGATCCGTTCCGGATCTCCCTGGCCCGTCAACGTGACGTCGCTGAGGCTGTACAACGCCACGCCGTCGAGGGTGCGCGCGCGTTCCGAGTACTGATAGTAGAAGCCTCGCGTCATGCCCATGCCCGATGGCAGATTGAGCTGTTGTGCGCCATGATCCAGGTCGATCAGCCGGTCCGAATCGGGGTAGGGCAGGGGATTCAGCACCACGCGCTGCACGACGGCGAAGAGCGAGGCGTTCGCGCCGATGGCGAGCGCGATAGTGAGCACGGTGGTCACGGTGAACGCGGGACTCGCCACCAAACGCCGCAAAGCGAAGACGACTTCCTTGCAGGCGCGCTCGAGCCAGGTCGCGATGACCGCGTCGACGGCTCGCTCGCGGTGGACCAACGGGTTCCCGAATCTCGACCTGGCGTTCCGACGCGCCTGCTCGGCGCTGGCGCCTGTCGCTCGTTCTTCGTCTTCGATCAACGCGAGGTGCGTATCGAGCTCGATGCGAAGATCATCGTCGATCCGCGGACGGCGAAGGACGTTCCAGAGCTTCCGGAGTCGTGACATGGCGATCTCCTAGGCGAATCGCAACGCCTTGTCGACGGCTGACGTCAGGAACCCCCAGCTGCGCTCTTCTTCCTCCAGCTGTCGACGTCCGGCCGGCGTGATCGTGTAAAACCGGGCTCGTCGTCCGGTGTCGGTGGTCCCCCATTCAGCCTTCAGCCATTTCTCATGGCTCATCCGCTGCAGAGCGGGATAGAGGGAGCCCTCCTCGATGTGCAGCGAGTCCTCGGTCGCCTGGTGGATTCGCCGAGCGATCGCGTATCCGTGGAGCGACCCAGCGCGGGACAGCACCTTCAGAATCAGAAGATCGAGGGTGCCCTGCAGACGGTCGTTTGTGTGTTTGGACATAACTAAGCCAGCTATGTATAGCTGGCTTATATTGCTCGTGCGTGCTCACCTTGTCAAGAGGCGCCAGGCCCCTTTTCGATTACACTTACAGTTCACGGTGAGGTGGCTAAACGCCAGTCAGCCCCACGGCCATTGTCGTTTTCTCCCGCAAATTCTCACGTTTCAGTCACTTCCCAGATCGAGCGAGTTGGCTGCTGTTGGCTCTGAATGGCCGGTTCGTGTTGGCCGCAGGGACAATCGTGGGACAGTCCCTCCCTCTTCACGGAGGCTCGTCGCGACCTGCGATCCGAGCTGTGCAGTACGACGGCGGACGATGGCATGATCCAGTCGTGCGCGAGCGTCCGTGATGACAGCGAAGGCGAAGGTCTACATCGAGACGACCATCGTGAGCTACCTCGTGGCCGCTCCGAGCCGGGACATCATTCAGGCCGCCCATCAGGAAGCGACCCGCCAATGGTGGACCGGCCGCGCGCGCTTCGACTTATTTGTCTCGCGATTTGTGAGGGACGAGGCCCGTCGCGGAGACGCCGCTGCGGCCGCGCGCCGTCTCGCGGCGCTGCAGGGTATCCGGAGTCTGTCGGTGGGCGAGATGTGCCGGCACTTGCGAGGTCTCTGGTGATAGAGATGCCATCATGACGCGTCGCGATCCCATCGTCGAGGAAGTTCGAAAGCACCGCGAAGCCATCGCGCGCGAATACGGCAGCATCGAGGCGCTCGCCGCGGCCTTCCGGCGCGAAGATGAATTGGAGGGGACGCCGACGGTATCGTTGCCTCCCAAGCGCATCGCCAAGCGCGCACCGCGAACACGGAAGAAGACTCGCGCAGCCGCGAAGAGGGTCAGGTCCACGGCTCGGACCTGATCGCGATCGGAGCTGTTGACGGCGCATTCCGTCAGTCCTGCGATCATTTCGTCCTACCTGTGTTGCCCAGGGCAACGTCCTCCGTGCCGCCAGGCGCGGAGTTGCTGACTGCCGGCGCGTCCGCAGCGCTGCCACCAGCCCACCTCAAGTCGATCGTTCGTCGCTGACCTGTTTCTTCCGACGTGCCCATGCTTCGCGTCCGTGGACGCGTCGTCCGTGGCGCGTTCGTGTCGGCGGGCGATCGTGTGCGTGACGTGTCAAAGAGAAAGGAGTGCACCATGGGACAGCTCAAGCGCCGACGTCGGATCTGGTGGATCCGGTACTACCGCGACGGGAAACGCTACGAGGAAAGCAGCGGCAGCGAGAGGGAGAGTGAGGCGCGCGCTCTCTTGCAGCGGCGCGAAGGCGATCTGAGACGCGGCGTCGCCGTGACGCCGAAGGTCGGACGGGTCAAGTTCGAAGAAGCCGCCAAGGACGTGATCAACGACTACTCGACGAACGGGAAACGCACGTTAGACGATGTGACGCGGCGCATCGAGAAACATCTTCAGCCGTTCTTCGGCGGTCGGCAGATGTCCGCCATCACCACGACGGACATCCGAACGTACATCGCACAACGTCAAAGCGAGACCACCGTCTCGCGGCGAGCCTACGTCTTCACCGGGCGCGATGGGTCAAAGCGGCACGTGCCTGCGAGGCAGTGCACGATTGCACGCGTCTCGAACGGTGAGATTAATCGCGAGCTGACGACGCTCAAGCGCATGTTCGTCCTGGCGATCCAAGCCGGCAAGCTCCTGCAGAAGCCGCACATCCCGATGCTGCGGGAGGACAACGTGCGCGTGGGCTTCTTCGAGCGCGAGGAGTTCGACGGGGTCCTCCGACGGCTGCCGGAGGCGCTCCGGCCCGTCGTGACGTTCGCCTACATCACCGGCTGGCGCATCGACAGCGAGGTGCTCCCGCTCCAGTGGCGGCACGTCGATTTCGCGGCTGGCGAGGTCCGCCTCGACCCCGGCACGACGAAGAACCGTGAAGGCCGAACGTTCCCGATGACCGCCGAGCTTCGTGCGCTGCTTGATCGTCAGCGCGCGATCGCCGACAATCTTCGACAAGACGGACGGCTCTGTCCGCACGTCTTCCACCGGAACGGACGCTCCATCCGAAGTTTCCGGGCGGCGTTTCGCGCGGCGTGCCGAGAGGCCGGATATCCGGGGCGGCTGCTGCACGATTTCCGCCGCACGGCCGTTAGGAACCTCGTGCGAGCAGGCATCCCCGAGCGCGTGGCGATGCAGATGACCGGGCACAAGACGCGCAGCGTGTTCGAGCGGTACAACATCGTGAGCACAGGCGATCTGCAGGACGCCGCGCGACGGTTGGACGCGGTTTCGGGGACACGCGCGGGCGCGACGGGGACAATTTCGGGGACAATCGGCGAAAATGCGCCGATCCGCCGAAACGCGTGAATCGCAGAAGTCGTTAGATGCGTTAGACTTACGAAATCACGGTGAGGTGGCCGAGAGGCTGAAGGCGGCGGTTTGCTAAACCGTTGTAGGGCCTTAAAGCCCTACCCAGGGTTCGAATCCCTGCCTCACCGCCATTCGACTCGCCTTCCGCTCGCGTTGCGAGCCGAAGGCTCGCTCATGGCTCTCGCCACGGAGAATGCCCTGAGCGAACGAAGTGAGTCGAAGGGCTTCACGTCTCGCTGCGCTCGCGGCTGCGGTTGGCAAGCCGTGTCGCGAAGGGCTTCACGATCTCTCCGCGCCGACCCTCGCCAGTCCCATGGCCACGGACGTGAACTCGTTGCCGGTCGCGATTCTGGCTGGACCAAAGTGGGACTCGAAGATGCGGCGCACGGCTGGGACGAACGACGTACCGCCCGTCAGGAATACGGCATCGACGTCGGCCGGCGCGACGCCCGTGGACGTCAACAGTCCGTCGACGCACGTCTCGATCTGATGCAGCTCGTCGGCAATCCAGGCCTCGAACGCGTCACGCGCGACCGTGGCCTGCAGGAGCCGTGAGCCTTCGCGGAACGTGAACGTCGACACGGTTTCCGACGACAGCGCGGTCTTGAGCTGCTGTACCGCACGGTGCAGCTGATAGCCGAGATCGTGCTGGATGAGATGAATGAGCGACGCGATCGGCTCGGGCTCGAGCGCTTGTGCCTGCAGACGCTCGAGCTGGTCGATGACTTCACGGCTCTTGAGAAACGACAGATGATGCCAGCGCTCGAGATTCGAGTACGGCCATGTCGGCATCGGGAGCCGCTTGTCCATCGATCGGATCTCGCTGCGCGATCCCAGCGCCGGTGACACGAGGTGGCGCACGATCTGCGCGTCGAACGCGTCGCCGGCGATGCCGACGCCCGCGTTGCCGAACAGTCTCCGCGCCGACACGTTATCGCGCCGCGCGCCCGGGCCGACGTGGACGAGCGAGAAGTCGCTCGTGCCGCCGCCGACGTCTCCGATGAGGATCAGCTCGTCGCGATCGAGCGTGCTCCCGTACTGATGCGCGGCCGCGATCGGCTCGAGCTCGAACGAAACTGTCTCGAATCCCGCCGCCCGAAACGCCCGCTCCAAACGCCTGACCGCGTACTCGTCATCGTCCGCCGACGACGAGCCGACGAATCGGACGGGACGTCCGGCCGTCACGTGACGGATGTCGTGTCCGAATTGTCGTGACGCCTCTTCGCGGACGTCGCTCAGGATCCGCGCGATGAGATCTTCGACCGTTCGCTTGCGCTCGAAGACCTGCGTGCTGTCCATGTGGCGATCGGCCAGGAACGACTTGAGCGACTGAATCAGTCGTCCCTGATGCTCCGCGGCAAGGTAGTGCTCGATACCGAGCGGCCCAGTCCAGCAGGACGTCCGCGGCGGCTGCACGCCTTGCCGCGGCGCCTGCTCGAAATACAGCAACGAGCGGTACGCGGCCGTCGCCTGGCCGAGGAACGGGAACTGGCCGAGCTCGACGATGCCGTCGGCACGCACGTGCGCAATCGACGTGTTGGTCGTGCCGAAATCGATGCCGATGGATGAGGTCGCCAGCAGACGCTCCCGGAAAGGCCCATCGTCAGTGGGCGAGCCCACCATCGTACGCAGAAGCGTCGGGATCTCGCAAATGCGGTGCGTGCCGGCCAGACGACCTCATGGCGCCCGTGTTGCCGCGCCTTGAACACATAAACGTATACGTGTTAGACATACCGTGTTTAAGTTCCTCTCTCCCGCATCGGTTTCCCCCCCGAGGAGGCAGTCCGTGCTCCGGACCACGAGCACCGCGTCGACGGACGACGACTTGCGCGCCGCGCTCGAAGCGTGGCTGCGGCAGGATCCGTCCGTCCGCTCGCGCGTGCTGCTCGACGTCGCGGAGACGATTCGTCACGAGCGGAAGGACGATGCCGGTGCCGACGACGCGACGACTGACGAGCGAGCCACTGCACTCGATTCCGCAGTCGCCGGCGTCCATCGCCACGCTTTCTACAGCCGCATGCGGCGCGCCGGCCCGCACGTCCTGATTGCCGGCGCCCGTACGCGCGCCAGCGCGCAGGCGGCCCATGGACATCACCCGGCGAGCTGGTTCGACATCGCACACGCCGACGGCTGGACGTTCATCGTCGTCGCCGAAGGCGCGACGTCCAGTCCGCTCGCAGGCCTCGGCGCGCGTACGACGTGCGACGCGGTGATCGCGGCCTTGCAGCAGACGCCACCGCCGCGGCCGCTCGAAGGACATCGGGCCGACACGCAGGCCGTACGGCGCGCCATCCACGACGCCATCGTCGACGCGTCCCATGCCGTTCTCGACACGTGTCGCACGTGCGCGTCGGACGAGGAATGCGCACGCGCGCTCGGCCGGCGGCCGGTTCCCGCCGATCTGGCCTGCTCATGTCTTGTCGCTGCGCATCGTGCGATCGACGCTGCCGGCGGCCGCGCGCTGATCGTGTCGTCACACGCCGGCCGCGGCCTGACCGGCTGTATCGACACGTCGGGCCGTACGGTCGTGCTCGGACACGGCGCGATCGACACGCTCGGCGAGGTCACGTTGCCGCTCGAGGACGATCGGCTCGTCGCTGCGCTCGAACAGCGGACCCTCGAATGTTCCGCCGACGTGTCCACGCTGATCGTCGCCGGCGCACGCGTCGCGGAGTCCTACGCGTCCGGCGAGCTGCACCTCAAACGCCTCGAAGCGGACCTCGTGCTGAACGGCATCCTGCCGGTGCCGCACGTCGGCTCCGCGTCGATCGACACCGCCTTGTCGGCGGTGAACCTCGCGTCGTTGTCGGTATTGCCAGCGCGTCTGGCGAGACCCTGGTCAGCGCCGCAGAACGGCGGCGACAAGACCGACGCCGTGCGCTCGGCGATCGCGTGCGCCAGATCGTTCGGGATCGATTGGCCGGAACTGGCCCGTGAGCCGCTGCTGCTCGCCGCGGGCCGCGTCAGCACGGACGCCAGCATCCCGATCGACGTGCGCCTCCGGCGCTGGTTGGAGTCGGTTCGTCTCGATGACGAGGGGGGAGAGCGGACGATCGTCGTCTGGCACCGCGAGCCGGCGATCGGCTGAGGTCAGCGGCGGCGCTTCCTGGAACGGCCGCCGAAGCGCGCGAGCAGGGCCTCGAGCGAGTCGCGCGCATCGCGGACGACCGCGACGTCGCGCTCCGAGACGTCGCCGTACGTCGTCGACCGGACCTCGGACACGAGATCGACGATCTCCACGCCGAGCGCCGCCGCAAGGCTCGCGAGCGTGTCGAGTGTCGGGTTGCCGACGCCGCGCTCGACCTCGCCGACGAACTTGTAACTCAGGCTCGCGCGCTCGCCGAGCTGCTCCTGCGTCAGATTTCTCGCAAGACGCAGTTCTTTCACGCGCTTGCCGACGCGCCGCCGCAATTCGCTCACGCTCCCGAGTATTCGGAAGCGGCGACGGTGCCTAAACCCATCAAATGTGCGTCACGAGAACACTTATACATCCCACGAGCGTCGGGACGATCAGCACGCCGGGGCGATCACGACGTCGAACGACAGAACGCCAGCATCAGAAACGACGAACGCCATACAATCGTTTCCCGTGTCCGTCCGTCTTCGATTCGCGCCGTCGCCCACAGGCTATCTGCACGTCGGCGGCGCGCGCACCGCGCTCTTCAACTGGCTCTACGCCCGTCGTCACGGCGGCACGTTCGTCCTCCGCATCGAGGACACGGATGCCGAACGGTCCTCGTCCGACATGGTGACTGGCATCCTCACGAGCCTGCGCTGGCTCGGGCTCGAGTGGGACGAGGGCCCGGAGGTCGGCGGTCCGTACGGGCCGTACTTCCAGACGCAGCGGCTCGATCGTCATCGCGATCTCGCGCAGCGGCTGATGGCGGCTGGGCGCGCGTACTACTGCTATTGCACGCCGCAGGAGCTGCAGGCGAAGCGCGCGGCCGCGGAGGCGGCGGGCAGCGCGTGGATGTACGATCGCACGTGCGCGTCGCTGTCGCCCGCCGAGATCGCCTCGCGCGAAGCTGCAGGCCTGCCGCGCGCCGTGCGCGTCCGCGTGCCCGACGGCGAGACGACGTTCGAGGATCTCGTGCACGGGCCGATCACCGTATCGCACGCGAGCATCGAGGACTTCGTCATCGTCCGCTCCGACGGCTCGCCGACGTATCAGTTGTCCGTCGTCGCCGACGACATCGACATGCGGATTACGCACGTCGTGCGCGGCGACGATCACATTTCGAACACGCCGAAACAGATCCTGCTCTACCGTGCCGTCGGCGCGCCGGTGCCCGCGTTCGCGCACGTGCCGCTGATTCTCGGGCCGGACAAGAAGCGCCTGAGCAAGCGCCACGGCGCGACGTCGGTGGGCGAGTACGAGTCGCGGGGCTATCTGCCCGAGGCGATGGTCAACTTTCTCGCGCTGCTCGGCTGGTCGCCCGGCAGCGGCGATCGGGAAGTGTTCACGGCGGACGAGCTCGTCGCGCGTTTCGATCTCGCGGGGATCAGCGGCGGCAATGCCGTCTTCAATCCGGAGAAGCTGCAGTGGTTCAACCAGCAGCACATCATGCGATTGGATGCGGACGCGATCGTCGCGCGCATCCGGCCGCTGCTCGAGTCGGCGGGGGAGTGGCGATCGGATTTCGAGGCCAGCCGTCGCGTCTGGCTGCGGAGCGTCATCGATCTGCTGAAGCCCCGCGCGCACACGCTCGGCGACTTCGTCGCGCTGCTGCGGCCGTTTCTCGTCGAGCGCGTCGAGCGCGATCCGGCGGCGGCGGCGAAGCATCTTTCCGCGCCGGACGTCGCGTCGCACCTGGCGGCGTGGCGCGATCAGTTGCGCGATCTGCCGTCGTTCGACGCCACGTCGCTCGAGGCGGCGCTGCGCGCGCTCGCAGACGTGCGTGGCATCAAGGCCGGCGTTCTCATTCATGCGACGCGCGTGGCCGTCACGGGTCAGTCGGCGAGCCCAGGGCTGTTCGAAGTGCTCGAGCTCGTCGGCCGCGACCGCGTGCTCGCGCGGATCGACGACGTGTTGCAGGGACGACCCGTTCAGGCGCAGTGATTTGAGCTCGAGGCTTTGGGGGCTGGGCGGCTACAAGGGCCGTCCCGGTCAGGCTTCGGGCGACAGGCCACGGGCTACGGTGACGACATGCGTAGCAAGGGGCGCCCCTTGTGGGCGCCCACGCTGTGCGTTCGCAGGACAGATGTAGGCCGGGTCTTCAGACCCGGCGGACACGATGATGAAGTCAGTTGCGACGAACGTCCAGACACGCGCTGCCGTCGTGCTCACCGAGCGCGAGTGCGATCGCGCGCGGCGCGTGCTGATGCGGCGCGATCCGAAGCTCGCGGCCCTCATCCGTCGTGTCGGCAAGTGCCGCATCTACGAATCGCGGACGCACCATCCGTTCGTGTCGCTCGTGCGCGCGCTGGTGTCGCAGCAGTTGTCGGGCAAAGCCGCGTCCACGATCTTCGGCCGCGTGGCGGCGCTCGTCGGCGGCGCGGACGCGCTGTCGCCGGCGACCGTGCTCGCGCTCGATCCGGCGCGTCTGCGCGAAGCGGGACTCAGCCGTCAGAAGATCAGCTACATCCGCGATCTGTCCGAGCGCGTCGCCGACGGCCGGCTGGTGCTGGACGATCTCGAGCATCAATCCGACGAGAACGTCGAGGCGGCGATCACGGCGGTCAAGGGGTTCGGCCGATGGTCGGCCGAGATGTTCCTGATGTTCCGTCTCAACCGACCAGACGTGTTTCCCGTCGGCGACCTCGGCATCGTCAAGGGCGTGCAGCGGCTGCTGGGGATGAAGTCGCGCCCCAGCGCGCGCACGATGCTGCGTGCCGCGGAGGCGTGGCGGCCGTATCGCACCGTCGCCGCCTGGTATTTGTGGCGAATTGGTGACTGAATCGCGCCGCGTAACGATCGCGCGGCGCCGTTCGTAAACACTCGCACATGACTCTCCGGACCCGCGTGGCCGTCGTCTGTCTGCTGATCGCGCTGCCCGCGGCGGCCGCGGCCACGTTCGTGGTCGATCGCGTTCGGATGGCGGACGCACGCCTCGCGCTCGAGCGCGTCGTGTCGTCGCAGATCAACGATCAGGTGAAAGAGCGCTGCGAGAGCGATCCCACCTGGTTCCTCACGGGACCGCTCGAGGGCCGGCCGAAGGGCGGCGTGTTCGTCGAGACGAGCCCCGACGATCTGCCGCCGCGCCCCAAGGTGACGAATCAGCCGTTCGAGCTGTTCGCCTACGACGAGCAGTTCGTCGGCTCGAGCTCGGCCAGCGCACGATTTCCCGCCGAGCTCCGGCGCCAGATGCGCGCGTCGTGGGAGCCGATCGTCGCGCCGTATCAGACGCCGGCCGGCACCGGCGTGCAGATGGCCGTCGGCACCGGCTGGATCGGCAGCCCGTGCATGTACTACCTCGGCCGCCTGGCGCCGCCGCCGCATCAGATGCGCACGCGCGCGCTGGTGTTCGCCGGCGCGTACGCGGTGTCGTTCGCGCTGGCGCTCGGCGCGGTGTGGCCGACGGTCGCGCGCGTGCGGCGGCTCGCGCGCGACGCGCACGACGCGGCCGATGACGGTTACAAGACGATCGCGCCGGACGCGTCGAAGGACGAGCTGAGCTCGCTGACGTTCGTCTACAACGATGCGGCCAACGAGCTGCACCAGCGGCGGGCACGCATCGACGATCAGGACACGGCGCTTCGACGGCTCGTCCAGTCGACCGCCGACGACATCGTCGGGCCGCTCGCGCGGCTCGAGTCCGGGCTGGCCGGACTGGCCGGGCGCGGCGTCGCCGGCACGAGCGACGCGCGTGCGCTGCTGCTGCAGGCGCACGATCTGGCCCATGACGTCGAGAATCTGACCGCGGCGTCCAGGCTGAAGATGAGCAGCGCGCTGTCGGCCGCGCGCGTCGATCTCAACGCGCTCGTCGCACGCGTCGCGGCCCGCCACGTGGCCGTCGCCGACGCGTCCGGCGTGGCGCTGCGCGCGCCGCAGCCGTCCGGCGACGTCGTCATCGGCGGCGACGAGTCGTTGATCGAGTGCGCGGTCGCCAATCTCGTCGACAACGCCATCCGCTACAACCGCCGCGGCGGCGACGTGACGGTGCAGCTCGTGCCGGTTCCCGACGAGCGGCGGTTCCGCGTCATCGTCACCAATACCGGCCGCGGCGTGAGCGACGACGAGTTCCGCGGGTTGACGGCGGTGCGGCGGTTCCGCGGCGACGAGCATCGCACCCGGCGTCCCGGCGCGCCCGGTCTGGGCCTCGCGGTCACGCGCGAGATCGCCGATCGCTCCGGTTTGGCGCTCGATCTCAAACGTCCGAGCGCCGGCGGCTTCGAGGCGGAGCTGTCGGGTCCGATCCTCGTCGAGTCCGTCCGCGCGTAGTCGCAGGGCTTAGCCTTGCCGCCGGCCACGAAGTGTCGCAAAAGAAGCCATCGCGCTCTGGATAGAATGGGCCGCGGTGATCTCCCCGGCTTCATCGCGCGTCGCGATTCTCCTGTGCACGTATCAGGGGTGCGACCTCCTGCCGTTGCAGCTCGACTCGATCGCCGCGCAGACGCATCAGAGCTGGTCGGTGTACGCGTCTGACGATGGATCGTCCGACGGCACGGTCGAGGTGCTCGAGCGATATCAGCGCGCGTGGGAGCCGGGGCGCCTGTCGATCGTCGCGGGCCCGCGTCGAGGATTCGTCCAGAACTTCCTGTCGTTGACGTGCCGTCCGGAGATCGACGCGGACTACTTCGCGTACGCGGATCAGGACGACGTCTGGGAGCCGGAAAAGCTCACGCGCGCCATCGCGCGGCTTGCGCGCGCCGGTGGGTCGACGGCCGCGCTCTATGGATCGCGGACGCGGCTGATCGATCGCAGCGGCCGCCTGATCGGCCAGTCCCCGCTGTTCGTCCGGCCGCCGAGCTTCGCTAACGCGCTCGCGCACAATATCGCCGGCGGCAACACGATGACGTTCAATTCCGCCGCGCGCGCGTTGCTCCGGCGATCGATCGACGCCGGCTGCGCGCCCGTCACGTACGACTGGTGGGCGTATCTACTGGTATCGGGCGCCGGCGGCATCGTCATGTACGATCCGGAGCCGATGGTGCGTTATCGACAGCACGCCCGTAACCAGGTCGGCGCGCGGATTGGCATGAGCGACCGTATGGGCAACGTGCGCGAGATGCTGCGCGGCCGTGTGCGTGGATGGAGCGACGTGAACCTGGCGGCTCTGGAGCGCGTGCGCGACCTGCTGACGCCGCAGAACGCGCGGACACTGGACCTGTTTCGCGACGCGCGGCGTCGATCGCTCGTGCCGCGGCTCGTCGGCCTCTGGCGCAGCGGCGTCCGGCGGCAGACGGCGGGCGGGAACGCCGGTCTGTGGCTGGCGGCCGTTCTGGGGCGCGTGTGACGCGATGAACCCGCATCGCGCGCACCCCGTCTCACCGGTGGCGATCGTCCGCAGCGCGATCGTCAATCGCCAGCTGATCGGGCAGCTCGTCAGGAGCGATGTCGTCGGCCGTTATCGCGGCTCGCTGATGGGCATCGCGTGGTCGTTCCTCAACCCGCTGCTGATGCTGACGGTCTACACGATCGTCTTCTCCGGCATCTTTCACCAGCAGTGGCCGGGGGTAGCGCGCGGCTCGACCGCGGCCTTCGCGGTGGCGCTCTTTGTCGGACTGATCGTGCACGGCCTGTTCGCCGAGTGCATCACGCGCGCGCCGAGCCTCGTGCTCTCGAGCCCCAACTACGTCAAGCGCGTGATCTTTCCGCTCGAGATTCTGCCGTGGGTGGGCATGGGATCCGCGCTGTTCCACAGCCTCGTCAGCTTCATCGTGCTGATCGTCGCGCAGCTCGCGATCAATCACACGCTGCCCTGGACCGTCGTCTTCGTGCCCATCGTCATCGTGCCGCTGCTGCTGACGACGATGGGATTGGCGTGGTTTCTGGCTGCGCTGGGCGTGTTCGTACGGGACATCAGTCAGATCACGGGCGTGCTCGTGAGCGTCATGATGTTCCTCTCGCCCGTGTTCTACCCGCTGGCGAGCGTGTCGTCGCCGCGGCTGCGGCGCTGGATCTATCTCAATCCGCTGACCATGCCGATCGAAGAGGCGAGGGCGGCGTTGATCGACGGTCTGACGCCATCGCTCGCGCACTGGCTCATCGCGCTTGGCGTTGGCCTCGTCGTGGCGCAGGCGGGATTCTGGTGGTTTCAGCGGACGCGCAAGGGCTTCGCAGACGTCATTTGACGCCAGCCGCCAGCCGCTCGCGCGCGATCGGCCGCGCGAAGGCCGCGTTGATCGCGTGCGACGTCGACGCGAGCACGTTCTCGTAATACGCGCGCGCCTCTGCCGGCTCGTGCAGCTTCTCGCTGGCCTGCGCGAGGAGCAGCAGGATGAACGGATCGCTCTGATCGGCCTGCCGCAATGGCTCGCGCGCGCCTCCGTAATCGCCGAGATAGAAGCGCATGTAGCCGAGCAGATACGAGTACTGCGCCTGCTGATCGGCGTTCCCGCCCTTGTCGATGAGGCGTTTGACGGCTGCCGCGTGTCGCGCCGCGGCGGCCGCGTCGCCGTGCCGCGCCGCGATCCGCGCCTCCGCATGTTCCCAGCGGATGTCGGCGAGATCGGCGAGCACCGGCGCCAGATCCTTGTCGCGGCGCGCGACGTCGTGTCCGGTGCGATACCACTGCTGCGCCGAATCGATGTCGCCCAGCTCGAGATAGACGCGTGCCAGCTCGTTGGCCGACTCGGCGGCCGCAGCCAGATTGTTGGCGGCGAGACGCCGATCGTACACGTCGCGAAAGAGCCGCGTCGCGTGATCGAGATCGCGCACGAACGTCCACGAGATCGCGAGCATGCGCATCGCCTGCTCCTTGTGGCTGTCGGGCGCGAGATCGACCGCGCGCGAGAAGTGCGCGCGCGCATCCTCGTAGTCGCCGGTGAGATCGAGCACGCGCCCGAGGCCGTACTGCGCGTCGTACGAGTCCGGCTTGCGCGCGAGCACCCGACGATAGATCGCGGCCGCTTCGTCCGCTTTGCCGGCGAGATCCAGCTTGTGCGCGTCGATCAGCAGATCGTCGATCGGGCGCTCGGCCGCCGGCGGCGCGGACGTCGAACAGGCGACGACGGAGACGAGCAGGACGGCGAGGGCGATCGTGTGGGCGTGCACGCGCGTCATTATCGCAGGCCGGCTGCGCTCAGCACGACCAGGAGGATCCGCTGCAGGGCGCCGAGCGCCGTCGCGCGGTTGACGTCGATCCACTCGTCCGGCGCGTGCGGCGACCCGCCGGGAATGCCCGTGTCGATCGCGATGGCCGGCACGCCGAGGCTCATCGGCAGGTTCGCGTCCGTGCTGCTCGCCGTGTACTCCGGCACGATGCCGGTCAGCCGCAGCGCGGCCGACGTGGCGCGCATGAGCGGCGTGTGGGCCGCGGTGTGTCCGGCAGGCCGTTCGCCGAGCCGATCGATCGAGGCGCTGACTGCACCCAGCCGCGCCGATCGCGCGCGATTTTCCGCGTCGACGGCGCGCGCGACCACGTCGCGGAACGATCGATCGAGACGCGCGAGCTCGTCGGGCGCCTCGGACCTCAGGTCGACGTCCATCCAGACCGATGACGGGATCGAGTTGACCGAGGTCCCGCCGCCGATCATGCCGACGTTGAACGTCGTGCGCGGCGAGCCCGGGACCTGGATGTGCGCGAGCGCGTCGATGGCGCCCGCCAGCGCGTTGGCGGGATTGACGATGCCGAAGAGACCGTAGCTGTGGCCGCCCGGGCCGTCGAACGTCACGCGGTACCGCACGCTGCCGACGCCCGTGACCGTGACGACGCGTCCGTCGCCCGCGCCGTCGATCGCGATGAGCTGCGCGATCCTGCCGCGAAACGGGCCCTGCGTCATGACGTACCTGATGCCGCGCAGATCGCCCGTCGCTTCTTCGCCGACGTCCGCGATGAAGAGGACGTCGCCGGCGAGTGGCGCGCGCGAGGCCGTGATCGCGCGCGCCAGCGCGAGGAGCGTGGCGAGGCCGACGGCGTTGTCGCCGATGCCTGGCGCGGACCAGCGCGTGCCGCTGCGCCGCACGTGCACGTCCGTCCCTGCGGGGAAGACGGTGTCGAGATGCGCGGCGATCGCGAGCAGCGGGCCGCCTCCGCCGCGGTGCAGGGCGACGACGTTGCCGGCCGCGTCGAGCGCAGCGGTGGAGAGGCCCGCATCGCGCATGCGCGCGAGCATCGCGGTGGCGCGCGCGGATTCCTCGCCGGTCGGCGCCGGAATCTCCGTCAGCGCACGCACATCGTCGAGGAACTGCGGGAAGGTGCGATCGAGGGCGTCGACGCCCGCGCGATACGACGGGTGCGCGAAGACGCGCGCGGCCATGGCGTCGGACGGCGCCTGCGCGCCGGCGCCGAG
>CAZNMF010000241.1:0-4911 GCA_964573795.1 uncultured Solibacteraceae bacterium
GTTCGCGGTCGTGGGCGAGGCTGTTGAGGAGATCGATCGTCACCTCAAAGCCCGCGTCCTCGCCGCGGGCGAGTTCCGGAAGGTCAAGGCGGACCTCCGGACCGCGCTGCGGGAGCAGATGAAGATCATCGCTCACACGGCACGGGGCATGGACGCGTATGGGGGTGGCCAGCATCCCTTCCGCGTGCCGTCGAACATGTCCGCGTCGGCCATGTCGTCGGCCGCGCGGGCGTTCATCGAGGCGGCGCAGCCGCACGAGGCGGAGTTCATCCGCTTCGGGCTGCCGCCGGACTTCATCGTCGCGCTGCAGCGTCAGGTCGACGCGCTGGAGCAGGCGATGGACACGCGGCGGAAGGGCCGCCTCGGCGTGCGATCGGCGCGCGCCGGTATCGACGCAGCGCTCGGGCGCGTCGCCGAGGCCCTTCGTCGTCTCGACGTCGTCGTGCCCAACGCCGTGCGGACGGATCCCGTCCGCCTGGCGGCCTGGCAGAGCGCCCGCCACATCGACGGTGGCATCCGGTCTTCGTCGTCATCGTCGACGACGGAGCCGGCGGTCACAGCCGCGGAGACAGCCACACCCGCCGCGGCGCCGGAGGCCGAGCTCGAGAAGGCGGCGTAAGTGCGTTCGTGTGTGAAGAACAACCGGGGTTCCTCGGAAGAGCGAGGGGCCCCGGTTCGGACATATACTCGATTCATTCCGCTCGATAGGAGCGCAGCATGCACGAGCCAATCCCTGGCGTACACTCCGACCCGGACGTCCTCGGCGGCACGCCCGTGTTCGTCGGAACGCGCGTGCCTGTCCGAGCGTTGTTGGACTACCTGGAGCACGACCGCCCCCTGGCCGAGTTCCTCGACGATTTTCCAACCGTCGATCGCGCCTTGGCCCTGACCGTCCTCGAGCACCTGAAGCACCTCGTCGCGCATGCGCCTGCTGCTCGATGAATGCGTACCGAAGCGGCTCCGGCGGGAGTTGCCGGGCCATGAGGTGCGGACGGTTCAAGAAGAAGGCTGGGCCGGCGTCAAGAATGGCGCATTGCTGCGCGCAGCCGACGGCCGATTCGACGCGCTGTTGACCGTCGACCAGGGTGTCGAGCACCAGCAGAACCTCGCCGGCTTCCGCATCGGCGTCGTGATCATGACGTCGAAGAGCAACGACATCGACGACCTCCTTCCGCTTGTGCCCGCCGTTCTCGAATCACTCGCGAGATTGCAGCCCGCGGAGATCATACGAGTCGGTGCTGGTGCTGGCTGAGTAGCTGGCGCGCGAGTCTGCGGCTCGTGCGCCGGCGGTCGGCATCTGCGTCTTGTCTTGCCGGTTGGCGAGACCAAAGGCCGCCCGGAGCCTTTTCCAGCTCGTGGGGGCGAACGCCCGCCGCCCGCTACGCCACCGCATCCCTCCGCCGCGCGTTCGCCTGGCACGCGATTTCCCAGATCTGCGGCCACCACAGCAGGCGGACGCCGCGGAACCTTTCCCCAATCCCGGTGTCCGATTCCTGAGCCGCCCACTGGAGGCGTCCACCGATGTCGATCCCTCCTGAGCTCACCACCGCCGTCAAGCTCCTCCGCGCGCGAAAGGCTCTGGCGGCCACCGTCATGGCGCTCATGGTCGGCGGCGGCCTGACGCTCGCCGCGTACAGCGTGATTCATGCCGCGTTGCTGACGCCGCTGCCGTGGTCGCAGCCGGACCGGATCGTCCGCGTGTGGGATGCGAGCTCGGCGCAGGAGCAACTGCGGCTGCTCGACGCGCCCGCGATCGACGCGCTGGCGGGCCAGCCGCGCCCGTTCTCGTCCATCGCCGCGTTCCTCACGCTGCAGCAGCAGTTGACGCTGCCGTCAGGCAAGACCGTCGACGTGTCCGGGGCGCTCGTCTCCGATCGCATCTTCGACGTCCTCGGCGTGCGCGCGATCAGCGGTCGCGTGCTGACGCCGGGCGATGGCGACATCTCGCCGCTCAGGCCGATTGTGATCGGCCAGCGCCTTGTCGACGCGGGCCTCGTCACCGAACGCCTCGACGACATCGTTCGCATCGACGGCGACGCCTACCGCATCGTCGGGATTGTCGGCCGCGACTTCTGGTTTCCGGACAGGCAGACGAGGTACTGGGCGCCGTTGCCGCTCGAACGTCGCGAAGCGGTTGCGGCGACGGCGTCGTACGGCGCCATCGCGCGCCTCGCGCCGAGTGTCACGGCAGACATCGCCGAAGCGCAGGCGACCGCGCAGCTTGCGTCGGACGGCACGTCCCGACCCGTGCGCGTACAGTCGTACGGCGACACGCTGCTCGAGCCGCTCCGGCCGGCGCTGGCCGCGCTCGAGGCGACGGCCGCGTCGCTCCTCGCGCTCGTGTTCCTCAACGTCGCCTGGCTGTTCGCCGCGCGCGCACGACGGATGACGACGACGTTCGCGACGCTGCGGGCGTTGGGAGCGACGGAGCGATCGGTGCTGTGGACGTATCTGCTGATGGCGGCGATGGTCGGGCTCGTCGCCGCGCCTGGCGTGGTGCTCGTCGCGTCCGGCATGCTGCGCGTCGCCGCAACGCTCGAGAGCGGCACCATCTCGAAAGTCGCCGATCTCGTGCTGACGCGCGGCGTGTCGATCGAAGGTCTCGCAGGAACCGTGCTCGGCGCGTGTCTCGGCGCGCTCCCGGGCGCCGTGCTCGCACGCCACCGCTCGTCGTCGCGTGCAGCGGCGCGCGGACGCGGCGCCTGGCAGATCTCCGGCATGTCCGCGCAGGTCGCGCTCGTGTTCGTCGTCGGTGCCACAGCCGCGTCGCTCGCGCTGGTGTTGCGGACGACCGCGGCCGTGAACGTCGGACTGGGCAGGACGGATTTCTCGATCCTGCGCCTTGCCGATCGTGGCGTCGCCGCAACGGATCCCACGGCGCAAATCGCGAGCGTGAATGATGCGCTCGCGGACTTCTCACGCGCCGGCATCGTCGTGGCGGCGGCCAACATCCTGCCGCTCACGACCACCGAGAACGGCACGGTGCTCGGACCGCCCGGCCTCGAGCGCCGGCAATGGCGCACGTCCGTCAGGGTCCGGGTCGTCACTTCGTCGTATTTCGGCGTGACCGGGATGCATGCCGTGCAAGGCCGTGTGCTCGATAGAACGGACATCGGATCGAGCCACGCTCTCGTCAATGACGAGTTCGTCCGATCGCTGCTGCCTGATGGACACGTGATTGGCCGTCGCGTGCCCGAGTGGGCGCCATATGTCCCGTGGGCCAGCCAGTTGACGTTCGTCGGCGTCGTGCCCGCGGTGAAGCAGTTCGACTTCGACGAGCCGGGCGTGCCGGAGATGTACGTGCTGTACGACGACTACGTCCGCCTGCGAGGACTGCAGGCCGCGACGTCGCTGCAGCGCATGTTCCTGTTGGCCTCTGGCGGATCGAGCGAGATCGTGCGATCGCTCGTCGCCCGCGACCTGCCCGGCTTCGACGTGTCGGACATGACGACGATGAAGACGCTCGTGAGCGGACGCCTGGGCGCGCGTCGTCTCGTCGGATTGGGGTCGGAGGTCTTCGCCGCGATCGGACTGGTGCTGGCCACGCTCGGGCTGTACGCGATGGTCAGCAACGAGATCAGCCGCCGCGCGAAGGACAACAGCATCAGACTCGCGCTCGGCGCGACGTGGCGAACGCTCGCCCTCCACACGCTCGCGCCGATGGTGGTCATCTATGGCGCCGGCATCGCTGCTGGTGCCGCTCTCTTGATGCTGATGCGAGGGCTGCTGCGAGCGGCGATCGTGCCTCCGCCCGGCCTCGCCTATCCGTCCTTGATCCTCGTCGGAGGCGTCATCGCGGCGGCACTCGTGCTCGGCGGCGCGCTGGCATGCTCCGCGCCGCTCGCGCGGCTCAGACGGATCGATCCGGGACAGGTGCTTCGGACGGAGTGAGGGGGGACGAAGGGACCAAGGGACCAAGGGACCAGGGGACCAACGGACGAAGGGACGAAGAGGGTCAGGGGACCAGGGGACGAAGGGACCAAGGGATCCGGAGGGGAGGTCCGCAGGCTCTGGTAGCCACTCGCCGTGGTCGATTTTGTCTAAATTAAGTCGTTTACTTAATTAACTTTAAAATTGCCTTGTCATGTGCAACCGAATCATCGCCAAAGGCACGATCTGGAGTTCAAATCACGGAGACACCGCGTTCACCGTCCCGTTGTTCGACGAGTTCATGCGGCGAATCATGCCCGGAGACCAATGGCGGCATTGACGGCACTGTGAAGCTGCCTGTGGAAGGCGGTCGTGTCTCAATTTTTGAATGCGATGTATGCCCGGCTGTCCGTCTCGCGCGGTATGCTGGCCAATGTGCGGCTGACCGACGCGTTCGATCAATTGGGTATTTCCACGAAGGGGCGCAATATCCGGACGATGTGGTCCGGTCGTTCGACCGACGGCAAGATCGTCGCCGTCACCCTCTGGTCGGACATGTTCGCAGACGGAGATCGGCGCGTTTACGACACGATTCCGCGACGCCTGGGCGAAGACGGAATGAGTCCCGCGGCGAAGCGCCGGCTGGACGATCTTCGCCACGCTCAGCGCCACTGCGGTGGTGTGTTCACGTCGATCATTGTCACGCCAGCGGATGGCCTGCACTCCAGGACCAAGAGTCGCGAGATCGGTCCCCGGATGCGCATCGTCGCCATCGACGAACAGACTGGCGAGTTCCGGGCTGAGCGCGTGGACTGACGTTGGGCCTTGAGGTTCGGGTTCCAGATAGTGCGATGCCCCTCGTCCCGTGCTTCCTTGGTCCCGCCGATGCCCCGATGCCCCGATGCCCCGATGACCAGATGACCAGATGACCAGATAAACTTGTCCGATGTCGGTGTCCCTCGATCCCCAGGCCGAACAACTCAATACCGTCATCCGCCAGGCCAATCCCGCCGTGGAGCGCATGCTCTCGGCGCGCGGCAA
>CAZNMF010000242.1:0-11840 GCA_964573795.1 uncultured Solibacteraceae bacterium
TCGTGGATGGTCCACAGGGTTGGTTCGCCGCACGCCGCTCCGCGCGGTACGCCCGCAACAGCGGACGAGAAGAGGATGCATGAATCGGAAGTTGTTCGTTGGAAACCTGCCGTTCTCCACGGAAGAAAACCGGCTGCAGGAGCTGTTCGCGCAGGCCGGACCGGTCGAGTCGGTCCGCGTCATGCGCGATCAGGCAACGGGACGCTCGCGTGGATTCGGGTTCGTCGAGATGGCCACGGAAGACGCGGCGCGTGCGGCGATCGAGAAGTTCAATGAGACCGAGCTCGATGGGCGCCGTATCGCGGTGAACGAAGCGCGGCCACCGGCCGGCGGCGGACGAGGCTTCGGCGGCGGCGGCTTCGGCGGCGGTGGTGGACGCGGCGGCGGGTTCGGCGGCAACGGCGGCGGACGTGGCGGCGAAGGCCGGCGGCGGGAACCGCGCTGGTAGAGGCAACTTCGAACTTCGAACTTAGGAGCGTCTGCGAAGGGCGTCTCGCTCGCACGAGCGAGGCGCCCTTCGTGCATCAGCGTTGCTTCAGCGCGGGCGCTTCATCAACACCTGCACGCCGCGGCTCGTGCTCGTCGTCGACACCGCTTCCCATCCTTCGGCGCCAGCCGCATTCAACGCCGACGACACGTCGTCGCTCTCGGCAATCGTGACCTGACGATATTCCCAGAGCTGACGCACCGCGTGCGTGGCCACCGCCGTGCCCGACGACAGCGTCACTGCCGGCAAGCTCATGACGGCGACGGGCTGCGCGTCACCGCCGTTGTGAATCGTCACCGGCACGGCTTCATTCGCCCCGGTGTTCAAGATGTACACCCGCGGGGTCGTCGGCATACCCGGCTCCACCGGCGCCGTCTGCACGCGCTGGCGTGCGGTGACCGCAGATGAAGCGGCGGATACGGCAACGAGCATGGCAGCAAGGAGCGTCATCGGACGTTGGGACATAAGGCCTCGGGTTCTCGGTTCTCGGTTCTCGGTTCTCGGTTCTCGGTTCTCGGTTCTCGGTTCTCGGTTCTCGGTTCTCGGTTCTGGGTTCTGGGTTCAAAGTTCGAAGTTCGAAGTTCGAAGTTCGAAGTCTGCACTGCTCTCATCGCCTTCGAGGCGCCTGGTAGCTCTTGCGTGCGCGGATCTTCAGTGATGGGTCCTTCGTCCGCACCTCGATCTGATGAATGCGTCCGTCGTCTTCCGGCGGCACGTAACCCAGCAGATATTGACGATGCAGCTCGTCGGCCACGCGCGCGAAGGTATCGGCGAGATTCTCCGTGCCGTCGAGCGCGAAGTAGCCGCCGCCGCTCTCGTCGGCAAGCTCGCGCAAGCCCGGATCGGGCTCGTCGCCGCCAAAGCCGCCAAAGCCGAGCCCGCGCCGGCGGCCGTAACCGCCGAAGCCGCCCTGATATCCGCCGCCGCTACCTTGACCCGCCGGCCCCATGCGGCTGCGCATGCCAATCGCATAGACCATGAAATCCTCGGTCTGCGCGCGCGTGATCACCTCGCGCAGGCTCGGCCCGGACGGCAGGCCGTTCACCGTCCGCAGTCCCGTGTTCTTGCCGTCGCTCAGCACGAGCACGACGCGCCGGCCGTCGAGATGCGCGAGCGCGGCCATCGCCGCGTTGACCGCGCCCCACAGCGGCGTCGGCCCGCCCGGCTCCAGATCGAGATAGAGCGCGCGAATCAGCGTGTCCACGTCGTTCGTGAACGTCGGACTGATGACGATGCGGTCGCCGAAGTTGCCGACGCGCGCCTTGTCGCCCGGCAGCAGGCGCGTGAACATCTGCACCGCGGCTCGCCGCAACACGTCGATGTTGCCGAGCATGCTGCCGCTCATGTCGAGCATGACGATGATGCTGATCGGCTGCAGGCCGGAGGCGAAGACGGTGATCGGCTGCGGCCGGCCGTTGTCGAAGATCAGGAAGTCGTCGCGCGTCAGGTCCGTCACCAGATGGCCCGTGTCGCCAATCACGGTCACGTAGACCGGCACGGACTCGGTCCGGGACCGGAAGACCGGCTCCTGCCGCGCCGACGCGAGCGACGTCGCGATCAACACGACCGCGCCGAACGCGAGGAGACCCGACCTCATGAACGCGCCCTGGTGCAAGACTACCGCCGTTTCCTTCGGCTCCGCACGCCGCGCGCCGGCGGACGTGCCGTCCATGCCTGGCCACACACGGCCGCGCGCCGGCCGCACACGCGACCCGGGGTCGGCTACACTACGGCTGCCCGTTGGCATGACTCGGCTTTGGTCCGGGCGGAGCTGTGCTCGGCCCGATCCCAGAAAAGGAAGGTGTCGCATGTCCCTATCCCGATGTGCTCTCGCACTGTCCGTCCTGGTGGCCTGCGGGGGACCGGCGGTGGCGTCGGCGCAGACGCCGGCGGCCAGGCCCGCGGCCGGGCCGGTGCTCCTCATCGACACGGCCAAGGGCGCGATCGAAGTGGAGCTGGCGCCGTCGGAAGCGCCGAAATCCGTGGCGCGCATCCTCGAGCTCGTGAAGACGAACTTCTACCGGGGCCTGCGCGTCCACCACGCGCAACCGGGCATCGTGCAGTTCGGCGATCCGCAGACGCGCAACATGCAGAAGGCGCCCGACTGGGGATTCGGCGGCAGCGGCAGAACGATCGGCGTGAAGGAGACGTCGAGACACACGTTCGATCGCGGCGCCGTCGGCTACGCGTATCGCGCGGATCAGCGGCCCGAAGATGCGGACAGCCAGATCTTCATCCTGCGCGTCGGCAACCCGACGCTGAACGGCAAATACGCGTATCTCGGCCGCGTCACGAAGGGGCTCGACGTCGTCGACAAGCTCACCGTGCCGGACCTGATCAAGAACGTCACGTTGAAGCCGTAGGCGGTGGACGCCTTCGCGCTCGGTGCGAATCTGCCGTGGCTGCAGTACGGCGGCGATTTCGGCGCGAACGCGTGGCAGCCGCGCGGCGGCCTGGCCGCGCGCGGCGTGCCGTCAGGCGTCGACGCGACGCTGGCGTCGCTGGCCGACGCCGGCGCCTCTACCGTCCGCTGGTTCCTCTTCTGCGACGGCCGCGCCGGCATCGTCTTCGACGAGGCCGGCTGGCCGGCGGGCCTCGACGAGGCCGTCTTCGCCGACATCGACGCGGCCGTCGCGCTCGCACGCCGCACCGGCGTGCGAGTCGTCTTCACGCTCTTCGACTTCCTCTGGTGCCGCCGCGGACGCCACGTCGACGGCGTCCGGCCCGGCGGCCACCGGCACGTGCTCACGCACGCGCCGGCTCGCGCCGCGCTGCTCGACCGCGTCGTCGCGCCGGTGCTGCGCCGCTACGGCGCAGAGCCGGCGATCGCGGCGTGGGACGTCGTCAACGAGCCGGACTGGGTCACGCGCGGCCTGGGCGCGCGCAACCCGTTCGCGGCCGTGCGCCGCGACGCGATGCGCGCGCTCATCGGCGACACGGCGTCGCTCGTCCACGCGCTCGCGACGCAGCCGGTGACCGTGGGATCGGCGCGGACGAGCGGCCTGCCGCTCGTCCGCGGCGCGGGCCTCGATTTCTATCAGGTGCACTGGTACGACCGCTTCGAGCGGCGGTGTCCGATCGCCACGCCGGCGCGTGCGCTCGGGCTGGATCGTCCCGTCGTGCTCGGCGAGCTGCCGACGCGCGGGTCGCGCCACGACGCGAACGACTTGATTGCGATCGCGCGCCGTGGGGGCTACGCCGGCGCGTGGCTGTGGTCGTTGTACGCGGAGGACGGGGCGACCGACGGGCGACGCGCAGCGGACGCGCTGCGCGTCAGCGCGGCATCGCGAGATCCGGCATCGGACGCGCCATGAACAGCCGGCGCGCGGCGCGGCCGATCCACTTCGCGCGCGTCACCGATCGGGAGACGCGCGCGCTGTCGGTGGCGATACCGGTGTTCGCGTACATCTGGCGGTAGAGCTTGGAAATCAGCACGAACGCCAGACGCGACTTGAGCGAGGTCACGACGCTCGAGCGCTCCCAGATCCGGCGCCAGCTGTAGAACTCGTCCCACACGCCCTGCGTCCGCGTGCGGATCTCCTCGGACGACATCGTCGGGTGGGGCATGAAGATCTTCGGCCGCCGCGACTCGTCGATCAGCCAGTGCGTCGTCACCGGCACGCCGTCGACGGTCGGCGGATCGACCTGCTCCTTGGCCCACTTCTCGAAATCGATCGTGCCGGGGAAGGGCGTGAGCAGCACGAACTGCGCGAACGTGAGGTCGGCCTTCTCGGCCAGCTTCAGCGTCGTCTCGAACGTGTCGGCGCGATCGCTCGGCAGCCCGAAGATGAACGAGCCGAGGATGTGGATGCCGTGCTTGCGGAACTGTTTCAACCGCGCGACGAGCTCGTCGCCGTGGAGGTTGAAGCCCTTGTAGACGTCCTTGAGGCCTTCGCTCGTGACGGACTCGACGCCGACGAGCGCGCCGCGGATCTTCGCGCGACGCATGGCCTCCAGGAACTCCTCGTCCTCGGCGGCCTCCATCGTGATCTGCGTGAAGAACACCATGTCGTCCGGCAACTGCGCGAGCTTGGCCATCAGCGCGAAGCGCTCCGCGCGAATCGCCTCCAGCTCGTGGAGGCGCGTCGGATCCTGGCGCCGGCGTGCGGCTGCGAGATCGCTGAGCGGCACGGGATAGAAATTGTCGTCGGCGAGCGCGACGAACTTGAAGCCGCGCCGGCGCAGCTCGACGATCTCGCCGACGATCAGGTCGACCTCGCGCACGCGCGGCTTCTGACCGTCGGTCCGCCAGACCGAGCAGAACGAGCAGTGCTTCGGGCATCCGCGCACCGTCTGCACGGACGCCCACATGTAGCTGTCCTTCGGCAGCAGATCCCAGCGCGCCGGCACGAACTCGTCGCCCGCGATCCGTCCGCCTTCGTAGACGCGGCACGGCTTGCCGTCGAGGCAATCGCGCACGACGCGCGGCCAGATGCGATCGCCGTCGCCCTTGACGACCGCGTGCGCGCCGCCACGCTCGAGCACTTCGTCGGGAAAGAGCGTGCTGTGGATGCCGCCGAAGACGACCCACGCGCCGCGATCGCGCACGGCGCGTCCGATCTCGTAGCCGCGCCGCGCGTTGCCGCTGTGGATGCCGATCCCGACGACATCGCCCTTCGCGATGCTCGAGAGATCCAGCCGCTCGAGCGACTCGTCGACGATGTGCGGGTCGCCCCACTCGGTGCCGCTGGCCGCAGCGAGGACGAACAGCCAGCGGGGCGTGATGACGGCCGTGCCGAAGGTGGTGCGGCTCGGATTGACGAGATGAATGCGTGCTGCCATCCGTGGGGAACCTCAGAGACACACCACGCCCGTTCCGAACCGGCCCGACGCGGGACGGCAGATAGCTGTCAGCCGGTAGTGTGCGTAGCGACTATAGCGTGATTTGGCGCTGCGGCGCCCTAGACGGACTCGTCGCCGTCTTCGCCGCCCTCTTCGTCCTCGTCGCCCCAGGGGTTGGGCTGCGGACCGGGAACGATGCCGGCGATGTCCGGATCCTCGCCGGCAGGAGCGTCCGGCTCGTTGGCCTTGCGGATCTTGGCCTCCAACCGGCGGGCGGCCTTTTGTTGCTGTTTCTCCTGGCGCGCACGCTCGCGCGCACGCTTGTTCTGGGTGGGACGGGACTTCTGCACGAACCCTCCGACGCGTCATTCCCCACCGAACGCGATGAGCGGCAGGCTCTTGCATGGTAGTCCAGGCCGGCGCCCATTTGCCAACGATTCGCCGAACACGGTATGCTGGCCATGTTGAGCTAGCCCGCCGCTGAGAGTCCTGAGACGATCGAGCCTGTTTCTCGCTTCCCTCTTGCCCTGCAGCAGTTTGTGGATGGTCCACCGGCTAATCTTGTGAGCCCGCGCGCGTGCGTGGCAGGTCCGCTTGCTCTGCGGACGATAGAGGGACAATGAATCTGAAGTTGTACGTCGGCAATCTCGCGTTTTCCACCGAGGAGAACGCCATCCAGAGCCTGTTTGCCCAGGCTGGCCCCGTCCAGTCGGTCAATCTCATCCGCGATCGGGCGACGGGTCAGTCGCGCGGCTTCGCCTTCGTCGAAATGGAGACGGAGGATGGCGCCCGCACGGCGATCGACCAGTTCCACGAGCGCGAGCTCGATGGCCGCCGGCTGACGGTCAACGAGGCGCGTCCGCAGGCGCCGCGCGGCGATTTCGGCGGCAACGGCGGCGGCCGGGGCCGTTCGAACGGCGGCGGCGGGTTCGGCGGCGGCGGTGGCAACCGCCGGCGCGAGCCGCGCTGGTAGCACACATCCGCGAGCACGGGCCCCGGCGTGAGCCGGGGCCCGTGCTGCGTCGTCAGTCAACTTCGGTCTCGCGCCGCTCCCCGCGAGCCGGCCGTCAGGAGGTTCCGTGAAGCTCTTTGCCAAAGGCAACCGCGTATCGCAAGCGAACTACGGCGCCGGCACGGTCGTGTCATCGGACGAGCGCTACACCGTCATCGAGTTCGACAATCACGGTCGCCGGACGTTCATCACCGATATGGTGACCCTGGCCAAGTCCGACGAGCCCGCCCCGAACAAGCCGGCCAAGCCGAAGCGGACGAAGAAGGCCCCCGCGGCCGAAGCCGCCAAGGGCTAGTTTCTTACTGCCCTCGCCCGCCCGCTCCGCGTCCTCGCGCCGGCGGGACGATCACGTGCAACGTGCCGTTCATCAACCGCCAGTGCGCGGGGAACGTGCACATGTACGGATAGTCGCCGGCGGCTGACGGCGCGCGGAACTGCACGCGGGCCGTTTCTCCACGATTCAACAGCGTCGTCTTCGCCAGGATCTGCGCGACGTCGGGCACGTAGCCCTGAGCCGCCGCGCCCGGCTGCGTCGCGAGCTGGTCGGCAGCCGCGCCAATCGCCTGCAACGATCCTTCCGCGCCGAGCACGAAGTTGTGCTGCATCTCGTCGGTGTTCGTGAACACGATCTCCACCAACTGCCCGGCCTGCACGGTGAGCTGTGACGTCGAGAACTTCATCTCGTTCGGGACGACGCCGAGCTGCAGCGTGACGTCGGGCGCGGCCGCGACCGCGGGCAGCGCCGATGCCGCGGCGCCGTTCAGCCCACCTCCAGCCGTGAACGCGACGTGCGCGGCGAGCTCGCCCGGCTTCGCATAAAGTGCGCCGGTGTTGGCGGAGCGCTCGACGCGATACTTCCAGGTCCCCGCAAGCGGCGTGCGCGTCTGGCCGGCGCGCAGGTACATGTCGTCCGCCGCGCCCATGAATCCGCCTTCCGCGCGCGTGTTCTGAATCCGCACGGTGATCGTGTTCGCACCGCCGTGCAGCGCGCCACTCGGCACGTCGTACGACAACTGCGCGGTCATCGCCGCGGCCGTGGGCCGAAGCGGCAGCCCGGCGGCCAGCGGCGCGGCCGGCGGCTGTCCTCTGCCAACACCGGCGCCCGCGCCTTGCGCGCCGCGTCCCGGGCCGAAGCCCGCCACGAGCGGAATGCCGTTCAACCAGACCTCAGCCGTGTTGCGAACGGGGCCGAGCGAGATCGAATCGACGGCCGCACCGGCCGACAGATCGATCGTCCGCGTGAACCAGACGACGCCGTCGAAGCTCGGCAAGCCGCGACTTTCCCAGTTGCCGGGCACCGGCATGTCCTTCCAGTCGGAGGCGAGATCCGCAGTCGATGGCGACCGCCAGTCCGGCTTGAGATTGCCGATGCGCAGCGGCACGGACAGGCCGCTGAACGGCAGCCGCTTCGGATCGTTTTGGTACTGGACGAGGAAGTCGTCCTTCTGCCGCGTCGCGACGATGTAGAGCGCGCGAGCGAGCCACGGGTCGCCGAAGTTCTCGGGCGCCTGGCTCGCCTTGTAGACGGCCGAGGCGATGTCCGGCGACGCCGGCATGTCGGCGAGCACGAGCGTCGCGGCCAGGCGCGTGTGCAGATCGGGATCCTGCAACAGTCCCGCGCCGAGCACGGCGTTAGCCGCGGCGGCCGTGTGCGGCAGCACCATCGCGGCGGCCTTGCGCACGCCCGCCGACGGATGCTTCAGCGCGTCGACCGCGGCGCGATAGGCCTCGGTGCCCGTCGTGTCGAGCTCGCCCAGGCCCTGCAGCGTCCACAACGCGTGGAACGCGCCGCCGTTCAGACCGATCGCGTCGACGGATCGGTTGCGCGCGAGCGCGACGAGCTGCGGGACGACGTCCTTCTGTCCGCGCTCGACGATCAGGCGCTGCGCGGTCAGCCGCCAGAACATGTTGTCCGACGCGAGCGCCGCGACGAGCCCGGCCGGATCCGACTTCGACAGCGATCGCTTCGGCGACGCCGGCGCGCCCTTGTAGACGACGCGATAGATGCGGCCGCGCAGGTGATCGCGCATCGACGTCTCGTATGCGGCGCCGCGGCCGACGCTGTAGCCCGCCGGCGTCGGGTTGTGCTGCGCGATGAAGTTGTACCAGTCGTCGACCCACACCGCGCCGTCGGGACCGACCATCGCGGCGACCGGCGCGAACCACTCCTCCGAGCCGGACAGCAGATTCCACCCGTCGCGCGCGACGTAGCCGGCGCCCTGCGATTCGAGCACGACCTGGCCCGTGATGTGGACCGTCGGCTCGTTCACGAACGCGATGCGGTTCCAGTACTCCTGCGGAAACTGCCGCGCGGTGTAGAGCATGTGTCCCGCGCCGGCCGTGTAGTAGCCCTGGTTGTCCACCTGGCGGATGTACGGCGTCGTATGGTGGACCGCCGTGAACTGCGCGAGGCTCTGATAGCCGGGCCCGGAGCCGCCGCCGCGCCCCACCGGACCGGGCAGGCCCTGCACGCCGTCGAAGTAGCGGTTCGGGATGCCGAGATACCAGCTCGGATCGCCGTTGGCCGTCGATCCGAACACCTCGCCCGTTTCGCTGAAGCCCAGGCCCCAGGTGTTGTTCGTCGACGTCGTCAGGTACTCGAAGTCGCGGCCGTCGGGCTTGAAGCGATACGCGCCCTGCGTGAACTGCATGTGCGTGCCGTTGATCTCGCCGTTGAAGCCGGAATAGCCGACGACGCCCCAGACGCGGTTGTCGAAGCCGTATTGCAGGTTCGACGGGCCAGCGTGCGTGTCGCGCGTGCCCCAGCCCGTGTAGAGCACTTGCCGCACGTCGGCACGATCGTCGCCGTCGGTGTCCTTGAAGAACAGGAAGTCCGGCTGCGCGGCGACGATGACGCCGCTGTTGGCGAAGACGAGGCTGGTCGCGAGGTTGATGTGATCGGCGAACACCGTCACCTTGTCCGCGCGGCCGTCGTCGTTCGTGTCTTCCAGGATCTTGATGATGTCGTCGCCTGGATTGCCCATGAGCACGTCGTTGGGATAATCGTGCGCTTCGATCACCCACAGACGCCCGCGCTCGTCGAAGGCCATCGTGATGGGCTTGACGACGTCCGGCTCGCTCGCGAACAGCTTGATCTCGAGCTCCCCTGGCGCCTGGACGAAGCGCATCGCGTCCTGCGGCGAGAACGGCAATTGATACTGCGGCGCCGGCGTGCGCTCTTCGTAGTTCGGGACGGCGTAGCCTTCGACGTACTTCACGTCCGGCATCGGCGCGCGCTGCCACGCCTGGCGCGCCGCATCGTCGATCGTCCAGGCAATGGCATTCTCGATCAGCGTCGTGAACGGCGGCTGGCTCCACGTGCGCTCGTCGTGACCGTAGGCGGTGTAGAAGACGCGGCCCTTGCCCTGCGTGCGCACCCACGTCCACGGCTCGCGGCCGTTCGCGTCGACGCGCTCCATCAGCACCGTGCGATTCACGGTGTTCGGCTTCGTGTGGACGTACGTCTCGTCCCAGGTGCTGAACGGCGTGAGGCCCTGCATCACCGGGTGCGACGGCTGGACGATCTCCGCCGTGAAGTCGCCCGTGCCGTGGCGCAGGAACGCGCCGCCGACGAGCGCGATGTACTTGTCGGAATTGGTGAACTCGGCGGAGGCCGAGTGGATCGCGACGAGCCCCTTGCCGCCCTCGACGAAGTCGAGCAGCGCTCGTTCCTGATCGGCGGCGAGACGCTCGTGGTTCCCGTAGAGGAGGACCGCGTCGTAGTACTTCAGCGTGTCCGGCGTCAGCGCGCGATCGGGCGTGGCCACGTAGGTGAGCTGGATGCCGCGGCGCGCGAGCGGCGCGGCGAGCAGCGGGTACATCGCCGCCGGATTGTGCGGGCGTTCCTCGTCCTGCCCGAGGAACAGCACCTTGACGGGACGTCCGTCCGGCGCGCCTTGCGGCGCCGCCGTGGCGCCGACGCGCCAGTCGACGCGCAGGCCGGCCGCGAGCGCCAGCGCCGCGACGACCGCCACGGCAACAGGACGACGGATCGAGGCTCGTACGTGAACGGACGAACGGAGACGCCGAAGACCGGAGACAGACATGGCACCTCGGAGCAAAGACCGCGCAAACGCTAGTTGGATGACGCGCGGAGTCTATCTCCGAGATTGCGGCAGGTGCAAGGCGCCGCGGCGGCGGATACACCGGTGGGGTGCGATGGGGACGAGCGCGCAGGCCCGCGCCGGTGAGGCGCGGGCCTGGCGGGGCGGGACGCGTGGGCTACTTCGCGACGGCCTGGATGGACAGGCTGACACGGACGTCGTCGCCGACGAGGAATCCGCCGGTCTCGAGCGCGGCGTTCCAGTTCACGCCGAAGTCCTTGCGGTTGATCGTCGCCTCGCCCTCGAACGCGATCCGCTCGCCGCCCCAGGGATCCTTGGCGACGCCGAGGTAGTCGACGGCGAACGTCACGGTCTTCGTCACGCCGCGAATCGAGAGCGCGCCGGTGACGTCGTACGCGTCGCCGCCCTTCGACGCGATGCGCTCGCTCACGAAGGTCAGCGTCGGGAACTCGTCGACCTTGAAGAAATCACCGGTGCGCAGGTGCGTGTCGCGGTCGGCCTGGTTCGTGTCGACGCTGTCGGCCTGAATCGTGAACGTCACCGACGACCGCGTCGGGTCGGCGGCGTCGAAGCGGACCTCGCCGTCGAATTTCGAGAAGCGCCCGCGGACCTTGGTCAGCAGGTGGCGCACCTGGAAGGTCACTTCCGAGTGGGCCGCGTCGACGTGAAACGTGCGGAGCGCAGGGGCGGTGCTGGTGGTGGTCATGATCGGATCCTCCAGGTTATGAGTTGGCACAATGGCTGTCTAAACACCTATAAGCGCAAAAAATCAGGCCGGCCGGCGCGCCAGCGTCAGCAGCGAGATGAGCTGCTCCAACTGCGCGTGGCTCAGATGGCCGAGATGCTGCCGATGGATCGCGCAGATCTCCTTGTCGAGGCGGTCGACGATCGCCAGCCCCTTCGCCGTGATGTGCGTGCTGACGTAGCGGCGATCGTCGGTGCCGCGCACGCGCGCGATGAGCTCCAGCTGCTCCAGGCGATCGAGGAGCCGCGTGACGTCCGGCACGCGCCGGATCAGCCGGGCGCCGACTTCGTTTCGGCAAAGCCCCGCGTCGCCCGCGCCGCGCAGGATGCGCAGCACGTTGTACTGCGTCGGCGTGATGTCGAACGGCTTCAGCGCCTGCGTGAGCGCGTGCTCGAGCACCGCCGACGTGCGCGCGATGTTCAGCGACGCCTCTTCCTCGAGGCTCTTCCACGGCTTGTTCTGCTTGAGCTCCTCTCGCAGGCTCGTCAGCGGCTTGGCCACAGGGAGATATTACGTGTTGAAACACGCATTGTCAAGGACGGCTTACGGCTTACGGCTACGAAGTTTGGGCCTTTCCGCAAGCCACAAGTCGTAAGCCATAAGCCTCAGGTGTAACTCACACCGATCTTCCGCAGCACCTCGTCCGGTGCGCCTTTCCATTCGGCGACGAACACGTTGCCCATGTAGCCGATGTCCGCCATGCCGATCTTGCTCGACCAGAATCCCGTCGCCACCAGATCGCGCATCGTC
>CAZNMF010000243.1:0-3621 GCA_964573795.1 uncultured Solibacteraceae bacterium
GTGACCGGCGTCGCGCAGACGATGGCCTCGCCCGGCTGGGCGCCGACCAGCCGGGCGAGCTGGGCCTCGGCGAGCGACGCGTCGTTGCGCGCGCGGATCACCTGGACGTGCTGCCGCGCGCGCTGCGCCTGCGCGGACAGCCCGTCGTTGGGCGGTGACAGGCCCGCGTCGACGCGCGCCCGCGCGTCGCCGAGCGACGCGTCGGCGCGCGCCAGCGCGCGATCGAGGACGCCGACGCGGTCGCGCGCGGTGACGAGGGACCAGTACGCGACGGCGACGTCGAGCGTCACGTCGGCGGCCGCCGTCCGGCGGTCCGCCGACGCGGCGGCGAGGTCGGCCTCGGCTGACGAGACGAGCGCGCCGGTGCGGCCGCCGGTGTAGAGCGGCACGTCGACCTCGCCCCGCACGCGGTAGTTCGACGGGATGTCCGGAAAGATCACGCGCGTCGATCCATCTGCCTGCGGAATCCCGAACTCGTCGACGTGATTGGTGCGGAGCACGCCCGACGAGGCGGTGACGACCGGCTTCTGCAGGGCTTCACGCGAGGCGAGTGACGCCTGCGCGGACGCCCGCCGCGCCTCGGCCTCGGCGAGACGCGGCGCGTGCGCCACCCCGCGCGCGATCGCCTCGTCGAGCGTCAACGTGATCGACTGCGCGTAGGCCGGCGACGTCACCGCCAGCACGGCCAACATCCAGACGACGCATCGAATCGATCTCGCGGTCATGCGTTCACCTCTCGGACTGCAGGCTTAGGGCTTACGAAGGTCTAGCTCGAACTTGATCGGTTCCCGGTTCTCGGTTCTCCGTTCTCGGTTCCGGTTCCGGCTCCGGCTCCGGTTCCGGTTCCGGGTTCTGATTCCGCCGAACCTAGAACCCAGAACGGAGAACCGAGAACGAACGAGTTTGGCTTTCGAACTTCGAACTTGCCTGCCCTTCGTCCCCGCGTCCCCTTCGTCCCCGATCCCTTCAGCCCGTCGCCTGCCCCAGCAAATCGATGAAGACGTCTTCCAGTCCCGGCACGACGCGGCGAATCGAGACGTCCGGATGACCGGCCCAGGCGAGAGCCGCTTGCACTCTCGCGGCGTCGGCCTCGGCAGCGGCGCGCACGTGCAACCGATCGCCAAACAATTGCACGCGATCGGCGCCGACTTCGGCGGCCAGCGCCTCCAGCGCCCGCCGCGGCTGCGCGGTGACGACTTCCAGCACCACGCCGCTCAGCCGCTTCTGCAGCCGCCGCGGCTCGTCGAAGGCCAGCACGCGCCCGGCGTTCAGCAGCGCGACCTGCCCACATCGTTCCGCTTCGTCGAGATACGGCGTCGCGAGCAGAATCGTCAGGCCCTGGCCGAGAAACTCCGCGAGCAGCTTCCAGAACTCGCGTCGCGAGACGGGATCGACGCCGGTCGTCGGCTCGTCGAGCACGAGCAACGGCGGCTCGTGGACGAGCGTGCACGCCAGCGCGAGCTTCTGTTTCATCCCGCCCGACAGGCGATCGGCGAGTCGATCGCGGAACGGCCCGAGGCCGGTCATCTCGAGCAGCCGCGTGCGCTTCGACGCGAAGTCGCGGACGCCGTGAAGACGCGCAAAGAACTCGACGTTCTCGTCGATCGAGAGATCGCCGTACAGGCTGAACTGCTGCGAGAGATAGCCGATCGCGTGCGTGGCGGCCGAGTGGCTGCGAAACGGATCGCCGCCGAACACGCGCACCGTGCCGGCATCCGGTGCGATCAGCCCGCAGATCGTGCGCAGCAGCGTGGTCTTGCCCGCGCCGTCCGGCCCGATGACGCCGCACATCTGCCCGCGCGCCACGTCGAGCGACAACCCGTCGAGCGCGACCGTCGCGCCAAACTTCTTGCGCACGTCACGGACGACGACGGGAGGCTCAGTGGATCGAAGGTCAGGAACGGACATAAAAGATCGAATCGGTTCTGGGTTCTGGGTTCTGGGTTCTGGGTTCTGGGTTCTGGGTTCGGGGTTCGGGGTTCGGGTTCCGGGTTCCGGGTTCGGGTCCGGGTTCTGAAGCGTCATGTGTAGGCCGGGTCTTCAGACCCGGCGAGAAGCCGAACCAGAACCCAGAACCGAGAACCTGGAACCCCAGAACCTGCAATTTGCTATGGCATTTCCACTTCCACTGGCATCCCCGGCTTCAGCACGCCCTGCCGGTTATCGACCGCGACTTTCACGCGATAGACCAGCCGCGCGCGCTCGGCGGCGGTCTGGACGTTGCGCGGCGTGAACTCCGCTTTCGGCGAGATGAACGCGATCGTGCCCGGCATCCGATCGCCGGCGTCGGTGACGACGGTGACAGATTGATCGAGACGCAGCGACGGCACGAGCGGCGCCTCGACGTACGCGTTCACCCACGCGCGATCGAGATCGACGAGAATCGCGAGCGGCGTGCCGACGTTGACCAGCTCGCCGGGCTCGACGAGACGCGACGTCACGATGCCGGCCGACGGCGCGCGCACGTCGGTCTCGCCGCGGTCGTGCTCGAGCGTGGCGATCTGCGCGTCGACGGCCGCCACGCGCGCCCGCGCGGCGTCCAGCTCCTCGGCTCGCGCGCCCGCGCGCAGCCGCGCGAGCGCCGCAGTGGCCGCCGCCAGGCGATCGCTCGCCGCCTTGACGTGCGCCTCCGCCAGTTGCCGCCGCGTCACCGCATCGTCTCGCTGCTTGGTCGCGCCCGCCCGGTTCTCGACGAGCTGGGTGAACCGGGCCTCGTCGGCCTTCGCGGCAGCAAGTTCCGCGTCGGCCGCCTGACGATCCGCCGTCGCGGCCTCGACCTGCGCCTGCGCCTGTCGAATGTCCTCGGGCCTGGCGCCGGCGCGCAGCAGCCGCACCTGGGCGTCGGCTTGCGCGCGCTCCGCCCGTGCGCGCTGCAGCGCGAGATCGATGTCCTCCGGCGACAGCGTCGCGACCGGATCGCCCGCCTTCACGCGCATGCCTTCGGTCACGGCCACCGCGATCACTCGGCCGGGGACTTTGGCCGCCAGCCGCACGTCCGTCGCGTCGACGTAGCCGCTGGCGCGATGCGGCTCCGGCGCGGCGCCGCGGCGGCACGCCGTCGCGCCGGCCATCAGGGCGAGAGCCAATGCGATCCACAACAGGCGTCGGGTCATACGCGTGCGCTCCTGGTTCGTTTCGGTGGGACCGGCGATGGACGTCCTCGCGCGTGCAGCGCCGCAAGCGTGACGGCCTCGACGTGATCGACGACGGCCGCGTGCGGCACGGCCGTCAGGCTGGCCGGCATGATGGCCGAGAAACGCTCCCGCGCCGGCGCCGACGCCGCGAACAGCAGCAGCGGCGCGACGATGCCGATCTGCGTGATGAACGGATGGGCGGGCGCGAAGACGCCCGCGCGTTGCCCGTCCTGCAGGATCGCCGCGAGGGTCGCGATGATGTCCCGGAGGGACGTCGCGATCGACGCGTCGAGATGGCGGCCGCCCTCGGCCATCTCGCGCAGCCAGATCGCCGGGAAGTGCGGCTCGGCGGCGATGACGCCGGCGACGGTGCGGATGAACCGGTGGAGCTGATCGTCCGGCGTGCCCGGCTGCGCGCGCCCGCTCGTGACGGCCGCCGCCAGCCCGCGGAACTGCCGCGCGAGGATCTCGCGGTAGAGCGCGGCCT
>CAZNMF010000244.1:0-1717 GCA_964573795.1 uncultured Solibacteraceae bacterium
CGAGGGCATGGTGATCGGCCAGCACCGCGGCGGCGCGCGCGCGACGTTCACGGTGCGCAAGGTGTCGTTCGGCCAGGGCGTCGAGCGCATCTTCCCGCTGCACTCGCCGACGATCGACAAGATCGAAGTCGTCCGCGGCGCGCAGGTCCGCCGCGCCAAGCTCTACTTCTTGCGCGACCTCAAGGGCAAGGCGGCGCGCATGAAAGAGACGAAAAGAGCGTAGATAAGTTGAAAGTTAGAAGCCCAAAGCCAGAAGTCAGGTGTGAGCACTTCTGGCTTCTGGCTTTTTACTTTTAACTTGTCGAGTGTTTTGCCATGCCCCGTCCCCGCGCGTCGCGTACGCTCGAGAACGCGGCGCGGAGGTTCGGCTTCGCGCACGTCGCGGGTGTGGACGAAGTGGGGCGCGGGTGTCTGGCCGGGCCGGTCGCGGCCGGCGCCGTCGTGCTGGCCCCGGACACTTATGTGCCGGGCGTGGCGGACTCCAAGGTCCTGACGGCCGTCGATCGCGAGCGGCTCTTCGATCGCATCGTCGCCGCGGCCGTCACGTGGCACGTCGCGATCGTCGAGCCCGACGAGATCGATCGGATCAACATCCATCGCGCCTCGCTCGAGGCGATGCGGCGCGCCGTGCTCGCGCTCGTGCCATTGCCGGGGATCGTGCTCGTCGACGCGTTCCGCATTCCCGGATTGGCGATGGCCCAGCGCGCGGTCGTCGGCGGCGACCGCCGGTGCACGGCGATCGCTGCCGCCTCCATCCTCGCCAAGGTCACCCGCGATCGTCTGATGTGCGAGCTGCACGCGCGCGACCCGCGCTACGGCTTCGATCGCCACAAAGGCTACGCGACGGCCGAGCACCTCGCTGCGGTCGGCCGGTTCGGGTACTCCGACGTCCACCGCAAATCGTTCAGACCGCCGACGCTCTTTGATACGATGCCCGACGGGCGCGACGACACGCATGCTGACGAGGCGATCAACGATCGCGCCGCGATCGACGAGGTCTGACATCGTCGCTTTGTAAGCCGTCCACCTTCGCCAAGGCTACGGTGGACAAGTAAGTCGTAAGCCGTAAGCCGTAAGGCCTGTACGTCCTCAGTCCAGGAGCTCCATCATCCGTTTCTTCTCACGCGTCATCGTCGGCCTCTATTTCATCGAGGTGGGACTGCTGCTCACGATCGCGCCGTGGATGGGCTGGCTGCAGCGGAACTATTTCGCCGATCGGCTGGCATGGCTGCGCGCGGCGATGGACATGCCGGCGTGGCGCGGGCTGGTCGTGATCACGGGGCTGATCACGGTGCTCGTGGGGATGGCCGACGTGTGGCAGGCCGTCGGCGAGCGGCTCGCGCGCGGACGACAGCCCGACGCATGACGCCCGTGCCGCGGCCGTGCCTGATGCTCGTGACCGATCGCCGACGGCTGAGCCCGGACGCGAGGACGATCGAGCAGGAGCTGGCCGCGCTGGAGCGCTTTCTCGACGAGGCGATCGACGCGGACGTCGATCTCTTCCTGCTTCGCGAGCCGGCCGTGCCGGCCGGCTCGCTCGCCAGCCTGGCCCGGCGCGCCGCCGCGCGTGCCGCCGGCACGCGCGTGCGCCTGCTCGTCAACGCCCGCGCCGATGTCGCCGCCGGTACCGGTGCCGCGGGCGTCCATCTGCCGGCGCGAGGCCTGCCGGCCTCGCGCCTTCGTGCGCTCGACGGCGACTGGCTCATCGGTCGTTCCG
>CAZNMF010000245.1:0-2545 GCA_964573795.1 uncultured Solibacteraceae bacterium
GCGAGCTTGTCCTTCACCGCCGCGCCCCAGATGTCGTAGCCCTTGGGCAGCGGGTGCAGGTTGTCTGGGCGGAACGCATCGGGCAGGAAGTAGCCGCGGTCATCGAGGAACGTGCCGCCGATGTCCAGGTAGAAGACGTGCTGCTGGTCGTCGAGCCGGGAGACGATGCGGTTCACCTCCGCGATCTTGTCGCGGACCGGGTCGCCGGGCACGCTGCGCGGGAAGATGGCGAGCAGCAGGATCTTCGCGTCCGGGAAATCGCGGCGCAACTCGAGCACCACGGCGCCGACACCCTCGGCGATCTCCGGTCCGCTGTACGCGCCCGTGTTGTTGGTGCCGATCATCAGCATCACGGCTTTCGGCTGGAAGCCCTGGCCTTCGCCGTTGCGCAGGCCCCACAGCACGCCCTGCGTCGTGTCGCCGGCGATCGCGAAGTTCGCCGTGCGCATGCCGCCGAAGTACTTCTCGAACATCGCGCGGTTGTCGTCGTTCTGCACCCACCAGTCCGTGATCGAGTCGCCGTGCAGCAGCAGATCGATGCCGCCCTGCTGCGCGCGTGCGACGAAGCCCTCGTGCCGCGGCCCGCGGCGCTGCACGGTCTGCGTGTAGGTCGCCGCGACGTTCAGGCGCGGCGGCTGCAGCAGCAGGAGCGATTCGAACTTCTTCAGGAGCGGCCGCGTCGCCGAGGTGTCCGTGTCGACGAAGCGCTGGACCGCGGCGTTGACCTGCGTCAGCTCCTCCGGCGTTGGACGAGGAATCGCGACCTCCGGCGGCACCGGCGCCGACGGCCCGATCACGATTGGCGCCTGCGGCGCGCCGCCCCGGCCGCCTTGCGGCGCGGCGGGCGCGGGTTGCGACGCCGGTGCGGGCGGAGCCGCCGGCGCTTGCGCGGCGAGCGAGGCGCCAGCCGCAGCCGCACCAACGAAGGTCAGAACGAGGGCGTACGACATCGATCGGGACATCATCGGATCCTCCGCAGCACGTCAGGCCGTCGAGCGTGTTGCAGTATACGCGCGTGCGGCCGTCGCGACACGCCAGTGGCGCCTCCGGCTAGGCCGATCGCGGAATTCGCGGTATAACATCGCCATTCCACGTGTCCTCGGGAGCGGCCCGCCGCGCCCGTCAGCCGCATGCGAAAAGAGCTCGCGACCTTCGTGTTGTTGGTGGTGTTGTGCGCGATCGTGACCGCGCTCAATCCACGTTTCATGTCCCCGGCCAACCTGCAGAACACCGCGCGGCTGATCGGCGCGTTCGGCATCTTCAGCCTGGGACTCGGGCTCGTCATCATCACGGGCGGCATCGATCTGTCGGTCGGATCCGCGTTCGCGCTCCTCGGCGTGCTGCTCTCGATGATGCTCACCGAATGGCATCTCGCCTGGCCGCTGGCCGTGCTGATCGTGATCGCGCTCGGCGCCGTGCTCGGCGTGCTCCACGGCCTCCTCATCACGCGCCTCGGCCTGCAGCCGTTCATCGTCACGCTGTGCGGCCTGCTGCTGTACCGCGGGCTGGCGCGGTTCATCGCCGACGATCAGACCAAGGGCTTCGGCGACGCGACCGGATTCCAGACGCTGCAGCGCATGGCCACCGGCAGCGTGCTCGGCGTGCCGACGCCGTTCATCGGCCTCGTCATCGCGAGCGCGATCATGTGGGTCGTGCTGCATCGCTCCGTGTACGGCCGCCATCTGCTCGCCACGGGCCGCAATGAAGTCGCCGCGCGCTACTCCGGCGTCCACGCGACGCGCGTCATCGTGACGGCGTACGTCATCCTCGGCGTGCTGACCGGCATTGGCGCGATCATCTTCGCGTTCTACACGAACTCGGTGTCGCCTTCGTCGCACGGGACGTTCTTCGAGCTGTACGGCATCGCCGCCGCGGTGCTCGGCGGCTGCAGCCTGCGCGGCGGCGAGGGATCGATCATCGGCATCCTGCTCGGCACCACGCTGCTGCAGGTGCTGCAGAACCTCGTCAACCTGCTCGGGATCCCGAGCTCGCTCAACTTCGCCGTGATGGGCGGCGTGATCCTCGTCGGCGTGATGGGCGATCGCGTCTTTCAACGCCGCGCTACGCGCGCCACGGCCTGATGCCAACCCGAGATTGGAGAACACCGATGACCTCGAAGACTCTCGTCCTGCTGACCTGCGCCTCGCTCGTCGCCGTGACCGGCTGTGCGCGCCAGGGAGCAGGCACGCACAAGCTCGCATTCATCACGAACAACACGACCGACTTCTGGACTATCGCCCGGCGCGGCGTGGAGAAGGCCGACGCCGAGCTGCCGGACGTCACCGTCGAGTTCCGTCTCGGCGACGGCACCGCGGCCGGACAGAAGCGCATCGTCGACGATTTGCTCGCCGTCGGCGTCGACGGCATCGCCATCAGCCCGGTCGATCCCGCGAACCAGATCGCGATGCTCAACGACGTCGCGCAGCGCGCCATCGTCTTCACGCAGGACAGCGACGCGCCGGACTCGAAGCGCGAGTGCTACGTCGGCACCGACAACGTCGCGGCCGGACGGCAGGCGGGCGAGCTGATCAAGGAAGCACTGCCG
>CAZNMF010000246.1:0-22787 GCA_964573795.1 uncultured Solibacteraceae bacterium
ACCGGTGTCGCGATCGGGCTAGGGCTGGCGGCCGTCGTCGCGCAGCTGTTTGCGTCCGTGCTCGTCGGTGTCGGCACGTTGGATCCGTGGGCCTATTCCGCGATTGCCGTGGCGATGCTCGGCGGCGCCACGCTGGCGGCCTCGATCGCGGCCTGGCGGCTCCGGCGGATTGCGCCCATGGACGCGCTTCGGAGTCATTGACGGCGAGCCAGGAGAATGATGCACATGCGCACATGGGTTGTGCTGGCGATCGCGACGGCTGGACTTCTTCTGAGCGGCCAGCGGGTGGCGGCTCGACAGGTGCCGAGTCTCTCGGGCACGTGGACGTTTCTCGAGGCGCAGGCCACGACGCGCGAGGGACGAACGATGCCCGCGCACATCCTGTTGGTGAGTGGCGCCGGTTTCAATTGCGGGGCGCGGTGCACGATTGTCCAGGACGCTCGGACGATCCGCGTCTCACGTCCTGCAGAGAACGGCACGACGCCGCGTGACCTCGTCCTGACGTTCGCGGCGGACGGTCCCCAGTCCGCTCAGCCGCAGACGAACGCCGCGCGCGTCACGTGGGACGGCGACACGCTCCTCGTCACGCAGTCGATGGGCCCCGTGACGATCCGTCAGACGATCGTGCGGCAGCAGAATCGATTGATCGTTACCAGCAGGAGCATCGTCGGCACGGACCAGGGCGAGGAATGGCGACAGACCTACATCAGGCCGTAGAGCCATGCGAGCGGAACCACGCGCCGAGACGGCAGACGGTCTTCTCTCGACACCAGACTCGTTTCCGTCGCGCTTCACGGTCGGCAGTGCGGCATTCCTGGCTCTGACGCTTCTTTCGGCGGCCGCGACTTGGCCGCTTCTCGCGCTTCGTGGCGCTCGCGTTGCTGGCGACGCTCTCGATCCGTGGCAGACGTGGCTCCTCGCTATGACGCGTCGTCGCGTGTCACCGGTCAGGCGGCGCGACCGCGCGGTTTGTGGCTCAACAAACGTCCGACGTCCTGCGGGCTGGCTCCCAGCAGAAATAGCGATTTGAGGAGCAGGTCCGTGCTGACCGTGCGGTGAGCCGCTTCCATTTTGGCGACGCGCGATTGGCTCGATCCAAGGCGTGCCGCCACCTCCGTTTGTGTCAGGCCCAGCTGCTCACGCCGCTGGCGCAAGCCGTCAGCGAGGGCGAGCTTGGCCTCGACGAACCGGCGCTCGTCGGCGGACAGACTCAGAAAGTCTTCCGCATTTCCGATTGTCCATCCCGCTCGTTCGAGTCGTCGTCGCTTATCGGCGCGCATGTCGGGCTCCCTTCTCGCGCTGCACGGCTTTCTGGTACGCCGCTAGCCGTTTCCGGCATTCGGTGAGAATCGATTTGGGCGTCGCCGGCGTCTTCTTCGCGAACACGTCGAGAATCACGATCGCGTCCGGTGCAATGTGATACATGATTCGCCAGTTCGCGTGCGTATCAACAATCCGCAGCTCATGACACGTGGCTCCGATGTCCGGCATGGGACGGGAGTGCGGAAGCTCGAGCTCCTCGCCGCGTTGTAGCCGACGGAGCAGGAACCCCGCCTCGATCCGGGCGCTCGCGCCAAACGGAGGCGTCTTGACCTCCCCACGTAGCCACGCCAATGGCTTGTCGCGCGGGCTCACCGGTTCGAGTCTATGTCAGATCAGGCATAGACGCAAAGGCGCGCCGGACGGCTGCGGCGATCACATGCGGGCGGCCACAAGGGCCGCCCCGACGCATCCGCGGTGATCCGTCGGACCGACATGCACGCGTCGGGAAAATACTCGGCCATCGGCCGGCACGTCTCGTCGTTGCATGGATCTAGTCGTTCAACACCGTCGTCAATGGCTGCGTGACGACGCGTCGCAGTGGCGTGAGCGCGGAGAGTGTCACGGCGGCCAGCACGCAGAGCGTCGTCGCCGCGACGTTGCCGGTGTGCAGACGAAGCGGGAGCCCCGTCGCGGTCCAGGCCCACCGCATCAGGAGCGCGCCCGAGAGCACGCCGGCGACGATGCCGCCGGTCGTGACCACCAGCGTCGAGCCGAGCATGCGGCGGCCGATCTGCGGCACGCCGGCGCCGAGCGCCATCCTGATCGCCATCTCGCGCGCGCGGTCGCTCGCGATCTGCGAGATCGCGCCGTAGAGACCGGCAGAGCAGCACGGCGAAGCCCGCGCCAACCACGCCGAGCATGGCGCGAACGATCATGCGGATTGCAGACTATCTGCTCGTGCACACTCCGGAATGCGCATCGCGACTCCTGCACGCTCTGCACGAAGCCCCGAGCACATGGTTGACGTTTCCAAGTCGCGGCCGGCCCGGCAAGAAGGACGGGACACGCGAGCTCGGGATATTCAGCACTCGCTCTGGAAATATCCGCGTCAGCCCCTTGTCCCACAAAAAGTAACTCGCGAGAAGGCAATCGATTCCAGAGTTCACTGCTGGCGTCGCAGTTGCAGGCGTCAATCGCCCGAGCATTACACGCCGACTGAATCCGTCAAATCGATGGATCTGCGCACATTGAGATTTCTAATCGCGCTGCGATATCGGCTACTGTGGGCGCACGTCCGCACTCGCAACGGACGCATCGTGCTCGTGATGGTCGCCTATTTCGCTGGCGCCTGTCTGGCGGTTGCCCTGGCGCTCGGCGGTCTCGGCGCTGCCGCAGCCGCTGTGCGCCTTGGTCGCGGTGAGTTGATTGCGGGCGTGATTCTGGCCGGCCTTTTCGTGAACGCCCTTCTGGGGGCCGTCGTTCTTGGAATCGGCGTGAACCCGGCTTTCTCGGACGCGATGCTTCGTCGGTATCCAGTCTCGCGTCTTGGCCGAATGGTGGCGCGCCATACGACGGCGCTTCTGGAGCCGCTATGGATGCTCGTCCTGGCGATCGGAACGGGCTTGGCGCTCGGTTTCTCCGCGTTCGGTCTCGTGCCGGTGTGGTCGGCGCTTCCTGCAGCGGTTCTGTTCGTTATTGCCACCTATCTCGTCGCGAGCGTCGCCACGTCCCTGCGCACGTGGGTACAGTCGATGCCAGGAGGATCCCTACTCGTCGTTGCAGCGGGAAGTGTGCTGATTGTCGCGCTTCCGCTTGCGCCTGCAGCGCTCGCTCGCATGAGTATCCGTGGTGGAACCGTTCCTGGTCTGGTCCTCCTCGGCGACACTCCACCGTTCGCGGCGGCGTCAGCCATCGCCAACCCCGCGCCCTCAGCAGAAATACGTGCCCTGTTGCTCCTTGCCGGTTGGGGCGCCGTGCTATGGATGCTCCTCCTCGTCGTCGAGCGTCTGCCGCTCTACGTTAGTAGGGCCCCCAGAACGCCAGAAGTGTGGAGCAATTCGTGCGATCGCATCGCCGATCTGTTCGGGCCGCAGCTCGCTCCGTTGGTCGGAAAGCAGTTGCGCTACTACATGCGAGGCCCGATTCGGTACAACTACCTGTTCGTTCTACCGGTTGTTGCGATGTTTGCCAGCCATCGCACGTCGCCATCAGAGATCTTCCTGTTCGTCCTCGGCGCGTCGCCCGCTGTTGGCTTCGCCTCGACGATTCCAATCTCGATGAACCTGTTCGGATTCGATAGTCACGGCATCCGACGCTACTTCTTGCTCCCGGTCCCCATGGCGCGCGTCTTCCAAACGACCGCGGCCGTCGGCCTACTTTCGGGGGCTGTACTCATTCCAGTTGGCATCGCCGCCTGGCTGATATTCATGCACGGTCACAGTGACGGTCGAATGGTTGCGATGCTGCTTTCGGCGGCACTCTCGGGACTACTGTTCTTCGGTTCCGTCGGGCTGTGGACGACGCTGCTGTCGCCGCGCGCGATGCCGTTCGAGGTCAAGTTCGGCAACAGCCTATCGCCCGCGGCAAATATCGTGATGTTCCTTACGTTGGGCGCCTTGTTCGGCCTCCCCTTGGGGTTGATCGCGATGGGCTTCGAAACGATCGTCCGCTGGTGGTGGGTCTGGCCGTTGTCGGTCGTTCCCGCTGCGGCTGTCTACGTCGTCACCCTACGAGTGGGCTCGTCGGTCTTCAGCGCACGTCGCGAGCGCATGATCGAGCTCATTGAGCAAGGGGCGTGAATATGGATGCCGCGATCGAGATCGAGCACCTTCGGAAGGAATACGGCGATGTGGTCGCGGTGGACGAGCTCTCGTTCCGTGTGCCGGGTGGGGCGTTCTTTGGCTTTCTGGGTCCGAACGGCGCTGGCAAGAGCACGACCATCGGGTGCGCGACCGGTCTCCTTGATCCGACGCGCGGAACAATTAGACTTCTCGGAGAGCCGATGCGTGCGGATTCAGTCGCATTGAAGCGGCGCGTCGGCGTGATGCCGGAAACGCTTGCGCTCTTCGATCAGTTGTATGCCGACGAGTTCTTGACCTTCCAAGCGCGCATGTTCGGCCTCGACGAGACAACTACTCGCCGGCGTGTCGATGAGTTACTCGACGCGTTCGACCTCTCTGGGGATGCGAGGAAGCCGATTGCCGCGTTCAGTGCGGGCATGAGGAAGCGCGTCGCATTTGCCGCTGCGATCATTCACACGCCAGAAATATTGTTTCTGGACGAGCCCTTCGAGTCTGTCGATCCGGCAGCGGCGGCGATGATGAAGACCTGGTTGCGGAATATTGTCGAGCAGGGACGAACGATCTTCATGACAACGCACGTGCTGGACACGGTCGAAACCCTCTGCGATCGCGTGGCCATTCTGGCTAGCCCAGGCCGACTGTTGTGGCAGGGCGACATTGCATGCCTGGCGAACCGCGGCGAGCTTGTCGTCGCCGGGCGAACGTTCCAGACGCTTGAGTCCCTGTTTCTCGAACTGACAGGCCGCCGAGACACGCCGCTTGCGTGGGTCTAGGAGCTCAACGCTGCTGTTGCGCCTCGGCACGCGCCGGCCGTCGTCGACGACGCTATACTCCCGCATGCCCGTCATCGCAGTCTTTTTCGGCATTGTGATCCGGATGTACTACAAGGAGCATGAGCCGAAGCACTTTCACGCCGAGCACCAGGCGCAGCAGGGCAAATTCGACTTCGATGGGAATCAGATCGCGGGCAATATCACGTCGACGAATGCGCTCAAGTTGATTCGCCAATGGGCGCAACTGCATCGAGCGGCGCTCGACGTGAACTGGGCTAATATCAAGGCTGGCAGGCCGTTGGATCGCATTCCGCCACTGAACTGAGGACAAGGCATGGCACTCCTTCCCAACGTGATTCGTGCCGAACACGCAGGCGGGTTCAGGATCCGTGTCACCTTCAGCGACGGGCTCGACGCGATCGTCGATTTTCGACCGTGGCTGACCGGGCCTGTTTTCGAACCGCTGAAGCGGCCGAGCTATTTCCGCAAGTTCTTCATCGACGGTGGGACGGTCACGTGGCCGAACGGGGCAGACATCGCGCCGGAAACGCTGTATGACGCCGCGAAGGCCACGCGACTCAACGTCGCTCTGGAGTCGTCAGCGCGAAGTTGACACACGTCGGGCGGCCACCCACGGGGGGCCGTCCCTACGCAAGCTCGCTACTCGTCGGCCGTCATCCGCCGGACGGACACGCGCGCTTCGGCGAAGTGCTTCGCCATCAGCCGCCGCGCGTCGCGGGCGCGGCCGGCTTCGATCGCGTCGACGATGCGGCCGTGCGTGCGGATGACGCGTTGCAGCTCGGCGCGCGATCGCCGGCCTGCCAGGCTCACGCGGATCGACTCGCCCATCGAATAGCGCAGCGCGCTGACGACGACGCTGAACATCGGGTTGCCGGTGGCGCGGCCGATGACTTCGTGGAAGCGCAGATCGGCCTTGATGTACGCGTCGGTCTTCGTCGCCGCGCCGGCGACCGACGCGCGCAGCGCGGCCACGGCGTCGCGCAAGTCCGTCACGTCCTGCGCGCTGCGGTGCCGGGCGGCCAGCTCCGTCGCGTACTCCTCGATCGGCCCGCGCAGCTCGAGGATCTGCGCGGCCGAGGCCTGCCGCGTCGACAGCGCGTGCTGCACGAGCTGAATCAGCGAGCGATTCGTGATGTGCCCGACGCGCGGCGATCGGCCGTTCGCGATGTCGACGAGACCCGCGCTGCTGAGCGACCGGTACGCCTCGCGCACGACCGAGCGGCTGACGCGCAGTTGCGAGCTCGTCTGCAGCTCGGACGGCAGGCTTGCGCCTGCCGGCAAACGATGCCGGCGGATGTGATCGACCAGGGCCGACACGACGCGATCGGCGGTCGTGCCCTTGGTCGACATCGCGCGCGCGGCGATCTTGCGCGGCATGCGTGTTCGGGCGTTGGCGACGGAGGCTGAGGGACGTGGCGTCATCAGGGGCTTCACAGGCTATCGAGGATATCAGGGGTGGGGGGCGGGAAGGCTTACGGCTTATGGCCTACGGCTCACGACGGCGCCCGAGCACCTCAAAGCCCCAAGCCCCAAGCCCCAAGCCCCAAGCCCCAAGCCCCAAGCCGGAGTCCCATTTCGTAAGCCGTAAGCCGTAAGCCGTAAGCCGTAAGCCGTAAGCCGTAAGCCAGAGTAAGATTCTCGTCTTTAATTCTTTCGATCCTCCCAGGAGTTCCTTCGCTCATGAGCACATTCGCAATTGCCGTACTGGCCGGAGACGGGATTGGCCCGGAGGTGATGGACGTCGCGTTGAAGGTCGTCGATGCGGCCGGCGCCGCGTTCGGATTTCGCGCGGACTATCGTCCGGCCGACGTGGGCGGGATCGCGATCGATCGCCACGGTCAGGCGCTGCCGCCGCATACGCTGAAGATCTGCGAGGACAGCCAGGCGATTCTGTTCGGATCGGTGGGCGGGCCGAAGTGGGAGTCGCTGCCGCCGGATCAGCAGCCGGAGCGCGCGGCGCTGCTGCCGCTGCGCAAGCACTTCGATCTCTACTGCAACTTCCGGCCGGGCAAGGTCTACAAGGCCCTCGTGCCCTCGTGCCCGCTCCGCGCGGACATCGTCGGCGACGGGTTCGACATCCTTGTCGTGCGCGAGCTGACCGGCGGCGCCTACTTCGCGCAGCGGCCCGCGGCGAAGGGGCGCGAGGGCAGCGGTCCAGCCGAGCACGCGTGGGACACGAAGGAGTACTCGCGCAAACAGATCGAGCGCATCGCGCACAAGGCGTTTCAGGCGGCGCGCACGCGTCAGAAACGGCTGACGTCGATCGACAAGGCCAACGTGCTCACGAGCATGGTCTTCTGGCGCGAGGTCGTGACGGCAGTGGGGAAGGCGTATCCCGACGTCGCGCTGTCGCACATGTACGTCGACAACGCGGCGATGCAGCTCGTGAAGAACCCGCGGCAGTTCGACGTGATGCTGTGCGGCAACATGTTCGGCGACATCCTCTCCGACGAGTGCGCGATGCTGACCGGATCGATGGGCCTGCTGCCGTCGGCAAGCCTCGCCGAAGGCACGTTCGGCATGTACGAGCCGGCCGGCGGCACGGCGCCGGACATCGCGGGCAAGGGCGTCGCGAACCCGATCGCGCAGATTCTCTCGGCCGCGCTGATGCTGCGCTACTCGTTCGCGCAGCACGACGCGGCCACGGCCATCGAGCGCGCGGTCGCCGCGACGATCGAGTCCGGCATCCGCACGGGCGACATCGCGTCGCCGGGCACGAAGACGGTCGGGACGAAGGAGATGGGGGACGCGATCGTCGCGAAGCTCGCGAAGAAGTAGACGCGAGGACGGTAGACGCGAGAAAAGTTAGAAGTTCAAAGCCAGAAGCCAGGACGGAAGCCCCCGGAGGTCAAGCCATGGATGAACGACAGCTTCTGATGTCACGTCGGCATTTCAACAAGACCGTGCTCGGTGCGGTGCCGGTGCTCGCCGCTGCGCAGGCGATGCCGTGGGGCGCGCCGCTGTTCGCGGCCGCGCAGGCCAGGCCGAGCTCGCGCATCAACGGCGTGCAGATCGGCACGATCACGTACAGCTTCCGGTCGATGCCGGATCAAAGCGCCGAGGCCACGGCGCGCTATTGCGTCGAATCGGGGATCAGCGCGATCGAGTTGATGAGCGGGCCGATCTGGTCGTATCTGGGCCAGCCGTCGCGCGGCGGCGGCGCGGGCAGCGGCAGAGCAGGCCGTGGGGGACCAGGCGGGCGTGGTCGAGGCGCCGTCGATCCGGCGACGCTGACCGCCTCGTGGAACGGCGTGGCGTGCGCGCCGGCGCAGGAAGACGGCGGCCGGCGGGGCGCGGCGCCGGGAGGCGGACGTCAGGGCGGGCGCGGCGCGCAGACGCCCGAGCAGCAGGCGCAGGCCGCCGAGCAGGCGGCCGAGATGAAGAAATGGCGCGAGTCGGTCTCGATGGATCGCGTCAAGGCGCTGCGCAAGATCTTCGACGACGCCGGCGTGACGATCTACGCGACCAAGACGATCAACGCCAACATGTCGGACGAGGAGCTGGAGCTCAACTTCGCCGTGGCGGAGGCGCTCGGTGCGACGCACACGACGCTCGAGCTGATCGAGGACGAAGCGGCGCTCAAGCGGCTCGGCGACTGGGGCCTGCGCAAGAAGATCTACGTCGCGTATCACACGCACACGCAGGGGAGCATCACCGCCTTCGACAAGGCGTTCGCCGCGTCGGCGGGCAATCGCGCGAACGTGGACCTCGGACACTACGTCGCCGCGGGCAGTGGCGACCCCGTCGCGTTCCTGCAGACGCATCACGCCAAGGTCGCGAGCGTGCATCTGAAGGATCGCACGCGGCCGCAGAACTGCGCGCTGAACCTCGAATGGGGCAAGGGCGAGACGCCGATCCCGGCGATCCTGCAGGCGATGCAGAAGAATCGGTGGACGTTCCCCGCCAGCATCGAGCTCGAGTACGACGTGCCCGAAGGCTCGGACGCGGTGAAGGAAGTCGCCAGGTGTCTGCAGTTCTGCCGGACGGCGCTGGCGTGAGGACCGTCGGCCCGGACGGCGGTCTCGCCGCCCGGGCCGATGACGCTTCCCGCGCGCAGCGTGACCGCTCCCGTACACCGCCTCAGGGATCATCTCCTTCGCGCCCACACAGCGTCGGCATCGTTTTTACCAGCTCGCACACGACTTCACTCCGAATCCTGCGCGACACTCGGGCTCATCCGCATCGCGGCAGCCCTCGCCGATCGTCGCGACGTCCCCGTCCGTCCGCCCGACGTCTGATCCCGTCGTGCGTACGTCCGGCCCCAACGCGCGATCGGCCGAGTCCGGCACGCCATCACACGCCCTCGTCATACGCACGCGCGCGTCCAGGCACCCCAGATCCTGATCCCACCGCGTGCACGTCCGGCCAGGGGACGCCCACGTCGAGCTCCTTTCGCTCAAAAGCGAAAGTTCGGGCGCGAAAAAATGACTTCGCAAGTCGCTCTGAATCAAGGAGATCCAGGGCTGGGCTCCGTTGACGTCGTTCGACTAGATGGGTGACGTCGATCGACGGGATGGGTCACGTGCGCCGGATAGAGGGGGCACGCGCTCCGACAAGATGCCTGACGTCCGGTCCGAAGATGCCTCAACCGCACCGGATAGTCGCCTTCACCGGTGCGGGGAGATCCCTGCACCGGCGCGACGAGATCAGGTACGCGCCGGATAGATCCCTCGCGTCGTCTCACCAGATCCCTCGCATGCCGGCCGTAGATGCCTGACGTCCACTGACGAGATGACTGCGGTTGCACCACAAGATCCCTGCCGTGCACCGGATAGACGCCTCATGTGCGCCAGGTCGATCCCTCGCGCGCGTCCGATAGATGGGTGCGGTACGGGCTACAGGCTACAGGTTACAGGCCAGGGGTTACGGCGTTGCGGATCGCGGCCATTTGCAGGAGCGCGCGACCGGCTCTGGTAGAGTCTGCTCTGGAGCGCATCCGACAGATGGCCGTGGGCGACGAGGGACCGGCGGAGGCCACTCTTCAATTTCACGAGCAGGCCGATGGCCGGAAGGTCGCGCGACTGGGCGGCGGCAAGGTCGTCCTCGTGCACTGGGACGACATCGGCCGCGTCAGAGACGGCGAGTGGTGGAACGTCAAGCTCGAGCATCGCGAGACGTACTCGATCGCCAAGCCCATCGAACGCGCGCGTCCCGAGCTGTTGAATCCGGTCATCCCGGCCACGCTGGCGGCGTCGTTCGGCAAATCGGACGCGCGGGCCGAGACGCCGGTGGTCGAGGCGAAGACGACGCCGCCACGCGTGCCGCCGATGCCAGCGGAAACGGGGCGGCCGGATCGAAAGGCCGATCGCGCGGACGTCGGGGCGTCCGACCCGCGTCCCTCGCCGATTCTGCCGTCACGCGTCGTCGGCATGAACGATCGCGTCGCGATGTTCGTGGACGGCGCGAACATGGATCTCGCGGCGCGGATGGCCGGCTATTTCGTCGACTATCGCAAGGCGCGGAACTTCTTCCTCGCGCACGGCCTGTTCTACGCCGCGTACTACTACATCGCCGACTACACCGCGTCGGATCCGATGCAGCAGCGCTATCTGGACTTTCTGGCCCACTCGGACTTCATCGTCCGCCGCAAGGCGGTCAAGGCGATTCGCGATCAGGAGACGGGCGAGCGCGTGCTCAAGGCGAACGTCGACACCGAGCTGATTCTCGACTTGATCAACACCGCGGACAACTACGATCTGGCGTTTCTCTTCTCGGGCGACAGCGACTTCGAGCGCGCGGTCGATCTGCTGCGATCGCGCGGCAAGCGCGTCTACGTGGTGACGTCGCGCCAGGTCATCAGCCGCGAGCTGGCATACGTGGCGGACAAGCCCGTGTTCTTCCTCGAGGAGTTCAGAAGTCACCTCGAACGCGACGCGAAGTCCGACAGCGTCCGCGAGCCGTGACGGGTGCGCCGCGCAGTCGATACCCCGATGGCCCGATGATCCGCCGGCCCGATCGCGCGGCGCAAGCCGCTCGCGGTCGCGCTCCGGTTCGACGAGCCGGAAGAACGGCGCTTCGCCGGCCCGCCGCTGATGCTCGGCGTGGTTCGTGACCACGCCTCGGTCGCCCGGCTTCGCCGCCGTTCTTCGACCTGTCGCGTGTCGGCTCGCGAACAGTCGCGTCGCCCGCGAGCGCCTCGCGCCGCGCAGTCGATGTCCCGATGCCCCGATGACCAGATGTCCCGATGTCCCGATGTCCCGATGATCCGATGACCCGATGATCCGATAACCCCGGTCCCCCGGTCCCTCAAAGCCCTCGCAGAATCCCCGCCGGATCCGCGTTGGCGGCGCGGCGCGCGGGGAGATAGCACGCCGCGAGGACGACGAGGGCGACGATCGTCGGGACGACGAGTAGCACGAGGAGATCGAAGCGCGGCACTTCGCCGACGAGATTCGCGGTAACGCGCAGCGCGACGAGCGCGAGCGGCAGGCCGAGCGCGGCGCCGGCGAGCGTGACGAGCGCGCCTTCGCGCAGCACGAGCGCGAAGACGTCGCGGCGATCGGCGCCGACGGTCATGCGGATCGCGATCTCGCGCAGCCGCTGCGCGACCGCGTGCGAGACGATGCCGTAGAGACCGACGGCGGCGAGCAGCAGACCGATCAGACCGGACACGGTGAGGATGCTCGCGGCGGCGCGGCGCGGGTAGAGCATGTCGTCGACGATCTGTCCGATCGTCCGCATGCGATAGACCGCGCCGGTCGGATCGGAGTCAGCCACGGCCGCACGCAGGTTTCCGAATTGCGACGGTGTGCCGGATCTCACGAACAGGTTCGATGTCTGCGGCCGCCACTGTTGTGACAACGGCACGTAGATCTCTGGCGTCGGAACGTTCGGTCTCAAGATGGGCGTCGTGTCGCCGACGACGCCCACGACCGTGAGCCAATCGATTCGTTCTGGCGGCCGCGCGGGATCGTATTGCGCGAGCTCGCGGCCGATCGGGGAGCGGCCGGGCCACAGCCGATTGGCGACGGTCTCGCTCACAATCGCCACGTGCGTCGTCTCGCGCACGTCGCGCATGTCGAAATCGCGGCCCTGCCGGAGCGGGATGCCGAGCGTCCTGAAATAGCCCGCGGAGACCTGCGAGGTGAACGCACCCGTTGTCTCGCCCCCGCCGCTGGCGATCGCGTCTCGAGACGTCGTGAACGGCGGCTGGCCGCCTTGGTCATATGTCGGAAGGTTGCTCGCCAGCGTGACGTCCGCGCGGTTCGGAAGCCCGTCGATCCGATTCGTCAACTCGCGGAGAAATCGACGCGCGCGTTCCGCGCGTTCGGCCTCGCGCGCGGCGGACGGAGGCTCCGGACGCGGCGGCAATGGCTCCGTATAGCCAATCGAGAGCACCGTGAGACCGTCGAGGTCATAGCCGGGACGCGTCGTCTCGAGCGGCGCCAGCGTGCGGACGTGCATGCCGGCGACGAGCAGGAGCAGCAACGCGGCCGCGATTTGCGGGACGACGATGCCGTGACGCAGCCAGCGCCGGGCGCGTGCCGTTGGTCCGCTCGTGCCCGTGAGCATCGCCACGACGTTGACTCGCAGCGTCTGCAGCGCCGGCGCAATGCTGACGAGCGAGCCCACGATCACGCAGAGGACGGACACGAACAGCAGGACGTGCGTGTCGAACGCGGCCACGACGACATAGCGCTGCGGCGTGTATGCGCGATAGAGCCGGAGCAGCCATGAGGCCAGCGCCAAGCCGACAACGCCGCCGGCGAACGCGAGGCCGAGGCCCTCGAGCGCGAGTTGCCGGACGAGTCGCACGCCGCTTGCGCCGAGCGCGCGGCGCACGGCCACGTCCTGCGCACGCGCGAGCCCGCGGGCGCTCAAGAGGCCGGCGATGTTGGCGGCGGCGACGAGCAGCACGAGCGCCACGACCGTTGCCACCGAGGCAGCCAGTCGCATCGGCACCAGTTCATCGTCGGGAGACGCGGGTGTCCGCACGTCGACGACCGGAAGCAAGACCATCGGATTGGGGCCTCGGTGCTCGGTCGCGTCGGGCGATCTCCGAAGACTGCTCGACAATCGCGCCAGGCTCTCGCGCCACAGCTGTTCGTTCTGGACCGCGATCGCCGCACGCGCCTGATCGAGTGTTACGCCAGGCTGCAGCCGTCCGATGATGCCGGTGCCGAACCGCCGGTACGCGTCGCCATAGATTTGCGCGGCCGTTACCCAGCAGTCGGTGGGAGCCCAGGGATCCGAAAGACCGTGGAATCCTGGCGGCATGACGCCGACGACCGTGAACGGCTGGCCTTCGATGCGCACGACCGCGCCGAGCGCAGCGGGCGCACGAGCAAACCGCCGCGTCCAGAAGGCGTCGCCAATGACAATCGCGCGTTGCGTGGTCGACGGGCCGTCCTCGGCAGAACTGAACGCGCGACCCAATATAGGCTTCACGCCCAGGACATCGAAGTAGTTGGCCGTGACGACTTCGCCTGGAGCCATTGTCGGCTCGTCGCCGATCGTGAGCGACAGCTGTCGGGCCCAGTGTGCCGTCAGCCCGCTGAAGACATCGTTGTGCTCGCGAAAGAACTCCAGGTCCCTGTAGCTGGTGGTGACAGTCTGACGGCTCGGCAGAAACTGATAGACGTACACGAGCTCTTCCGGCCGTTCGACGGGAATGGGCGCGAAGAAGGCGGCGTTGACGAGGCTGAAGATCGCGGTGTTGACGCCGATGCCGAGGCCGAGCACCAGCACGGCCATCGTCGCGAACGCGGGCGCGCGGCGGAGCGTCGCGAGGCTGAAGCGGACGTCCTGCCAGATCGAATCGAGCCAGGTCGCGCGGACATCGCGCACGGCCTCGCGCGTCGCGAGCGCGCTGCCGAGATCGCGCTGGGCCTGACGCCGCGCGTCGGCGGGGGAGAGGCCCGCCTCGATCCCGCGTTGCGTCTCCATCTCCAGATGGAACGCGATCTCGTCGCGCGCCTCGGCGTCGATCCGGCGCCGCCCGATGAGCTTGCGGATCCATCTGCGAAACATCGCGAACCTCCGCCGGGTCTGAAGACCCGGCCTACATCTTTGTGGGCTACGGGCCACGGGCCACTGGCCACGGGGCGCGCCTCTCGCGGTTGTAGGCCGGGTCTTCAGACCCGGCGCCCCGATCGCAGGCCTACATCTCCGCAGCCCGCAGCCCGCAGCCCGCAGCCCGCAGCCCGTAGCCCGAAGCCAGCCGTGTCTTCAGAGCCGGCGAACAGGCCGCAGGGGCCGTTGTGTGGCCGCCGCGGCAGAGCCTAGGGCGATTCATCTCGGAGGTCAAGAGGAAATCCTCTTGACCTCCGAGAGGTCAGCGCACCATACTGCGTCGCGCGCGCCTCTCGCGCGGGGACCACATGCCGAAGACCGACCTGCTGCAAGGCACGCTCGACCTACTGATTCTGAAGATCCTGGCCCTCGGCCCGAACCACGGCTGGGGCATCTCGCTGCGCATCCGGCAGATGTCGCGCGAGGGCCTCAACGCGAGCCAGGGCTCGCTTTATCCCGCGCTCCATCGGCTGGAGCTGAACGGCGACTTGAAGTCCGCGATGGTCCCGTCGGAGAACAATCGCCGCGCGCGCGTCTACACGATCACGCCCGCCGGCCGCCGCCGGCTGCAGGCCGAGACGAAGAGCTGGGAGCAGTTCGCGCTCTCGATGCGGCGCGTGCTGACGTCGGAGTAGCGCTCGACTCGAGGGACACGATGCTGAGGCGCTTCATCGGTCGCGTGCGCGGCATCCTGGTGCGGCGGCAGGCTCAGCGCGAAGCCGTCGACGAGTGGCGATTTCATCTCGATCGCGAGATCGAGATGCATATCGCGCGCGGGCTGTCGCCGGCCGAGGCCCGGCGCGCGGCATTGCGCGACCTCGGCGGCCTGCTGCAGACGACGGAGGCCGTGCGTGACGTGCGCACGTTCGGCGTCGAGGCGCTCTGGCCGGACGTGCGCGTGGCCGTCCGCGCGCTCGTCGCGCGCCGCCGCTTTGGCCTCGTCGCCCTGCTCACGCTGGTCGTCCTCGTCACCGGGTCACCGGGCTGACGACGATCTTCGCCTTCGTGGATGCGGTGCTGCTGCGGCCGTTGCCGTATCCGTCGGGCGATCGTCTCGTCGCGATTGCGCCCGCGTCCGACGCGATGCGCAACGTCACCCTCGCCGAAGCCCGCCGCCTGTCGCGGGATTGTCCGAGTCTCGACGCGTGGGCGCTGTTTCGGACGGGGTCCGGCGCCACGCTCGACTCGACAACGAATCCAACGCTCGTCGCCCAGATGCGCGTGACGCCGTCGGTGTTTGGCGTGCTCGGCATCCCGGTCGTCGTGGGACGTCCGCTCGTCGACGACGACGGCAAGCCCGCCGCACCCGACGCGGCGGTGATCGGCTACGACCTGTGGCAATCGCATTTCGGCGGTTCGCCCAATGTCATCGGCACGTCGATGACGCTCGATCGCGATCGCGCGTGGCGCATCGTCGGCGTTGCGGCCAAAGGCGCGGATGTCCCGGGCGACCGCTGGTCGTTTCCCATCGTGTGGCAGGCCGCGAAGGACGGCCGCGACGACGACGGGACGTTCGAGGTCATCGCGCGTATGCGCACCGGCGCGTCGTTGCGGCAGACGCGCGCGGAGCTGGCGCGCGCGAGCGCCCGGCTCGAGCAGGAACGGCACGGGACGCCGCGAGATCGCACGTTGACCGTCACGCCGCTGCGGGACGCGATCGCCGGCGACACGAAGCCGCTGCTGTGGATCTTCTTCGCGGCGGTCTGTTGCGTTGCGCTCATCGGGATCGGCAATCTCGTCAGCCTCCAACTCGTGCGGCAGGCCTCGCGCGAGCGGGAGATCGCGCTGCGCGCGGCGCTCGGCGCGAGCCGCTGGCAGATCGTCCGTCCCGTGTTCGTCGAGGCCGTGTTGTTCGGAGGGACCGCAGGCGTCTGCGGGCTGCTGCTCGCGTGGCTGTGCACGCGAACCCTGCTGAGTGCCTTGCCGGCGCAGTTCCCGCGCGCCGATCAGATCGGCGTCGACCTGCGCGTGACGATATTCGCGGTCGCCGTGTCCCTCGCCATTGGCGCGCTCATCGGCGCGGCGCCGGCGTGGCGTGCCGGGCGTCGCGACGTTGCGACGGACATCCGCGCCGGCGGCAGCGGCATCGTCCGACGCGGCCAGCGCCATGGGCCGCGGCGCGCCATGGTCGCGACCGAGACCGCGCTGGCCTGCGTGCTGCTCGTCGGCGCCGGACTGCTCGTCAACAGCTTCGGCCGCCTCTTCACCGAAGACGCCGGCATGCGCGAGCGCGGTCTCTGGATCGCCAGCGGCCAGTTGCCGCAGTCCGTGCGTTACATGAGCCAGGGCAGGGCGTTGGCCTGGTGGACGTCGGCGCTCGACGCCGTTCGGCGGCTTCCCGAGGTCGAATCGGCCGCGCTGGTGGTCAACTCCGCAGGTCCGTTGTCGGGATTCGACATCATGGCCGGCCGCATTGCGCCGGCGGATGCCGCGTTGCCGCCGCCCGGGGCCGGACTGCGATTCAGCCATCGCCAGGTCGGCGACGCGTTCTTCGAGACCGCCGGCATTCCAGTCGTGGCGGGGCGGCCGATCGTGTCCTCCGACACCGCAGGCGCGGAGCTCGTCGCGGTGCTCAACACGCGAGCGGCGGCCCTGCTGTGGCCGGGCGAGAATCCCGTCGGCAGGCACGTCCGAATTCTGGGACGCCCGCGCACGGTCGTCGGCGTCATTGCCACGTTCAAGATCAGCCGGCTCGACGGCGACGCTTCTCCGCAGGTCTACACGCCGTACCTGCAGGACGAGCCGTTGGCCGGCGCGTCCACCCTCGTGATTCGTGCGCGCGCAGGCGACGGCGATGTGCCGACTGCGGTCGGACGCGCGCTGGCCCAGATGGAACCGGACCTTCGTGTGACCGTGACGACGATGGGCGCCGTGCGTTGGAAGCTGCTGGCGGCCGAGCGGTTCCGGACGTTCGTGCTGAGCACGTTCGCCGTGACGGCCGTGGGCCTAGCGCTCATCGGCGTCGGCGGTCTCGTCGCGGCCAATGTCGTGGAGCGCTATCGCGAAATCGCCGTGCGCCTGGCGCTCGGCGCGACCCGTGCGCACGTCATGCGTCTCGTCATCCAGGACGCAATTGCTCCGGCGGCTCTGGGGCTCGCGGCCGGTCTGGCGATCGCCCGGCTGACGACGCATGTGCTGACAACCTTCCTGTTCGGCGTCCGGGCGCTGGATCCGTGGACGTTCGCGACCGTCACGGCCCTGCTCTCGGGGGCTGTCCTCGTCGCCAGCCTCGTTCCTGCACGGCGCGTCGCGCGCATCGATCCGCTCGTCACATTGAGGCACGAGTAGCGGCGTTTCTCGGTAGCCTCCGCCCCATCCTTCCGCACGGATGCCGCGGCGCCGTGCGCGGGTCGCGGCTCTTCGTGGAACCCGTCTTGCTCTTGACGACGGCACACCCTCGCGCTCCCCGCCAGGAAGGAGCCGCGTCATGAAGACCCACGCGCGCGCCTGGATTGTGCTCACGGCCGCTTTCGCGGCTGCGGGCACGATCGCCATGGCGCAGAAACCCGGCGACGGCGGCGGACAGGCCGCAGACGTGAACGAGCACGCCGCGCAGATTCGCTTTGCCGGCGTCGCCGTCAGGCCCACGCCGCCGACGCAACCGATCGAGATCACGTTGGCCCGCTGGTCGACGCCAGAGGAACGGACGCGATTGACGACCGCGTTCGCGCGGGCGAAGACGCCCGAGGCCTACGGCGACGCGCTGACGGGCCTGCCCGCGCTCGGCGCCGTGCGAACGCTGAACGATCAGGGCGCAACGGTCCGCTACGCCGAGCAGCGCGGCGGCCGCGTCATCCTCGTGACCGATCCGCTCGAGTACTTCCGGGCCGAGGCGACGCCCAACATGGGCCAGCCGGGCTACTCGATCGTCGAGTTCTACGTGGACGGGGCCAACAAGGGCAAAGGCTGGGTGTCCTACGGCGAGAACGACGCGAAGACGACGCCACGGACGTCGGACATGCTGTCGATCCCGAACGCCACGTCGAAGCCGCCGCAACTGATGGACGTCAAGCAGTTGGACGACACCGCGGACGCCAAGGGGAGCAGCGCTCAACCCAAGTCCCGCTAGCGGGGCGGCTTTACACGCGGGACCGTTCTTACACGCTCCCGCGTGTAGTTCTTTCCCGGCCCTGCCCGGGGCCGCGCGGATTTTGGCGGGATTTCCGCGTCTGGCGCGCTGCGGCGTACGGCGTATCTTTTGCGATACGGGCGCACATGGCTCAGTCACACGTGCATGCTGGCGCGGCGGCTGCTTTCGATCGGCGGGCGCAGCGTCTGTTTTCGGCCCTCGACGGCCGCGATCTTCAGATCAACGGCCAGTCGTGGCACCTCGAGGTCTACGGGATTCTCGAGGACGCCGGCCGGCGCTGGGTCCAACTGGCCGTAGACGGCCCGACGCACCAGATGCTGACGCTGGCCCTGGCCGCGCGCTCCAGCGTCGAACAGATCGTCCGCGCGCTGTCGAACTGGCTGGAAGATCCGGCAGAGACGCAGCCGATCGTCAAGATCGCGTAAGCGGCCCGGGGCCGACATTCCCTCGGAGGGCCGAACCTTCAGGTTCGGCCGCAGCGGGCGGACCTGAAGGTCCGCCCCTCCATTTTGAGCCCGTAGTCCGTAGCCCGCCGTAAGCCCTAAGCCCTAAGCCGTAAGCCCTCCTAGTATTTCCCCAACGCCCACAGCCGATTGCCCGTCGCGACCAGCAGGTGCTGGCGGCCGTCGATGAGGTACGTCTGCGGCGCGTTGGTCACGCCGCCGATGTGCGTGTGCCAGATCGGCTTGCCGGTCTTTGCGTCGTACGCGACGAGGTTGTCGCCGGCATCGCCGGTGAAGACGAGTCCACCGGCCGTCGCCAGAATCCCGCCTCCGCCGCCACCGCCGTTGCCGACGTACGGCCGTCGCCAGACGATGCGACCGTTGCGAGGATCGATGGCGGTGAGGAAGTTGCCGCCCGAGCCGACGCCGACTTCGACCTTGCCGCCGAGCCCCATCGACCCGCGCGGATCGGGATCGGTCAGATAGAACATCGAATAGCCGTTGCGCTCCGAGACGTAGAACAGGCCCGTGTCGGGCGAGTACGCGGGCGGCTCCCAGTTGATCGTGCCGCCGGCCGGCGGCGAGACGAGCGAGCCGGGGATCGTCGGGTCCTTCTCCGGATCGCGACGCAGCGATCCGTTCGGCGCGACGTTCTTCACCCAGTTCGTCGCCGACCCGTAGCGGCTCGTGACGAGGTGCTCGCCCGTGACGCGATCGAGCGTGAAGAAGTAGCCGTTGCGCGCCGCGGTCGACACGAGCTTGCGGCGCTTTCCGTCGATCGTCGCGTCGAAGAGGATTGGCGTCTGCGCCGAGTCCCAGTCGTGCATGTCGTGCGGCGAGGTCTGGAAGTACCACGCCATCTTGCCCGTGTCGACGTTGACGGCGACGAGCGAGCAGGTGAACAGGTTGTCGCCCTCGCCGCGGCCCTGCGTGTACGCCGGCGTCGGATTGCCGGTCCCGATGATGTAGAGGTGCGTCTCGGGGTCGTACGCGCCCGGCAACCACGGTTGCGCGCCGCCGTGCCGCGCCGCCTCGAGGCTCGCCCAGGTGTCGAGGCCGGGATCGCCCGGGTTCATCGGCACCAGATACAGCCGCCACTGCAGCGCGCCGGTCTCGGGATCGAACGACTGCAGAAAGCCCGGGGAGTCGAGGTCGTTGCCGGTGCCGACGATCACGTGGTTGCCGATGACGACCGGCGCGGTCGTCGAGAAGTACTGCTGATTGAAGTCGGCGAGCGGCGTGTGCCAGCGCTCGCGGCCGGTCTTGGCGTCGAGCGAGACGAGGTAGTCGTCGGGCGTCTCCATGAAGAGATACCCGTTCCAGATGCCGAGGCCGCGGTTGGCGATGTGCGTGCCGCCGCGCGTCTTCCAGAAGTAGTGCCAGAGCACGCGGCCGTCGCGCGCGTCGAGCGCCCACGCGTTGTCGGGCGCCGAGACGTAGAGCGTGTCGTCGACCATCAGCGGCGTGCCTTTGATCGTCACGCCAGACGAGGGATACGTGTCCGTGCCTTCGCCGCCGACGATCGCGCCGCGCGTGTTGTCGTCGAGCGCGGTGCTCCACAGCAGCGTGAGCTGCGTGACGGTCTTGCGCGTGATCTGCTTCAGCGCGCTGTAGCGGCGGCCCGAGTAGTCGCCGGAGTACGTCGGCCACGAGTCCGAGAGCGGCTTGAGCAGGGCTTCGGGGGCGACGCCCTGTCCTTGTCCGGCGAGCAGCACGGGTACGGCGACGAACGCCGCGGCGAGAACGAGACGTGAGAGTGTGCGCATGGCGATCAGTAGAGAAGATATGGACGAGCGAGCGCGAGCCAGCGCGCGTCGACGTCGACCCACGTGGCGGCGATCGTCGCGGGATCGGCGCCCGCTCTCATCTGCGCGAGCCCGTCCGCCGATCCGAAGAGCGATCCGGCCTTGTCGACGTCGAGCTTGCCGGGGAACAGCGATTCGATGGCCGACGCGATCTCGACACCAACGCGTACGGGCCGCAGCGCATCGCGATCGGTGACGACGATGAAGACGCCGTGGCAGGCCTCGTGGGCGAACGTGCTGTCGGCCGGCGTGAACGACTCGGGATAGAAGCGGACGCCGGGAATCTGCCGCGTGTTGAGCTTCGCGGCGAGCGCGACGGCGTCGATCCACGGCGCGCCGACGTGCTCGAACGGCGTGTCCGTGCCGCGGCCCACGGAGAGGTTGGTCCGCTCGAACGCGCCGAGGCCGGGATAGAGCGCCGCGGCGTACAACGTGCGCATGTTGGGCGACGGGTTGATCCACGCGAGGCCGGTCTCGTCGAACCACGCGTCGCGCCGCCAGCCGGTCATCGCGACGACGGTCAGGTCCGCGCCGATCTTGCGCTCGCCGTTGAACAGCCGCGCCAGCTCGCCGATCGTGAGGCCGTGCCGGATCGGCATCTCGCCCATGTAGCCGACGATCGCAGGCGCGGACGGATCGAGCGGCGGCCCTTCGATCTCGACGCCGCCGATCGGATTCGGCCGGTCGAGCACGATCACCTTCAGATGCGCCGCTGCCGCCGCTTCCATCACCCACGCCATCGTCGTCGCATACGAATAGAAGCGCACGCCGACGTCCTGCAGGTCGACGACGATCGCGTCGAGGCCGTCGAGCATGGCCGGCGTCGGCCGCTGCGTCGCGCCGTAGAGCGAGTGGATCGGCAGGCCCGTCTTCTCGTCCTTCGTCGACGGGACGGCGGCGTCGAGCACGCCGCGGATGCCGTGCTCGGGGCTGAAGAGCGAGACGAGCTTCACGTCAGGCGCCGCGGCGAGCAGATCGATGGTCGTCGCGCCGTCGCGCGCGACGCCGGTGTGATTGGTGAGCAGACCGACGCGCAGGCCCTTCAGCGGCGCGAACGCCTGCGCGCGCAAGACGTCCAGACCGGTGGCAACGTCGAGCGTCGTACGTGCTGGCGGCGGCGTGACGGGCGCCGGCGTCGCCGCGGCTGGCGCGGGAGCGGGCGCGGGCGGGACTGGGCGCGGCCACGCGAGCTCCAGCGTGGTGCGCGTCGGCACATCCCTCACGGCAGAGGCAACCACGGTTGCCACCTTCGCGCGCAGCGGCGTGACGTTGCCGCCGCCATCGGGGTGGACGCGATTCGAGAGCAGGACGATGAAGACGCGTGTGGCCGGGTCGATCCAGATCGATCCCCCGGTGAAGCCCGTGTGGCCGTAGGAGCCGAGCGGGAACAAGTCGCCGCGATTGGCCGAGTAGCCGGAGTCGAGGTCCCAGCCGAGGCCGCGCACGCTGCGCTCGTCAACTGGAGTTGCCGGCGACGTCATGCGTGACACGGCCAGCGGCGACAGCACGCGCACCGTGCCGAGCGCGCCGCCGTGCAGCATCATGCGGCAGAAGCGCGCGAGGTCGTCGGCCGTGCCGAACAGGCCCGCCTGGCCCGCGACGCCGCCCATCCGTCGCGTCGTCGGATCGTGGACGATCCCGCGTCTGGTCGTCGCGTCCGTCGGCGCGATGCGCGAGCGCAGCGACGCCGGCGGCAGGAACATCGTGTCGCGCATGCCGAGCGGCGTCAGGATGTGGCGCGCGACGTAGGCCTCGAACGGCTCGCCGCTGACGCGCGCGACGATGTCGGCGAGCAGCAGGAAGTTGACGTCGCTGTAGACGAACCGCTGGCCGCGCGGCGCCTGCGGCGTCTGGTCGGCGGCGCGGCGGATCGCCTCGTCGTGCCCCGACCACTCCATCGTCAGATCGAGATCCGGCGCCAGCCCCGACATGTGCGTGAGCAGATCGAGGATCGTGATCCGCTCCTTGCCGTGTGCGCCGAACTCGGGAATGTAGGCGACGACGGGGTCGCTGAGCCGCAGGCGTCCCTGCTCGACGAGCTGCATGACGGCGGGCGCGGTGGCGAGGACTTTCGTCAGCGACGCGAGATCGAAGATCGTGTCGACCGTCATCGACTCGGCCGCCGGCGTCACGGCGCGATGGCCGTACGCCTTGCGCCAGACGATCGTGTCGCCGCGGCCGACGATCAGCACGGCGCCGGGGAGCTGCTGCGCGTCGATCGCGTCGGCGACGAGGCGGTCCACGCTCGCGAGACGGGCGGCGTCGAAGCCGGCGCGCGCGATGGCGGCCGCCGGCACGGACGCCGGACGCTGCGCGACGACGATGATCGCCGTGGCGATGAGGGCGAGCACGAGCACCGCGGCGAGTCGGCTGCGCCCATCGCGACGACGCGTAGCTGGCATCGGGGGATTATGCGTATACTCCGGGACTTATGAAACCCCCTACCGTCTTCCTCGGCGAGATGACGAGCCCCGAGGTCGAGACGTTTCTGCAGACGCGTCACACGATCCTCGTGCCGACCGGCGCCACCGAGCAGCACGGTCCGCACGCGCCGCTGCTGACCGACGTGCTGATCCCGC
>CAZNMF010000247.1:0-5642 GCA_964573795.1 uncultured Solibacteraceae bacterium
GCGTCGTTGACGAAGTTGAACGCGTCGTGCCACTCGCGGCCCTTCGTCGCGAACATGATCCCGTGCACGGCCGAGATGATCTCGGCGAACGCCGCCGGCCCGCCCCAATGCGACGCCGCCCCGCCGTTGACCGCGTGCATGTCCATCAACGCGACGAGCGCACGACTCGCGCGCGGATCGGCCAGCGTCACCGTCTCGCCAGCCGCGTTCTTGACCGTGAGCGAGTACTTCGGCGCCTGCGTGGGCGTCGGCGCGAGCTTGGATTTCAGGGACAACGGCGCCAGCGGCGGCGCTTCGACGGGTTTGACGATGGAGGTATCGACGGACATGGAGAATAGCGTATCGCGCTAGCTCCCTATCGCGCTATCGCACTATCTGATATCGGGCTATCGCGCTATCTGCCTCCCCTCTTGCTATCGCGCTATCTCATCGACCTATCTGGGAGCTCGCGCGACGGGCGACCGCGAGATAGCCCGATGGACGGCAGATAGCGAGATAGCCAGATGCCCAGATAGCGCGATAGAGAGATAGCGCGATAGCGAGATACACCGACGCGTCTTTCAACTATTGCTTGATGACCGTCCCATCTCTCTTCCGCACTTCGCCCCAGCCGCCGTTGAGGCGGCCGCGCTCGCCGGTCTCCTGGCCGAACGGGAACGTCGCGGCGACCTTCTCGTCGACCTCGATGCCCCAGCCGGGCGCGTCGTTGGGATAGAGGTACGCGTCCTTCAGCACGGGACAACCCTTGAAGACGGCCTGCGTGCGGTCGTTGAACGGCGAGTACTCCTGGACGCCGAAGTTGTAGCACGTGACGTCGAGGGTGATGTTCGCCGCGTGCCCGATCGGCGACACGTCGCCGGGTCCGTGCCACGCGGTGCGCACGCCGTAGAGCTCGGCCAGGGCGGCGACCTTGCGCGCCGGCGTGAGACCGCCCATCTGCGAGACGTGCATGCGGATGAAGTCGATCAATCGTTCGTGCACGAGCGGCAGCCACTCGTGCGGGCTGTTGAACAGCTCGCCCATCGCGATCGGCGTCGCGCACTGCTGGCGGATCTGCCGGAAGTACTCGAGATCCTCCGGCGAGAGCGGGTCCTCGAGGAAGAACAGCTTGAACGTCTCGGCGTCCTTCGCAAGCTGCACGGCCTGGTTCGGCGTCACGCGCTCGTGGACGTCGTGCAGCAGCTCGATCTCGTCGCCGAGCTCGGTCCGGCACGCCTCGAACAGCTTCAGCGCGCGGCGGACGTAGTACGCGGGCTCGAACACCGGGCCGTCGTGCAGCGCGGGAATCTTCACGTTCTCGCGACCCGCGCCGTAGCCTTCCATGCCGGGCACGCCGACCTGCACGCGCACGTGGCGGAAGCCCTGCGCGATGTAGCGCTTCGCGCTCTCGATCACCTGCGCGATCTCGCCGCCCGACGCGTGGCCGTACGTGTCGGCCGCTTCGCGGCATTTGCCGCCGAGCAGGTCGTACACCGGCATGCCGGCCTGACGTCCTTTGATGTCCCACAGCGCCTGATCGACGCCGCTGATCGCGTTGTTCAGCACGGGCCCGTTCCGCCAGTACGAGCTGTCGTAGCAGGTCTGCCAGATGTCCTCGATGCGGTTGGTCGGCTTGCCGAGGAGCAGCGGCTTCAGATATCGCTCGACCGCCGGCTTGACGAGATCGGCGCGCTGCGTGAACGTCGCGCAGCCGTAGCCGTACAAGCCGTCCTGGTCCGTCGTGATCTTCACGACCGTCAGACGCACACCGGCCGGCGCCGTTTCGATCACCGAGATGTCCTTGATCTTCGGCACGGGCATCGCGCGCGTGGCCTGCGCGACGGCGGCCTCCGCGCGCAGCGCGCGCGGCGTCACGGCCGTCAGTCCCGCGGCCGCGCCGCCGATCGTCCGAAGGAAATTGCGACGAGGAACGCTCATGATCTCCCCTTTCCGCTATCTCACCGAGAACGCGAACACGGTCGTCGTCTCGTATCGTTGCCCCGGCTCGAGCACGGTCGACGGGAACGCCGGATGATTCGGCGAGTCCGGATAGTGCTGCGTCTCGAGGCAGAAGGCCGATCGCCGCTGATATGCCTGTCCGCCCTTGCCGCGCACGCTGCCGTCGAGAAAATTGCCGGTGTAGAACTGCACGCCCGGCTCGGAGGTCGACACCGTGAGCACGCGACCCGACGAAGGATCGTAGGCGGTCGCCGCCGCGCCGAACGCGCCGAGCGGCTTGTTCAGCACGAAGTTGTGGTCGTAGCCGTGGCCGTATTCGATCTGCTGATCGTTCGCGTCGATGCGCGCGCCGATCGCGTGCGGCGTCGTGAAGTCGAACGGCGTGCCGGCGACCGGCGTCAGCTCGCCCGTTGGAATCAGTCCCTTGTCGACCGGCGTGAAGCGATCCGCGTCGATCGTCAGTTCGTGCGACAGCACGTCGCCGCGTCCCGCCAGGTTGAAGTAGCTGTGATTGGTCAGATTGACGACGGTCTTCCTGTCGGTCGTCGCCGCGTACGCGATCTTCAGCGCGTTGTCGTCGGTCAGCGTGTACGTGACGGTCGCGGTCAACGTGCCCGGATAGCCTTCCTCGCCGTCCTGGCTCACGTACTGCAGCTTCAGCGACGGCACGCCGGCGGCGTCGACGATCTCCGGCGTCCACACGCCTTTGTCGAAGCCCTTCAGGCCGCCGTGCAGGTGGTTCTCGCCGTCGTTCGTCGCCAGCGTGTACGCGTGGCCATCCAGCGCGAAACGCCCCTTCGCGATGCGATTGCCGTAGCGGCCGACGACGACGCCGAAGAAAGGCGCGTTGTGGAGATAGCCGTCGAGCGAATCGAAGCCGAGCACGACGTCGCCAAGCTGCCCCTGCCGATCGGGCGTCCGGATGGACGCGACCGTCGCGCCGAGATTGATGATGCGCACCTCGACGCCGTGGCTGTTCGTGAACGTGAACAGCTCGACGGCCGTGCCGTCCGGCATCGCGCCAAAGGGTTGTCGGGTGAGCGTCGGCGGGTGCGTCATCGGTTCAGCGGGAGGAGGAGGCGCCGCCTGCTGGCGGCACGCGGTGACAGTCATCAGCGACATGCCGAGCACGAGCGCGGCACACGGCCAGCGGACACGACGTGAGCTCATGGGACGGGGCAATGATATGGCAGGCTGCGGGCTGCGGGCTACAGGCTGCGGGCTGCGGGCTGCGGGCTGCGACGGGCTTGCGACGTGGAGTGACAGTGTAGGGGCGACCCTCGTGGTCGCCCGGGCCGAACGTCGCGCGCCCCCGGATCTGAAGACCCGGCCTACATCTGTCACACCGCAAGCCTCAAGCCGTAAGCCGTAAGTCTCAAGCCATAAGCCTTCGCCAAGCCTCCGACGCCGCGTCGTTCATCATCGGCGAGACGATCGACGTGAACGGGGGACAGTTGATGAGGTAGCGGGCTTCCAGTCCGCGGTCTGCGGTCCGCTGGCTGCGGGCTTCAGGCTTCAAATCGGCGCCTTCTGCAGACCGTCGCCGGCAGACCGCAGACCGCAGCCTGTAGCCCTCGAGCGCCTTTTGTCCCATGTCGTGTCATTTTTCCTATTCCCGCCGGGACGCGTCCTCGCAGATGATGTCCGCGTCTCTCACCATTTGGAGGCGATCATGGCGTCGGCCCTGACTCGACGAGATTTTCTTGCCCACACCGCGACGGTCGCGACGGCGATGGCTCTTCCCCGCTGGACGCTGGCGGCGCAGACGCGGATGTTCATCTCGCTCAACGGCGCCGTCGCGCCGCGCGTCGGGCCGTGGCCGGACGTGGCGCGGCTCGCGTCGCGCATCGGCTACGGCGGCCTCGACTGGGGCTTCGGGCCGACGAAGGCTGCGGGCGCCGAGGCGACGAAGGCGCTGTTCACCGAGCTGAAGCTGAAGCCGACGATCGTCAACCTGCCCGTGCAGCAGCCGTTCGGCGGCGACGAGGCGTCGTTCAAAGAGAAGCTCGCGCCGCTCGACGAAGATGCCGCGTTCGCGCAGGCGATTGGCTGCGACCGGATGATGCTGGTTCTGTCGCCGACGAGCGCGCTGCCGAAGGACGAGCAGCGCACGCTCGTGCGCGATCGGCTCGCCGCGATGGCCGAGGTGCTGCAGAAGCACAACGTCAAGCTCGGCATGGAGTTCCTGGGGCCGCTCTACATGCACGCGCCCACGCCTCCGCCGCCGGCCGCGCCGCCCGCTGCTCCGGCGGCGTCAGCCGCGCCGAACGCGCCGGCGGCAGCCGGCAATCAGGGCCGTTCGGGCCGCGGCGGCAGACAGGGTGGTCGCGGTCCGGCCGGGCCGCGGATTCCATTCATCTACACGCTGCCGGAGACGGCCGCGCTCGCCGCCGACGCCGCGCCCAACGTCGGCGTCATTCTCGACGTTTGGCACTGGCACCATTCAGGCGGCACGATCGCCGACATCCTGGCGACCGACGTGTCGCGCATCATCCACGTCCATCTCTCCGACGCGAAGGCGATGCCGCCGGAGGACGTGCGCGACAACATGCGCCTGATGCCCGGCGAAGGGATCATCGATCTCGTCGGGTTCCTGCAGGCGCTGCAGAAGATCGGCTACAACGGCGGCGTCTCGCCGGAGCCGCTCGGCCGCATCCCGCAGGACATGTCGACGGAGGACGCCGCCAAGCTCGGCTACGACACGACGCTGGCGGTGATGAAGAAGGCGGGGGTGATTTAACGCCGGGCCGTCACGACGGCCCGGCGTTGGCTACGGGCTTGGGGCTACAGGCTACGGCGACGGGCTGCCCGCAGACTGCGGACCGCAGACTGCGGGCCGTCACGACGGACCGGCGCGGGCTTCGGGCTACGGGTTACGGGCTACAAGCAGACCGAGCCGGCGGACTGCAGACCGCAGGCCTTCGTCACATCCGCCGCAGCAGATCGCGCGTGTAGCGAACGCACGTCTCCAGATCTTCGATGCGCTGCTGGCCAGCCGTCTTGTCCTGGGCGCGTGGCGTCGCGGGTTTCGGCGTGCCCTTTTCAGCACGTGCGAGGAAGCGCGCGAATTCCCACGCCGGCATCTTGCGCCAGTTGTTCCAGAACGCCGGGTCGTAGATGCGATGGATGCGCGGCTGGCCCGAGACAAGGTTCTCGAAGATGATCGGCATGCCGGGCTTCGCCTGGATGAACGTGCGCACCCAGCCGTCGATGTCGACGTTGCCGTCGCCCATGTTCACCCACCGTACGGCGATGCCCTCGGGCACCATCCACACCGCGCTGTCGCGCACGTGGCAGGTCTCGGTGTAGTCGATCAGCATCTCGAGCGTCATCTGCGGATCTTCGAGCATCCACACGGGATTGCCTGAGTCGAGGCAGACGCCCATCACGTCGGGACCAACAGCTTCGATCATGGCCTTCAGCTCGCGCGCCTGCAGATCCCCGCCGTGATTCTCGACGGCCAGCTTCACGCCCGAATCGACGATGCGCGAGCGCACCGGGCGAATGGCGGCGATCATGTCGTCGATGTGCGTGTCGATCTGCGGGCGTTCGGGATCGAGGCCAAGGATGCAGCGGAAGCACGTCGCGCCAAAGATCTTCGTGGCGGTGATCGCGCGGGTGACCTGCTGCTCGATGCTGCCGAGCTCGGGTTTGAACGAGCGCGAGCTGGGACAGAGCGATCCGTACGCGAGTTGCAGCTTGAT
>CAZNMF010000248.1:0-12081 GCA_964573795.1 uncultured Solibacteraceae bacterium
CTGGATCAGACGAGCGACGATCTGCGCGATCTCTTCAACGGCAACAACTGGTGACGGCGGAGCCGGACGTTCTCATGTCGACTGCGGTGGATCTCACGATGAAAGCGCTCTACGTGAAGGGCACGACGCCCGCCACGGACGAGTCGACGCTGCAGCAGCTCCGCGCGCAAGCCGCCGAGCTCGACATCGCGGTCGCCGTCAGCTCCGCCGCTGCGCTCGCCGAGGTGCGGCGCACGCCCGGCTGGCAGGCGCTGCTGCTCTCGCCGACGCTGCCGCAGAACGAGACGCTGGCGCTCATCGCCGCGATCCGCCGCGACCGCGTGCCGATGGCGATCGTGCCGATCGTCGACGAAGCGCATCAGGATCTGTTCGCCGCGGCCGTGGCCTCCGGCGCCGACGACGTGCTCGTGCGGCGCGGCCAGACGCTGGTGAACGTCACCGAGACGCTGACGCGCATCCGGCAGAGCCCGCATCTGTTCCCCGCCGAGCAGCGGCGCCGGCTGACGGTGCTCTACGCCGGCCGCGATCCGCTCGTCTGGAACCTCCTCGAGCAAGTGCCGTTCGTCAAGGCCGAGAAAGTGACCGTTGGCATCGACGGCAGCTGTCCCATTCGCACGCCGGGATCGGCCGACGGCGCGTTGCGCTGCGACGCCGTGGTGATCGACGAGCAGCCCGGCGATGCGCACCCGCTGCAAGTGCTGAAGTCGATCAAGGCGCAGGCGTCGGATCTGCCGGTCGTCGTGCTGACGTCGACCGCCGGCGGCGACATCGCGACGGCGGCGCTGGATCTCGGCGCCGACGACACGGTCCTCAAGAGCGGCATCTTCAGGCGCCGGCTCATTGCGACGTTGCGCCGCGTTCATCAGCGGCTGGAGCTGTCGAGCCAGCAGATCGAGCTGAAAGCGCGCGAGGAACGGCTGCGCAAGATCGTCGAGCACGTGCCGGCGGGCATTGCCGTGATCGCGACGGACGGATCGGTCCTCGCGATGAACGGCGCCGCGCTGACGCTGTTCGACGCCACCAAACCGCGCGACATCGTCGGCCGCGACGTGCGGCAGCTCGTGGTGCCCGAGCAGCACGACGCGATCACGGACTTCCTGCGCCGCGTCACGAAGGGCGAAGCCACGGCCGCCGAGGTGACCGCCGTCACGCTCGCGGGACGTCACGTCGACGTCCGGTTGCACGGCGTGATGCTCGAGCGCGACGCGCGCGGCGGACGCGGGGTCATCGCGTCGATCACGGCCGCGAGCGGCACGCTTCCGGTCGGCGGCGTGTCGACGACGGGCGAGCTGGCGGAGCTGCGAGAACGGCTCGATCGCGTCGAGCGTGAACGGGCCGACCAGGAGCAGGCACTGGCGGCCGATCGCGACGCGTGGATCGAGGAGCGGCTGACGCTCGTCGCGCGCATCGAGACGGCCGAGCAGGCGCTGGCGCAGCAGGCGGACTCGAGTGCGGCGCAGGCTGACGCGGCGGCCGCGCTCGCGAGCGCCCAGGACGCGTGGGCGCGTGAACGACGGGAGCTCGACGCGCGCATCGAGGCGCTCGACGCCGCCGCGCGCGAAGCGGACGAGGCGCGGGAGGCACGCGCGAGTCTCGAGACCGAGCTCGCCGACGCGCGCGAGCAACTGCGTCGCGCGGCCGAGACGCATGATGCCGACCGCCAGTCGTGGCAAGGCCGGCACGACGAGTTGCACGAGCGTGTGCGTGCGCTCGACGCCGCACAGGCCGAGCACGCCGGCCGCGCGGAAGGACTCGCCGATCTCGAGCGCGAGATCGAGACGCTGCGCGCGACGCACACGCAGGAACGCGACGAGGTGCTGGCGCGCCACGCGCAGCTCGAGACGGCGCTGCGCCAGGCGCGCGAGGCGCTCTGGGCCGAGCACGGCGAGCGCGACGCGGCACGCGCATCGTTCGAGCAGGAGCTCGGCGCTCTGCGCACGAGACTGACGAACGAGCGCGCGGAATGGGATCAGACGCGGGCCGCGCTCGAAGCCCAGGCGCAGTCGGCCGACGAGCAGCGCCGTGCGCTGGAGCGCGATCTCGCCGCCGCACAGGCCGAGCGCGAGGCCGAGCGGCAGCGTGCGCTCGATGCCTTCGACGGCGAGCGCCACGATTGGCGGACGACGCGCGCGCAGCTCGAGAGCGCTGCCGCCGACGCCGGGCACCGCGCGCTCGCGCTCGAGTCGGACATCGCGTCGCTGCGCTCGCAGCTCGACGCGACGCAGGAACAGACGCGCTCGGCATTCGACCACGAGCGCGACCAGTGGCATGCCGAGCGATCCGCGCTCGAAACACAGATCCGCGAGGCGCGGGAGGCGCTCGACGCTGCGCACGCCGACCATGCGTCGCGCACCGAGGCTGTCGGCGCCGAGCTCCAGGATGCGCGCGCCGCGCTCGACCGCCATCAGCAGGATCGCGACGCGGAACGGGCGGATCTGCAGCAGCAGCTTCGTGCCGCGCAGGACACGGTCGAGCAGCTCCGTCGCGAGCTCGACGAGACGCGCGGCGACCACGAGTCGCGCGCCGGTGCGCTCGATGCCGAGCTGCGCGACGCCCGCGCCGCGCTCGATCGCCATCAACAGGATCGCGACGCGGAACGGGTGGATCTGCAGCAGCGGCTTCGCGCCGCGCAGGACGACGTCGAGCAGCTCCGCCGCGAGCTCGACGAGACGCGCGGCGATCACGAGTCGCGCGCCGGCGCGCTCGATGCCGAGCTGCGCGACGCCCGCGCCGCGCTCGACCGCCATCAGCAGAATCGCGACGCGGAACGGGCGGATCTGCAGCAGCAGCTTCGCGCCGCGCAGGACGACGTCGAGCGGCTCGGCCGCGAGCTCGACGAGGTCCGCGCGCAGCACGACGCCGCGCACCAGGAAGTCCACGAGCGCCTGCAATCCGAGCGGCAGACGTGGGAGGCCACGCGCGCGCAGCTCGAGGTCGACCTCGCCGGCGCGCGCGAGGCGCACGACGCCGGCCGTCAGATCTGGGACAGCCTGCGCGCCAGCCTGGAGGACGAGCTGCACCGTACGCGCGAGCAGCTCGGCACGGGACAGCGGGAGTGGGAGACCGCGCGCGCGGAGCTGCACGAGACCGTCCAGCAGCTCCATCGCCGCATCGAAGACGCCGAACGCGATCGCGACGGTGCCCGCGCGCAGCTCGACGCCGACCGCGAAGCGTCGGCGGCGGCCTCTGCGTCCGCGCGTGATCAGTGGCAGACGGAACGGCACGCGCTCGAAGGCCAGCTGCACGAAGTCCGCGAGCGCATCGCCGCGCATCAGCGCGAGTGGGACGAGCAGCGCACGTCGCTCGAGTCGCTCCTGCGCCGCGCGCACGACGACGCCGACAGCCTCCAGCGCGAGCTCGACGCCACGCAGGCCCAGCTCGAGCGGGATCGCGAGGACACGCGGCAGGCCGCTGATCGCGCGCACGCCGAGTGGGACGCCGCGCGCACCACGTTGGAGCGTCAGCTCGACGAGCGGCAGACGACGCTCGACGCGCTGCGCCACGATCTCGAATCACGTGTCGCGGAGCTGACGGCATCGCTGGAATCGACCGCCACGCGTGCCGACGAGCGGGATCAGATGGAGGCCGCGCTCGAGGCCGCACGCGCCGAGATCCGCCACACCGACGAGCTGCATCGCGGCCAGCGCGCGGCATGGGACGCCGAGCGTGCGGCGCTGACGGTGCGGCTCGCCGATCTCGAGCAGCGCTTCTCGGCCGAGCGCGACCAGTGGCAGCAGGAGCGCACGGCGCTCGACGCGCAGGCGCAGCACGCGGCCGCGCTCGTCGATCAGCAGCGGCAGCTCGATCAGGCCCTCGATGCGCTGCGCGCCGACTACGCGACGATGGTCCAGACGCTCGCCGCCGAGCGCGCCGCGCGCGATCAGGATCGCCAGGCGCTCGACGCGCTGCAGCGCGCGCTCGCCGACGCCGACACGCGACGCGCCGATCTCACGCGGCAGCTCGAAGACGCCGCGCGCGAGGCGGCGGCCCGCGCCGCCGCGCGTGAGGCCGACCTCTCGTCCCGGATCCGCGCGCTCGACGACGAGATCATCGCGGGCGCGCAGCGGCTCGCGCGCGTCACGGAGGAGGCCGAGGCCGCGCGGCTCGCGCTGCAATCGCAGTATCTGCGCGCGTCGGAGAGCCACGCGCGTCTCATCGCGTCCGATGTCTTTGCCTACGCGGTGACGACGCTCCCGGGCGAGCTCGTCCGCTGCAACGATGCCTTCGCGCAGCTCTTCGGCTTCGAAGACGCGCCCGACGCGCTCACGCAGACGGCCGGCCGGCTCTTCCCGGGCCTCTCCGGACGCCCGGCGTTCGTCGAGCGTCTCACCGCCGAAGGCCGCGTCGACGGCCTCGAGTCCTGCCTCGATCGTGCCGACGGCCAGGCCATCCGCATCGTCGAATCCGCGACGCTCTTCACCGACACGGACGGCGACGACGAGGCGCTCGTCGAGCACGTCATCGTGGGCGAGCTGTCCGGGCCGGACGCGGACACGCTGCGCGCGCGCCGCCTCGAAGACGTCGGCGGCCTGACGACGGCGATGATTCCGGAAATCGAGACGCTGGTGTCGACGGCGCACGAGCGCGTGCACGATCTGCGGCGGATGCTGCGCGACGGACAGGCCGGCGGCGCCGATGCCGACGCGCTCACGACGCTGACGTCGCAGATCAACGCGCTGGTCCGCCAGCTCGCGACGTTCAGCCGCCGTCAGGTACGCGACGTCGAGTCGGTCGATCTCGCCGACGCCGTGACGCGCACCGAGCCGGTGCTCGTGCGGCTGGCCGGCGACTACGTCGGATTCACGATGCGGCTCGAGCCGGCCCCTCCCGTGCTCGTCAATCCCGACGATCTGGATCAGCTGCTGACGTCGCTCGTCACGTTCGGCCGGGATTTGTTGCCGGCGGGCGGGTCGCTGCTCGTCGAGGTCCAGCCGCCGTCAGCGACGCGCGGCGAAGGCGAGCGCGCGGCGACGGTGCTGTCGGTCACCGCGTCGGGCTACGGCGTGCAATTGCCGCCGGCCGCTCCGTCGCTCGAGCTCGGCGCCCAGCGCTGCGGCGCCCGCCTGCGCATCGTCGGCGAGCCAGGATGGACCGCGCGGCTGGAAGCGCACTTCACCCGATGCGGCAACGCGCCTCGCACGGCGTGGGCTTGGCTGGAGTGACAAAGACTCCGTCAACTTCGAACTTTGAACTTCGAACTTAGAAATCCTCTCTTCGATACACGTCGGTAACTCGATCGACCGATTCCTTGCGAAGAGAGCCTTTCGAAGTTCGTAGTTCGAAGTTCAAAGTTTCGTAGCGAGCGCCCCGCGCTCGCTACGACGCGCATTCCCCTTCGCTCGTCTCCGGCGTGAAGGCGTGATCCTCGGCGAGGTCGATGAAGTCCTCCGGCCGCGCCGTCTCCATCGTCAGCGGCTCGAGATCCGCGAGCAGCTGCTTCACTTTCACGACATCGACGCGATTGAAGAACGCCGCGGCCGTCTCGTCGTCGCGGCGCTCGGCGGCGTAGAAATCGGCGAGACGCTCGACCGCGATGCCGCCCCGGCGCGCCGGGATCTTGGCGACGACGCGTCCGAACGTGGCGCCGGTGACGGTGACGCCGCCGCCGACCATCACGAAGTACTGCGGCGCGGGACGGCTGTCCACCTTGCGCAGGCTGCCCTGGAACCCGACCGCGGCGATGTGGTGCTGACAGCAGCCGTTCGGGCAGCCGCTGACCTTGACGTCGAGCGTCGGCGCCAGCGCGATCAGCCGCGGGTTCGCGCGCACGTGCTCTTCGACGAGCCGTCCGAGGCCGCGCGACTGCGTCACCGCGAGCTTGCACGACTCGGCGCCCGGGCAGCTCGTCACGTCCGCGATCGTGTCGGCGTCGCCCAGCGGCAGGCCGGCCGCGGCGAGCCGCGCGTACAGCCCGCGCGCGTCCTCGCGCTTCACCCAGCGGAATACGAGGTTCTGCGTCGGCGTCACGCGTACGGTGCCGTCGCTGTACGCCGTCGCGAGATCGCCAAGGATGCGCATCTGCATGCTCGACAGATCGCCCAGGTGCACGGTCGCGATCACCGAGACGTAGCCGGCCTGCTTCTGCGGCCGGACGTTGGTCACGGCCCAACGCTCGAAGTCCTGGTCCGTCACCGTCACGGGCGTGGGCTCGGGGCGAATGCCCGGTCCGCGCACCTCGCCTGAGACGACGCGCGAGGCAATCGACGCGATCGACGGCGGCTCCGGCCGCGGCCAGTCGGGCGCGCCTTCGGCCGGCTGCGTCTCCGGATCGAACGGCAGTGACACGCCGCCTTCGGCGCGCACCGCGGCGAGCCGCGTCTCGAACTCCGCGTGGAACTTCTCCCAGCCGAGCTGCTTGATCAGGAACTTGATGCGGTTCTTGTGCTTGTGCTTGTAGTCGCCCAGATCGTGGAAGACGCGGACGACGGCTTCGGCTGCGGTGAGGATGTCGCGCGCGGGGAGGAAGTCGAACAGCAGCATGCCGCTCACGGGCATGATCGCCGTGCCGCCGCCGACCAGCATGCGGAAGCCGCGCTGGCCGTGCTCGATCCGGCCGAGGAAGCCGATGTCGTTGATCGTCGCCTTGATGTGATCCTCGGGGCAGCCTTCGAACGCGATCTTGAACTTGCGCGGGAGCGACGAGGACAGCTTGTGACGCAGGAAATAGCGCGTCGTGATCTCGGCGTACGGCGTGACGTCGAACGGCTCGGTGGCCGAGACGCCGGCGAACGCGCAGCCGGTGATGTTGCGCACCGAGTTGCCGCACGCCTCGCGCGTCGTCAGGCCCGCTTCGGCGCCGCGCCGCTGCGCAAGCTCGGCCTCGCGGACCTTCACGAAGTGGAACTGCATGTTCTGCCGCGTGGTGATGTGGCCAAAGCCGCGCGAGTAGCGATCGGCAATGTCGGCCAGCGCCTCGAGCTGCTCGACGGTCAGGACGCCCTGCGGAATCTTGACGCGGAGCATGTGGAGATCTTCCGGCTGCCGCTGGCCGTAGGTGCCGCGCAGCAGGCGGAACGCGCGCCACTGATCGGGCGTGATGTCGCCGCGCTCGAACTTGCCGAGCATGTCCGCGAACTCGTCGATGTCCGACTCCTTCGCGAACGACAGGCGCGCGCGGCCGAGCGTCTTGGGATCGTCCTGAACTGCCATTGCCCTCTCTCCTCGCCGAAACTCGCTATCCCCTTCGAACTTCATCGATGCGTCCGCGGCCGTGAGGCTTCGCGGACGACCTCGCCAATCACCATCACGCCGGGCCCGCGCCGGCGATCGAGCCCGTCCTTCACGCCGAGCCGCGCGAGCGTCCCGGCCCACGCGCGCTGGCTGGGCTGCGACGCGTGCGTGACGATCGCCACCGGCGTGTCTGCCGGCCACCCGGCGGCGACGAGACAGCGGCCGATCGCCCGCCGCCGCGCCAGTCCCATCAGCACGACGATCGTCGCGCTGCCCGCGGGCAGCGCGCCGAGCAGCGGCTCGTAGCGTTCGGGCGCATGGCCGCTCAGCACGAGGAACGCCGACGACACGCCGCGGTGCGTCATCGGGATGCCGGCCAGCGCCGGCGCGGCCAGCGCGCTCGACACGCCCGGCACGACCTCGGCCGCGATCCCGGCTTTCGCCAGCGCGGCCAACTCTTCCCCGCCCCGCGCGAACACGAACGGGTCGCCGCTCTTCAGCCGGACGACCCGTCGTCCCTGGCGCGCGGCCTCGATCATGCGCGCGCTCACGTCCGCCTGCGTCAGCCGCTTCGTGCCGGCACGCCGCGCTACCGATTCGCGCTCGGCGCGCGGCGCAAGATTGACGATCGCGCGCGGGACGAGACCGTCATACAGCACGAGGTCGGCGGCCTGGAGCCGCTCGATCGCCCGGACCGTCAACAGCGCGGGATCGCCGGGCCCTGCGCCGACGAGCGACACGAAGCCGCGGCGTCGCGGCGATCGGCGCCGCTGCGGGCGCCGCGCCTTCATGAGCCATCGTCGCGCCGGCCCCGGCACGACGCAAACGTCCCGCAATAGCGGCCGGCGATGGCCTCGGCCAGCTCCGGCCGGCGCTCGGCCATCGGCACGCCCGTCGAGCGCCATCGGCGCTTGAGCGCGTCGGCCTCGGCGAACCACGCGTCCAGCTCGTCGTTCGACGGCAGCACGTCCTCGATCCCCTCGCGCAGCAGCCCGGCCAGGGCCGGCGCACGGCCGCTCGTCGAGATCGCGATCGTCGCGCTGCCGCGGCGGACCACGCCGCCGAGATAGGCGCTCGCGTTCGGCGGATCGTCGACCGCGTTGACCAGCAGCCGGCGCGACTCCGCGGCCCGCGCCACGGCGGCGTTGACCTCGGGGGTCGCCGCGGCGACGACGAGCCAGGCCTCGTCGAGATCCGACTCCTGGAATGGCCGCTCGATCAGCTCGACGCCCAGCTCGACGCCCGCCTGCCGCATCGTCACGCACATCGCCGGCGCCACGACCGTGACACGCGCGCCGGTCGGGCGCAGCGTGTCGAGCTTGCTCGCCGCCACCGTCCCGCCGCCGACGATCAGCACGCGTCGGCCGGACAGCTTGACGAAAATCGGCAGCAACGCGGCGTCAGCGCTCACGGCAGTCCGGGTCCAGCCCCCAAAAAGACGAAGCCCGCGAACCGGATGCCGATTCGCGGGCTGCAGAACACACGCTCGACCTGACCTTCAGGCCACTCCTGCAACTCGACCGGCACGCCAGGGGGCGCCAGGACAGGAGCAACAACATGCAGTCGGACGAGACACTGATCGTGAAGGTAACACGCGGTCGGATAGGCGTCAAACGGGCTGCGGGCTACGGGCTGCGGGCTACGGTGGGACGAGGGACGAAGGGACCAGGGGACCAGGGGACGAAGGGGGGGCAGATAGAGAGATGGGAGGCAGATAGCGAGACAACGAGATGCAAGATAGTGCGATAGTGCGCTAACGAGATAGCGCGATAGTTTGACTCTCCGTCCTCCCTGCGGTATCAATGATCAATGCGTTCGTTCGCGTGTCGGTGCGCCGGGTGTCTCTGTTGTCGACCCATGATGGGCCTGACCCCGATGGCGCGCGCGACCGGAATGGCATAGTCGAGATCGGTCGCCAGAACGACGGCGCCACCTGTTCAGGCCCGGACCCACGGTCCGGGCCTTTTTGTTTTCGAGGACGCATGTCCCAGCTCGCTGCGGAATCACGCCGGACCCAGGCGACGTCGCTCACCGATCTGATCGGCAACACGCCCCTGCTCCGCCTGCCGCGTTTCGAGCCCACGCCGGGCGTCGAGATCTACGCCAAGCTGGAGATGCAGAACCCCGGCGGCTCGGTCAAGGACCGCGCCGCCCTGGCGATGGTGCTCGACGGCGAAAGGACCGGCCAGCTCGGCAAGGGCAAGATCCTGCTCGACGCCACGTCCGGCAATACCGGCATCGCCTACGCCATGCTCGGCGCGGCGCGGGGCCATCGCGTGCGGCTCTGCGTCCCGGCCAACGTCACGCCCGAGCGCAAGCACCTGCTGCGCATCTACGGCGCCGATCTCGTCCTGACCGATCCGATGGAGGGCAGCGACGGCGCCATTCGCCAGGTTCGCGCGATCTACGAGCGCGACCCGCAGCGGTACTTCTATCCCGATCAGTACAGCAACCCGGCCAACTGGCGCGCGCATTTCGAGACGACAGGACGCGAGATCGTCGAGCAGACCGGCGGGCGCATCACGCATTTCGTCGCGGGCCTCGGCACGAGCGGCACGTTCACTGGGACGGGGCGCCGGCTGAAGCAGGACGTGCCGGGCGTCACGCTCGTGTCGGTGCAGCCGGACTCGCCGCTCCACGGTCTCGAAGGCCTGAAGCACATGGCCTCGGCGATCGTGCCGTCGATTTACGACGCGTCGCTCGCCGACATCGACCTGCACGTCGCGACCGACGAAGCGCACGAGCTGACGCGGCGTCTCGCCCACGAGGCCGGCCTGTTCGTCGGCCCGTCGAGCGGCGCGGCCCTCGTGGCCGCGCGTCACATCGCCGCCACGCTCACCACGGGCGTCATCGTCGTCATCTTCCCCGACGGCGGCGATCGCTATCTGTCGGATGCGCTGTGGGACGTAAAGGACCAGGACACCGTGACGACGACCGAGAACGGCCCGCTGCACCTCGCGATCGACGACGCGACGATGACGTCGATTCGGCGGCATGCGGCGCGGATCTATCCGGACGAGTGCTGCGGCGCGCTGCTGGGCCCGCGTCAGGGCGAAGTCGCCGAAGCGTATGCGCTCGACAACACGTTCCCGGACGGCCGGCGGCGGCGTTTTCTCGTCGGACCGGATGAATATCGCCGCGCGGAAGCGCGCGCGACGGAGACCGGGCTCACGCTGCTCGGCTTCTATCACTCGCACCCGGATCATCCGGCCGAGCCGTCGCAGTTCGACCTCGATCATGCGTGGCCGAACATGAGCTATCTGATCATTTCCGTGCGCCAGGGCCAGCCGAAGGAGGCGCGCTCGTGGCGCCTCAAGGCGGACCGCTCGGCCTACGACGAGGAATTTGTGTGCTAGCAGGCTGCGGCCCGCGTGGCCGCCCGGCCGGAGACCGAATGTAGGGGCGGCCCCCCGTGGCCGCCCGCCAGCAAGTAACTATGTCTACCACTGACACGTTGACGAGAGACGCCGCGGAGCTCACGACGAGCGCCCCGCGTCTCGATCACCTCCGGGCCCTCGAAGCCGAAAGCATCGCGATCATGCGCGAGGTCGTCGCCGAGTTCGAGCGGCCCGTCATGCTGTACTCGATCGGCAAGGACTCGTCGTGCCTGCTGCGCCTGGCGCAGAAGGCGTTCCATCCGGGCCCGATTCCGTTCCCGCTGCTGCACGTCGACACGACGTACAAGTTCCGCGAGATGATCGAGTTCCGCGATCGCTACACGAAAGAGATCGGCGCGCAGCTCATCGTCCACACGAACACCGAGGCGATTGCGGCCGGCACGCAGCCGTTCGCCGTCGGCACGCAGCGCTGCTGCGGCCTGCTCAAGACGCGCGCGCTGCTCGACGCGCTCGAGGCCGGCAAGTACGACGCGGCGTTCGGCGGCGCGCGGCGCGACGAAGAGCGCTCGCGCGCGAAGGAGCGCGTGTTCTCGCTGCGCGACGAGAAAGGCCAGTGGGATCCGAAGCGGCAGCGGCCCGAGCTGTGGCACCTGCTCAACGGCCGCGTCCGGCAAGGCGAGAGCATCCGCGTGTTCCCGCTCTCGAACTGGACGGAAATCGACGTCTGGCAGTACATCCACGAGGAGAAGATCCCCGTCGTCCCGATGTACTTCGCCAAGGAGCGCGAGGTCCTCGTCCGCGGCTCGTCGCTGATCCCCGTCGAGCAGCCGTTCGTGCCGCTGCTGCCCGGCGAGAAGCTGCAGAAGGTGATGTGCCGCATGCGCTCGCTCGGTTGCTCGCCGTGCACGGGCGCGATTCGCTCGACGGCGACGACGGTGCCGGAGATCATCCAGGAGCTGGTCGGCGTGCGGCAGTCCGAGCGCCAGTTGCGCGCGATCGATCACGACCAGGACGGATCGATGGAGATCAAGAAGCGCGAGGGCTACTTCTGATGGCCGCCGCTTCCACGCTCCTTCGCATCTGCACCGCCGGCAGCGTCGACGACGGCAAGAGCACGCTGATTGGGCGGCTCCTGTACGACTCGCAGTCGGTCTATGAGGATCAGCTCGCGTCGGTCGAGAAGGCGTCGAAGAACCGGACGGCCGGGCCGATCGACTTCTCGCTGTTCACCGACGGCCTGCGCGCCGAGCGCGAGCAGGGCATCACGATCGACGTCGCGTACCGCTACTTCGCGACGAGCCGGCGCAAGTTCATCCTGGCCGACACGCCGGGCCACGAGCAGTACACACGCAACATGGCGACGGGCGCGTCGACGGCCGACGTCGCGATCCTGCTCGTCGACGCGCGGCACGGCATCCTCGATCAGTCGCGCCGCCACGCGCGCATCGCGCGCCTGCTCGGCATCAAGGACTTCGTCGTCGCCGTGAACAAGATGGACCTGGTCGACTTCGACCGCGACGTCTTCGAAGGCATCGCGTCGGAGTTCTCGACGCTGCTCGCGGGCACGTCGGTC
>CAZNMF010000249.1:0-7469 GCA_964573795.1 uncultured Solibacteraceae bacterium
CATCGCGACGTAGAGGAGCGACGCCGCGATGCCGCACAGCAGCAGGAGCCGACGCGCGCTCACGGCGTCATCGTATACGAGCGCGTCGGCGCACGTGATCCGCCCCGGACGCTCGCAGTCGCAATCGAAGTTGTGAAAAGAGTTTGACGACGGCGTTTCTGCCGCACCGCTGCCACGGACGCTTCGTAGAGTGAAGTAGGAACGCACCAAACGCCTGCTCCATCACGAGGTGTCCCATGCGCACGCGTCGTCTTCTCTCTCCGTCTCGACTCGGCACGATCGCCGTCCTTGGCGCGACCTGCGCCGTGCTGGGCGTCGTCGCGCTCGCGCGACAAGCGCCCGCACCCGATGCCGGCGCACCGAACGAACGCGGTCCTGCGCGGCTGTCCGGCTTTGCGCTGGTTGCCGCGCTGGATCGAGACGGACAGCCGGGCCTGTCATCCGCAGAAATTGCCGGCGCGGCCGACGCGCTGAAGACGCTGGATCGCAACGGCGACGGCCGCGTCACGGCCGACGAGCTGCCCGCGCCCGGACGCGGTCGCGATGGCCGTTTCGGCGGCGGGCCCGGCGGATTCGGCAGAGGCGACGGGCCGCGCCGAGGCGCCTCGTCGAATGCCGACGACCTGACGACGACGCTGATGGCGTTCGATCGGGACAAGGACGGCAAGCTGACCAGGGCGGAAGTGCCTGGCCGATTCCAGGGACTCTTCGATCGCGTCGACGCGAACAAGGACGCGGTGCTCACTTCGGACGAAATCCGCGCGGGCGTCCCGGCGCAGGGGCCCACCGGCAACGGCGAAAGACCGGCACGCCGGCCGCGCGGCGAAGGCGACGGCTCGCGCGACGGTCGCGTCGGAGAAGGCCGCCGCGGCGGACCGTTCGGTCCCGATCCGCTCATCGCCGCGCTCGACGTCAACCGAGACGGTGCGCTCTCGAACGACGAGATCGGCAACGTGGCGTCGGTGCTGCAGCCGTTCGATCGCGACGGCAATGGCACGGTCAGCCGCGACGAGGTCTTTGCCCGCGGCGGCGGCCGAGGCCGTCACTAAACGTGTCGTCGGCACTGTCAAACGCGCCGAAGGCGCCGTGTCGAGCTCGAGCGTCGACGCTCGACGTTTGAGACGCACTCCAAGGAGCCGCCCATGCGCATTCGCACCGTCTTCGTCGTCTTCGCCGCCGCCGTCGTCGCGGGTGCAGCGGTCGCGCTGCGGCATCGGCCGGACACGTATCGCTCGCACTACGATCAGGTGCTGGGCACGTCGCTGGATCTGACGCTCAGAGCCTCGTCTGAAGCGGCCGCGAAGCAGGCCGAGTCCGCTGTGCTGGCGCAGTTCGACCGCGACGCGAAGATCCTCAGCTCGTACGATCCCGACAGCGAGTTCAGCCGCTGGTTTCGTACGCAGGACGTCGCGACTCGCGTCTCGCCGGAGCTGTTCACGATCCTGAGCCTGTTCGATCACTGGCGCGATCGCACAAATGGCGCGCTCGACGCGTCGGCGGAGAACGTGTCGCGCGTCTGGCGGGCCGCCGAGGCCCACCAGGAGCTGCCGACGCGCGCGGCGCTGCAGACCGCGGTCGATGGCGTGAGGCGGCCGCACTGGCATCTCGACGCGGCCGCGGGCACGGCCACGCACACGAGCACGATTCCGCTCGCGCTCAACTCGTTCACGAAGAGCTACATCGTCGATCGCGCGGCACGCGCGGCCCTCGCGGTCGCCGGCGTCGACGCCGTCGTCGTCAACGCCGGCGGCGATCTCGTCGCGCGAGGCGCGTGGACCGAGACGGTCGGCGTCACCGACCCACGCCACAACGCGGACAACGCGTCGCCGCTGACACAAGTGGCCGTGCGCGATCGCGCGGTCGCGACGAGCGGCAGCTACCGCCGCGGCTTCGACATCGGCGGCCGCCACTACTCGCACATCGTCGATCCGCGCACGGGCGAGCCGACGTCGCAGATCGCGAGCGCGACCGTCGTGGCGCCGAACGCGGTCGATGCCGGCGCGCTCGCCACCGCGCTCTGCGTGCTCTCGCCGGAGGACGGCGAAGCGCTCGCCATGCAGGTGCCAGGAGTCGAGTTCCTGATCGTCCTGCAGGACGGCCGGCAGATCGAATCGCCGGGGTGGCAGGCGATTGAAGTGACACGCCGGGCGCCACTGGCGCTGCCGAGCCCGATGAAGACGGTGTACGCGGCAGGCCAGACGTGGGACACGAGCTTCGAGCTGACGGTCACCGTCGAGCTGGCTCGCACGCTCGGCCGGCGTCCGTATCTGGCGGTGTGGATCGAGGACAAGGATCGCTTTCCGATCCGCACGCTGGCGTTGTGGTTCGACAAGCCCCGCTATCTGCCTGAGCTTCGCGCCTGGTATCGCAACGACCGCCTTCGAGCGATGTCCGAAGGCACGCAGATCGTCGACTCGGTGTCGAGCGCGACGCGGTCGCCGGGACGGTACACGTTCACGTGGGACGGCAAGGACGGCCGCGGCACGCTCGTCTCACCTGGTCCGTACACCGTCAACATCGAGGTCGCACGCGAGCACGGGACGTACCAGCTCATGCGACAGGACCTGGACTTTTCCGGCACCGCGCGGCATATCGACCTGGCGCCGAACACGGAAGTTGCCGCGGCTTCGCTCGACTATCACAAGGTGGCAAGCCGATGATCGCGCGTCCGTTGACCGCACCAGCAACGGCATCCGTCACGGCCGTCGCACGCCGCACGTGGAAGCGCGACGTCGCCAAGTACGCCCGCTGGCTGCACATCTACATGTCGATGATCAGCTTCGCGGTCGTGTTCTTCTTCGCGGCCACGGGGCTGACGCTGAATCACGCCGAGTGGCTCGCCGGCACGCCGCGCGTGGTCGAATCGCGGGGCCAGATGAACGCGGCGTCGACGGGCCCTGGCGACGTCGACAAGCTCGCCGTCGTCGAGTTCCTGCGTCAGACGAATCGCGTCAGCGGCGCGGTCGCTGACTTTCGGGTCGAGGATGCCGATCTGTCGATCGCCTTCAAAGGTCCGGGCTACGCGGCCGACGTGCTCGTCGATCGCGCGACGGGCCGGTACGACGTCACGGAAACGCGCATGGGGCTCGTCGCGGTCCTGAACGATCTGCACAAGGGCCGCGATACGGGTGGCGCGTGGAAGCTGCTGATCGACGTGTCCGCGTCGATGCTGGCGCTCATCTCGCTGAGCGGGCTCCTGCTGCTCTGCTTCATGCACCGGCATCGATCGGCGGGACTCGTGCTGCTCGGCCTGGGCGCCGCGATCGTGTACGCCGCGTATCTCGCGTGGGTGCCGTGATGCGCGGGCGCAGGCCGTCGAGCGAAGTAGCACCAATGTGCTACAGTTCGATCGGAGCCTCGAGATGACGAAGGAAGTCACGCTTCGCCAAGCCGGCGGATCGGTCAGCGCGACACTGCCCAAGGACATGGCCGATCGGCTCCGTCTCGAGCCCGGCGATCGCGTGCTCGCAGTCGAAACCGACCGAGGCATCCTGCTCACGCCGTACGATCCCGACGCCGAAGCCGCATTGAAGATTGCCGCCAAGGCGGCCAAGAAGTACCGCGGCGCATTGCGCGAGCTCGCCAAGTAGCCGATGGCCCAAACTCGTCGCGAGCCTCGCTGGCTCAGCCGCGTAGTCGTGGACGCTATTCACACCGATCAACTTCGCGAGCATGGCGGGTTGCCCGGCATCCGCGACGAGACGGTCCTCGAATCAGCGCTGGCGCGCCCGCAGCAGAAATGGCACTACGCGGCGGACGCAGACGTTCCGCTGCTGGCAGCGGCGTATGCGTTCGGGCTCGTCAAGAACCATCCGTATCGAGACGGGAACAAACGCATCGGCTTTCTGGCCATGGTGACGTTTCTCGGCCTCAACGGGCTCGAGCTCACGGCTACGGATGCCGACGTCGTCACCGAGATTCTCGCCCTCGCGGAAGGACGCGTGACAGAGGACGCGCTGGCGGATTGGCTCCGACAACACTGCACAAAGAGCGGTTGAAGCGTATGAAGCTCACGATCGAGCTACCGGAGCCCCAAGCCGCGCGCCTACGGCGGGATGCCGATCGCCTTGGCGTGCCGCGTGCCGATCTGGCGCGTGCCGCGCTGACCGATCTGCTGTCCGCTCGCGACGAGGACTTCCGCGCCGCAGCCGAGCGGGTGCTTCGCAAGAACGAGAGACTCTACCGCCGGCTTGCCTGATGCGCTATCTCACGCTTTGGGTGAGGCCGCCGAACTCTGCCGTCAGCCGGCCCTCTGAAGCGCGAGGAGTTTTCGGCGCACGGCTTGCGGAACGTCGATGACAGCGAACTGTGTACCGCGGCTGGCACTCACGGCATTTTGACCTCAACAAGCTCTTTCAAGTAAGAAAGAACGTCAGGACCATCGTCGCCGCCAGAAGAATTGGGCGGCGATGGGCGCGGGTCTTCCTGACGAATAAGCAGCGACGTTCGCCCATCACTCTCGGTCAACTCATAGGTCATGAAGAAGTGATGTTCTGGAATGTCTTGCAGATCGGGGCGGGGGAAGAACAGCGAATACTTCAGTCGCGATTCTGGTACGAACTCGAGGACCGTCCCCTTTTGCTCAAAGATTTGCCCATTCCATTCATTACGGAAAATGATTGGCGTGCCAGGCTCCCATGTGGTCAGGAGATCAGCGCCATACTGCCATTGCTTGACGAGGTCAGGCACAGTCAAGGCCAGCCAAACCTTGCTTGCAGGTGCAAGAATCTCGACAGTTGAGTCGGATGTTTTCACGTGATCTCCTATGTCGTTGGCCTCACAAGTGCGCGAATCTTAGCACCAGTCGAAAACACAACGGGCGCGCCCGTTGCCGAGCGCGCCCGTCGTGTTGCGTTGCGAATCCGATGATCCGATGACCCGATAGCCAGATGACCCGATGTCCGCTGGCTATCGCTCCGTCAAATCCCCTCGTCGTCCTTGAACCCGAAGTCGACGTCCGCGTACACGAACCGCGTGACTGATCGCTTCATGGGTGATCCACGTACTTCTTGATCTTGAAATCCCGCCGGCCGAAGCCGAACTTCAAGGCGCCAATCCTCGGCGGACGGAGACCGCGATGGCAAGGTCAGCGAAAAGTCATTACGACGTTTCTCGAGACTCGCCTCGGCCTCGGCCGGATCGCGCCGGTCACCGTCGGTTGCAGCGCATGCCCTCCTATGGCACAACGACCAGTCGAACTCGCGCACCCGAGCAGATCTTGGCGCCAAGTTGACGCAATTCCTCTCGTTCGGTTTCGCTCACCGAATCCGCTCCGCAATGTATCAACAGCACCGTCCGATCGCGTTTGGCCAGACCGAGAACGGCCTGGCCAAGGCCCTGCGTCAGCTTGCGCGTGTGCCCACCTTTGCCGAGACATTTGATCTCGATGCCGATCGAGCCGACGCCGTCGCGTTTCAACACGACATCGAGCCGACTATTGGCGCCAAGCGCTCGTACGTCTGGACCATCTGACGACTCGCAAAACTGCTGCCATTTCTCGATTGACCGGTCTGAGTGAACGGTGTGGGACGTGAGGCAATCGAACCCGAGTTGCTGAGCCAGCGACGCGATCCACGGCCACGCGTCGATCTCAAACGCCATCTCGTCCGGGTACGTCGCCTTGTAGGCCGGCTCCGCGAGCCGGGCCACGACCTGATTCAACACCGCGTCGATTTCGAGCGAATCCATGCGCGATACCAGGTTCGGACCCCATCATTGGTGTGGAGTCGTGTCCGGCTAACGTCCGTATTCAGCCGCGAGCAGCCCAATGCTAATGATGTCGCTCGCTGGCGCGCGACCACCGTCTCGTCGCTCGTCAGCTGCAACGCGATGTCAGGCAGGCGCCCATACCGAGAGCCGCCGTCCTCCAACCACCGTCACGACGCGGATCTTCAAGCCATAGCTTCGCGACAACGACTTCAGAAGCGACTTGAGGCTCGATGATGCTTCGGCTTCCAAGGCGATGTACAGCGCGATCTGGCGCGCCGACAATGGTCGCCCTTTCCTCAGCCGCCGCCACGCCCGGTCTGCTGGCCGGACGCCGGCGATGGCCTGGAGGGACTTCCGCCGAACTCCCCTAGCCCGAGACGCGTGCCTGGCACAATAGGCTCGCATCATCTCCAGGCCTTCAGTGCCAAGCCGCGAAAGCTGCGAATGATAGAGGAGCAGCTGCCCGACGACCTTGCCCGCTGCATCCGGCGCGAGGCTGCGTTTCGCCTCGACAAGGACCAACTTGTAGCGTCCTGTACGCGGGAGCAGCACCATGTCGATGATGCCGAATCCCCTGCCAACCGAGCAGCGGCGAATCACCGCCGCGTTCCGGAAGCCCCACTTGTCTTGAGCCGCAATCAAACGTCGTTCGATCCTGCGTTCCTTCATCGGCGTCGTCCAACAATCGATGAAGCCCTTCTCGAGCACTGTCCGCAGCCATCCGAGCGTGCGAGCCAGCCGCATTCCCGGCCTCGACTGCCTGAGTGCGCGAATCCTAACACGCGTCACGACACACGACCGCTCGTTCTCGAACGCAACGGGTGCCGCCGTTGCCAAACGCGCGACCGTCACGGGACGCCGGGGCTGAAGCCCCGGCCTACATCCGATCAGCTGACCGGACGGATCCGCATCATCTGATTGCCGCCGCGCTGAAACTCGTAGTCGACGTCTTCGATCGATACGACGAAACGCTGACTCCGCAGCTCGTCGGCCACGCGCTCCACGAGCGGCGACGGTACGGCACCAAGGGCGAGCAGCGGGAAGATGCGCACTTCTCTTGCGACACGGCACATCTCCAGAATCGCCGCGCGGTGAAAAGCTTCGCCAAGCTGCGTCGTGTACAGGAAAAAAAAGTGCGAGCTCAGCGCGAGATCGAATGACGCGTCCGCGAACGGCAGCGTCGGCAATTCGGCGTCGAGGTATCGGCCGTCCCTCTTGCCAGCCGCATAGTCATCCAGAAAATCATTCATCGCCGCCAGCCGGACGCGGCCGAGCTCCTCGACGGACGTGATGGTCGTCCACACGAATTCGTCGGCGTTCTTGCGCGTCTGTTCGAGGATTTCGCCGGATGTCGCAGCGATTCGCTGCCGGAGCTGCTCGGCATCGTAGCGATAGATCGGATCACACGAGATCACGCGCGTGCCACGACGCGTCGCCTCGGCGTTGAAGCTGGCGGGGCCGTCTCCGCATCCGAGGATCCTGAGACGCAGATCATCGTCGGTCAGCGCGAACATCCGCCGATACTCGTCGAACGACCGGCCCCACGGTACGACCTGCTCGAGCGTGAACATCGCGATCGAATTACGGAGGCGGCGACGTTAGCCTGCTTTTCGGCGCGAGCGATCGGTCTTTCGCTTGGACGGCTTCGGAATGGCGGAGATCACGGAGCGGAGCATCCGATTGACCGACTCTGCCGAGTTGAAGACCGCCGCCACATCCGGCTCGAGCACCACGGCCAACACGGAGCCGGCCATACGGCT
>CAZNMF010000250.1:0-26866 GCA_964573795.1 uncultured Solibacteraceae bacterium
GCAGATCGAGCGCCGACGCGAACGCCTTCAGCCAGGCGATCAGCCGCTGCCGGTGCTCGGCGCCGACGAGCAGGAGCTGCTTCTGGACCGGCTTCAGCGTGCGCAGCGCCGGATCGTCGTGCTCGAAGTAGCCGGGCCGCTTCAGCAGCACCGGATCCGCGGCCGGCTGCGGCGTGTCGTCGAGCATCTCGATCGCACGGACGATCGCGGCGTCGAAGTCCTCGCCGCTGTGGCCGAGCTCGATGTAGGCCTGATCGATGAGGGGCTTGATGTTGACGTAGAGCTGCGCGGCGTCGGCCGGCGCGATGGACACGAGCGCACCGACGGCGGCGTCCCACCGCTGATAGCTGCGCGGATCGATCCGGCCGGTGCTCGATCCGAGGATCTGCAGGCGCGACGTCGGCCGGATTGCTTTCAACTGTTCGATCGGCGTGCGGCCGTCGCCGATTTGCACGACGGCCAGCGTCGCGCCGCGGACCAGCCCGGGCGTCGCGAGCAGCCGCGCGAGTGTCGGATGTTTCGAGAGCGCGGAGACGAGCGACCGCAGCAGATCGTCGGAGTCGTCGAGCGCGGGCAGCTCGAGGGCCTGGCGTTTCGGGCGGTTCGAGCCCATCGCCACGTCCGGCGCGGTCGGCGACGGCGGCGCGGCCGGCGTCGGCTGCGCGCGGCTCATCCACCAGAACGTCAACAGGCCGCCGGCGATGACGCCGGCCAGCGCGACGGCGATCCAGCGCAGCCACGAGGAGGACGGCGGCGCCGGCTCGGGCGCGCCCTGAGATTCCGTGCGGTCGAGCGGGAGATCGTCGAAAGCCATCGGTCCCTCCGCGGGCCGGTCAGTCGTGCGGCGCGTCCAAGCTGGCGATCGCCGCGTCGACCGACGCGAACCGCTCGAAGACGTCGCCGAGCCCGGCGAGCGTCAGCAGCTCGATCACGCGCGGCGGCGTTGCGGCGAGCTTCAAGTGGCTGCCGATCCGGCTCACCATGACGTGCGCCGCAATCAGCTCGCCCAGCCGCGTGCTGTCGATGTAATGGACGTCTTTCAGATCGAGTATGACGTGCTTCGCGCCGCGACGGACGACGTCCGCCACGGCTTCCTTCAACATGCCGGGGTCGTCATTGACGGTCAGCCGTCCTGACAATGAGACGATGGCCAACGAATCCTGGACGCGAGTCTGAATCTGCACGGTGGCTGGAACATGATACGAAACATTGGCATCGCGCTAACGCACTATCTCACTATCGCGCTATCGGCCACCCGGCGGTCGGACGGCAGGACACCATGGTGCAGATAGACCGATGATACAGATAGCCCGATCACCAGATAGTGCGATAGGGCGATAGTGAGATAGCGCGATACGAAGGCCTCCCATGTCCATCCCCACTGTCCCAAGTCCTCGCAATGAGCCCGTGCTGACCTACGCGCCTGGATCGCCGGAACGCACGGCGTTGAAGGCGCGGCTGGCCGAGGTCGCGGCCGAGCGCGTCGAGATTCCGCTCGTGATTGGCGGCCGCCGCGTTCGTACGGGACAGACGCGTCCCGTCGTCATGCCGTGCGATCACCGGCACGTGCTCGCCGACGCGCACATGGCGCGCGCGAGCGACGTGCGCGCCGCCGTCGGCGCGGCCATGCGCGCGCATCGGGACTGGGCCGCGCGGCCGTGGCCCGATCGGCTCGCCGTCTTCCTCAAGGCCGCCGATCTGCTCTCGACGACCTGGCGCGCGACGCTCAATGCGACGACGATGCTGGGGCAGGCGAAGACCGTCGTGCAGGCGGAGATCGACGCCGCGTGCGAGCTCGCGGACTTCTGGCGCTTCAACGCGCGCGACGCGGCCGCGCTCTACGCCGAGCAGCCGCACAGCGGGCCCGGCGTCTGGAACCAGCTCGACTATCGGCCGCTCGAGGGCGTCGTCTACGCGATCACGCCGTTCAATTTCACGGCGATCGCCGGCAACCTGCCGACCGCGCCCGTGCTGATGGGCGGCGTCGCGATTTGGAAGCCCGCCGCGTCCGCGCTGCGCAGCGCATGGGCGACGATGCAACTGCTCGAGGAGGCGGGGCTGCCGCCCGGCGTAATCAACTTCGTGCCCGGCGATCCGAACGTCGTGACCGACGGCGTGCTCGCCTCGCCCGACTTTGGCGGCATCCACTTCACGGGCAGCACCGCCGTCTTCAACCGGCTGTGGCAGGACGTGAGCACGCGTCTGCCGCGCTATCGCTCGTACCCGCGTATCGTCGGCGAGACCGGCGGAAAGGACTTCGTCATCGTCCACCCGTCGGCCGATCTGCCGGCCGCGGCGGTCGCGATCGTCCGCGGCGCGTTCGAGTATCAGGGCCAGAAGTGCTCGGCGGCGAGCCGGCTCTATGTGCCCGCGTCCCGCTGGCCCGAGTTGCGCGACCGCATCGTCGCGATGATGCGCGACATGACGATGGGCGACGTGCGCGATTTCCGGAACTTCGTCGGCGCCGTGATCGATCGGCCGGCGTTCGAGCGGATCCGAGGCGCCATCCGCTATGCGAAGCGCACGGCGAGCGTCATCGAGGGCGGGATGGCGAGCGATCGCGTCGGCTACTTCGTCTCGCCGACGCTCGTCGAGACGCGCGATCCGGGCCATCGCTTGATGCGCGAGGAGATCTTCGGACCCGTCGTCACGGCATACGTCTATCCGGATCGGCAGTGGTCGCGCGTGCTGCAGATCGCCGACCGGACGTCGCCGTACGGCCTGACCGGCGCGGTGTTCGCGCGCGACCGTGACGCGATCGCCGAGGCCTCGCGCGTGCTGCGGTACGCGGCCGGCAACTTCTACGTGAACGACAAGCCCACCGGCGCCGTCGTCGGCCAGCAGCCGTTTGGCGGCGGACGGGCGTCGGGCACGAACGACAAGGCGGGGTCGAAGCTGAACCTGGCGCGCTGGGTGACGGCGCGAGTGATCAAGGAAACGTTCGTGCCGCCGCTCGACTACACTTATCCGGTCATGTCGGGCGAGTAGCGCCCATCCAGCCATTTTTGCGGTTCTTTCGGGGGAGCAGACATCGCTGTGGATCAGCAGAAGAAGACACTTGCCATCGTCGTCGGCGGCGGCCCGGCTCCGGGCATCAACGGCGTCATCAGTTCCGCGACCATTCGCGCGCGGCTCGACGGCGCGAACGTCATCGGCATCCAGCAGGGCTTTCAGTGGATCATGCAGGGCGACACGAGCCACGTCGTGCCGCTGACGTCGGAATCCGTGAGCCGCATCCATTGGGAGGGCGGCTCGATCATCGGCACGGCCCGCGCGAACCCGACGAAGAGCCCCGAGCTGCTCGAGGCCGTCGTCTCGTCGCTGTTGAAGCTGAACGTGTCGCAGCTCGTCACCATCGGCGGCGACGACACGGCGTTCTCGGCCATGAGCATCGAGAAGCAGGCCGCCGGCCGCATCCGCGTCGTCCACGTGCCGAAGACGATCGACAACGATCTGGATCTGCCCGCGCACGTCGACACGTTCGGCTATCAGACCGCGCGGCACCGCGGCGTGGACATCACGCAGGCGATGATGGTCGACGCGAAGACGACGGGTCGGTGGTACTTCATCGTGGCGATGGGGCGGACCGCCGGTCATCTCGCGCTCGGCATCGGCAAGGCCGCGGGCGCGACGGTGAGCATCATCCCGGAGGAGTTCCCACGCCCGATTCGTCTGGCGACCGTCGTGGACACGCTCGCCGGATCGATCATCAAGCGCCTGAGCATGGGACGCGAGGACGGCGTGGCGATCATCGCCGAGGGGCTGGCGCTCGATCTCGAGCCGGCTGATCTCGCGGAGCTGTCGGACGTCGAGCGCGATGCGCACGGGCACATCCGTCTGGCCGAGCTCGATCTCGGCGGCATCCTGAAGAAGAAGGTCGATGCGCGGCTGAAGGCGCTCGGCATCAAGCTGACGATCGCGACGAAGAACATCGGCTACGAGCTGCGCTGCTGCGCGCCGATTCCGTTCGACATCGAGTACACGCGGGAGCTCGGCTACTGGGCGGCGCACCATCTCGCGTCAGGGGGCAACGCGGCGATGGTGTCCGTGCAGAACGGGAGGTTCGTGCCGATCCCGTTCGCGCAGATGCTGGATCCGAAGACCGGCCGTACGCGCGTGCGCCGCGTCGATCCCGCGTCCGATCGCTTCAACATCGCCCGCGAGTACATGATTCGCCTGCGCAAGAGCGATTTCGCGAACGCGGAGACGGTCGCGAAGCTCGCTGCCGCAGTGAAGCTGTCGCCGGACGAGTTCAAGAAGCAGTTCGCGGGCGCTGTCGCGCACGAGTAGCAGGTCACGCCGGGTCTAAAGACCCGGCCGACATCTGTTTTCGGGCTGCGTCGGCCGCTGCGGGTTGCAGTTGTAGGCCGGGTCTTTAGACCCGGCGTGCACCAACGGGCGGCCCCCCGTGGCCGCCCCATCCTCATTCACCAGTGCGTTCCGCCTCGCTCCACGTGTCAGCCAATGCACTCGGATCGGCGAGATGGCGCAGCCACAGGTCGGCGTGGCCGGCGGTGAGGCCGCTCGTGACGAGGACGTGCGCGGACTCGGTCGCGCGCAGCCACGTGCGAAGGCCCTGGCCGAGATGCGCGGTCCAGCTCGCGAATGCGTGCGCGGCCAGGTAGCGGCGGAGCGCTGCATCGGACATCCGCGCGGAGCCGTCGACGCGCGCCGGACGATGGGCTGCCGGAATCGCCGCGCGGATCTCGTTACGGACGATTGCGATGTCGCGCATCGTGACGTCGTCACGGATCGGCCGATCGAATGCCACGCGCACGCGCTCGATGAGCGGGCCGTCAGTCGGATGCCACGCGCGCGTGTGCTCGACCGCGGCGTGAAGCCGCGCGAGCGCATCAGATGCGGTCGACGCGTGCGCGATCGCGTCTACGCTCCGCCGTTCCCACTCCCACCAGCTCTCCCAGTCCATCAACATGTCCGGCCGCAGTCGCGGCGGCAGGCTCGTTCGCGCGTCGAGGCCGACATACTCGCCATCGCGCGGAAACGCTGGCGCGTCGCGGACGATGGCGATCGGACGGTCGTCGCCGAGCATCGACGCGGCTGTCGGGCAATAGTGCGAGAGCGTGACCGACGTGCCGCGCGGATCCTGAACGGAGACGCGTGGAAACTGCCGGCACGCCAGCGGCAGCGCCGCATGGCCGAGGACGCGATGGATCTCGCAGCGCGCCCGCGGCCGATCGTGATGGAACACGCACGCGCCGTCGACGACGGCCAGCACGGCTGGTCCGTCCGCCGTGCGCACGAACGGCGGACGGACCGTCGTGACCTCACCACGCGCCACCGCCAAGTCGACCCGCGCGCGACCGGCATCGTCGATGTCGATCGGCCACCCCGACGTGCAACACACGCCGCGCTCCTGGCAGCGATAGGAGGAATGGAAAGAGAGGACGAAAGGCATTGGATCATCGGGACATCGGGACATCGGGACATCGGGTCATCGGATCATCTGGACGTCGGATGTCGCACCATCTGGATATAGGATCACTCCCGCTCTCGATGCATCCGATGGCCACATGACCCCGATGACTCTACGTCTTCTTTTTCCGATCGTCATGTCCACATTTCTGCTCGCCGCCGCACAGCCGGCCAAGTGGGTCACCGTCTGGGCCGCGTCGGCGCACGGGCCGTATCCGGTAGGCAATCCGTCGGCGCAGCCGAATCAGCGGTTCGCATTTCCGGTGCCGGCCGATGGCGCGCGCGATCAGACGTTTCGGCTCATCGTACGGCCAGACGTATGGGGACCAGAGACGAGGCTGCGGTTCTCGAACGTCTTCGGCACGCGGCCGCTCGAGCTCGACGACGTCCACGTCGGCGTTCAGTTGAGCGGCGCGGCGATCATGAGCGGCACGAATCGTCCGGTGACGTTCAGCGGCCAGTCGCGTGTCGTGATTCCTGCGGGACAGGATCTGTGGAGCGATGCCGTCGCGCTCGGCACGCCGGCTGACGCGCTCGACGGCCACAAGCTCGCCGTCAGCTTTCATGTCGGCGCGCAGAGCGGGCCGATGACGTGGCACGCGAAGGCGCTGACGACGTCGTATCTGACGCCGCAAGGTTCGGGCAGCTTCGGCGGCGCCGAAGAGGAGACGCCGTTCGTGCTGTCGACGACGTCGTGGTTCTTCCTCGACGCGGTCGACATGCGGCTGCCGGCGAGCACGAAGCTCGTCGTCGCCTTCGGCGATTCGATCACCGACGGCACGGCGAGCACGCTCAACGGCGACGATCGCTGGCCGGACGTGCTGTCGCGCCGCCTTCGTCGCGCGTACGGCACTCGCGTGGCGGTCGTCAACGCGGGGATTGGCGGCAATCAGGTCGCCGGGCCCGCGACGTACACCGCGGCGTCGCCCGTGGCCGGCGGCCCGTCGGCGGGGCAGCGGCTCGAGCGCGACGTGCTCTCGCTCTCAGGCGTGACGACGGTGATCTGGCTCGAGGGCATCAACGACTTTGGCAGCGGCGTCAACGCGACCGTCGACACCGTGTCGTCCGCGATGCGCGCGGTCGTCGAACGCCTGCGCGCGCGTGTGCCGGGCATCAGAGTCGTCGGCGCGACCGTCGTCTCCGCGCTGCACAGCTCGAACGGCGCGCACGGCAGCGCCGAAGAAGACGAGAAGCGACGCGCGCTGAACACGTTCATCCGCACGTCGGGCGTGTTCGACGCGGTCGCCGACTTCGACGCGGCGACGCTCGATCCCGCGACCGGCGAGTTGAAGGCGATGTTCGTGCCCGAGAGCACGACAGGCGGCGCGGGAGACAAGCTCCATCCGAACCGCGCCGGCTACATCGCGATGGCCCAGGCGATCGATCTGACGACGCTGGGACTTGGCGCGCCGGAGCGGTAGCGGGCCGCGGTCCGCCGTCTGCCGACAGAAGCCGGCAGACCGCAGACCGCGGACGGCAGACTGTCACCTCGGCACGATCTGATAGCTCACGAACGCCAGGTACTGGCTGTTCGGCGACCACGACGGGACGTTGATCGTGCCCTGGCCGCCGAACAGCTTCGCGAGCACGTCGACCGCGCGCGTCTGCAGGCTCATCGTGCGCAGCCTCACGTCCTTGTTCTCGGGGTGATCGCCGACGCCCTTGTCGTACGTCAGGAACACCAGCGTCTGGTTGTTCGGCGAGACGTGCGGAAACCAGTTCTCGGCATCCGCGTCGGACGTCAGCTGCTCCTGGCTCGATCCATCGGGCTTCATGCGCCAGACCTGCATCGATCCCGTGCGCTCGGAGTTGAAGTAGATGTACTGCCCGTCGGGCGAGTACTCCGGCCCGTCGTCCTTGCCTTGCGCGTCCGTCAGGCGCGTCTCTTCACCGCCGTCCGCTGAGATCGCGTAGACGTCGAAGTTGCCGTTGCGCTCCGCGCAGTAGACGAGCGTCTTGCCGTCCGGCGACCAGCCGTGGAAGTACGACGGGCCCTTCTCGGTGATGCGCTTCACAGAGCCGCCGCCGACCGGCATCGTGTAGATGAGCGACGGCCGTCCCGTGCCGACCGTCTGCGACTGATCGCTGAACGCCCACGTCTTGCCATCCATCGTCACGCCGTGGTCGTTGTTGATGCGCGTCAGCATCCCGAGATCGACCAGCTCCGGCGTCTTCAGACGAGCGGGATTCGGCGTCGTACCCGGCGGCTCGGCCTGGATCTTGTAGAAACGCCCGCCGTTGTTGAAGTAGAGCGTGTTCGTGGTGTCCGGGAACCAGTTCGGCGCTTCGAGACGGCCCGTCTGCGTCGTGACGTACGCCACGCGGCGATCCTTCGAGCGGAGGTTGATCGTCTCGAGCGTGTTGACGAGCGTCGTCTGGCCGGTGACGATTGGCGCCGGCGTGCCGAGCGTGACGTTCGAGAACCGCACCGTCTCGCGCCGGCCGGTGTTGTGCGCCGAGACGCCGAGGCCGATGTAGAACTCGCCGGTCAACTCGATGCGCGCGGCGCCGCCGGCCGGATGGAAGTCCTCGCCGGGGCTCGCAATCGACATCGACACGTAGCTCCCGCGCTTCTCGAGGCGCAGGCGCTTGGGACCGACGACGTTCGATTGGACTTCGTGCGTGACGCCGCCTGCGGTGTCACGCCACTGCAGCGACGTCAGCCCGTCACCGTGCGCGGCGGCGTCCGCATAGGCCGAATTGGAGTCCAGCGACTGCCGGATCACGAGGCAGGCCTTGCGATGATTGTCCGGCGCGCCCGTCGCCGGCTCGGTCCCGGCGAACTCGATGTCGGCCGACAGCATGGTGTCGCCCGACACCTTCGTCCACACGTACTGGAAGTGATCCGCCGTGGCCCACATGTTCTCCCCGCCACCGGTCACCGTGTACGTCTTCGTCGCTGCGTCGTACTTGACCGAGCCCGGGCCGATCGTCGACGGCACGCCGATGTCGCCGCTGCCGGAGAACATGCCGATCGCCGTGGGAGCCTGGTCGGCGCTCACACGCCATCCGCCACCTGCCAACGCCGCCAGCACCGCCACACACCAGAGCCGTCTCGCCATCGCACCCTCCGCTGCTGTGAAGGGGACAGTGTAGCCTATCGGATAGGTAGAGGCTTACGGCGTACGGACGGGCTTGAGGCTCGAGGCGTGGGGCTTGGGGGCCTTTCGGAGGGGCGGACCTTCAGGTCCGCCCCTCCGAAGAGCAAGGAGCCCTCCACGCCTCACGCCTCGAGCCCCACGCCTACCCGCGCCCTTCACGCATTCGTCCACCCGCCATCGATGACGAACGTGCTGCCGGTGACGAACGACGACTCGTCACTGGCGAGATAGACCGCGAGGTTGGCGATCTCTTCGGGAGTCCCGAGGCGGCCCATGGGCTGCCGCGCGATGAAGTTGGCGCGAGCGGCGTCGAAGTCGCCCGTCGCGCGCATGCGCTCCTGCAGGCTCGGGCTTTCGACGGTGCCGGGGCAGATGGCGTTGGCGCGAATGCCCTTCGAGACGAAGTCGAGCGCGACGGATTTCGTCAGCCCGATCACCGCCGCTTTCGACGCGCCATAGACGAAACGGTTGGGCACGGCGATGACCGACGACGCGACGGAGGAAATGTTGATGATCGATCCTCGACCGGCGGCCACCATGCCCGGCAGCAGCGCGCGGATCAGGCGGAACATCGACTTGACGTTGATCTCGAACGATCGATCGAACGCCTCGTCGTCGCACTCGAGGATCGTCCCGTTGTGCACGTAGCCGACGCAGTTGAAGAGCGCGTCCGGTCCGGGCACGTCCGCCGCGAGCCTGGCGATGGCGTCCGTCGAGCGCACGTCCAGCACGCGCGTCTCGACGCGCGCCTCGGCGACCAGCGCCTCGAGCCCCGCCGCGTTGACGTCGCACGCAACCACACGCGCTCCCTCCCGCGCGAATGCGAGCGCGGTCGCACGGCCAATGCCCTGCGCGGCGGCGGTGACGATGGTGGTTTTATTGAGAAGACGAGACATGAGAAGGGTTCTGAGGTTCTAGGTTCTGAGGTTCCGGGGTTCGGGTTCCGGGGTTCCAAGGTTCCGGGGTTCTCAGGGCGAAGTTCGAAGTTCTGATCACCCCATCAGCGGTACTTGCGATACAGCCAGATGCCGAAGCCGGCGATCATGCCGAGCGGCAGCGCCGAGAGCATGATGCTCATCGAGACGTAGGACGACTGATTGTCGGACGGGCTCGCGAGGCCGCAGACGGGGCAGGCGAGCAGGGCCGGCGACGAAATCGCGACGAACATCAGCGCCGACAGAGCAGTCCGCATGTTGCCTCTCTTCGGGCCGCCACAAGGGCAGCCCCTGCACGGGCTACGGGCGACCGGCGACGGGCTGCGTCGTAGGGGCGACCCTTGTGGTCGCCCAAGCCCCAAGCTCCAAGCCCCACGCCCCAAGCCGTAAGCCATAAGCCTAGAAATACACCCTCAAATAGATCACCGGCCAGACGCCGACGACGAAGTACCAGAACGTCTGCGCGCCGAGGAAGAAGCCGGGCGTCAGCGAGCCGCGCTTCAGCCGCTGCCACGCGACGCCCAGCCCGGCCAGCGCGGCCACCGCGTGGATCGCGTGGACGCCGACGATGAGATAGAAAAACGCGCCGAGGCCGCTCGAGTACATCGTCAGTCCCTGCGCGAGCAGGCCGACCCACTCGCGGCCCTGCAGCACGACGAACATCGCGCCCAGCAGCCAGCCCGCGAGCAGCGTGCGCGCGGCGGACGACGAGTGCCGGCGGTACTGCTGATAGGCGACGAACACGCAGACGCCGCTCAACATCAGCGCCGTCGTATTGACCGCCGTCGCCGCGGCCGGCAGCAGCGGGGCCGACGCCGTGATCCACATCGCGTCGGTCGACCCCGCGCGCGAGATCGTGAACGCGCTGATCAGTCCCGCGAAGAACATCAGCTCCGAGGCGACGAACAGCAGCATCCCGAGCACGCTGCTCGGCACTCGCTCGTTCGACGACACGTGGGGTTGCGCGATCATTCTCGTAAGCCGTAAGCCGTCCACCTTCGCCAAGGCTACGGTGGACAAGTACGCCCCTATTCCCCGTGCCCTTCGTGCACGACAGCCGGCTCGACGTAATCCTTGTCCCAGTGATGGCCCGTGTGCTTCATGACGTCCGGCGCGACGCCGCCGAACATCACGACCATGAACGCGATCATGGCGACCAGGATCCACGTCACCCAGCGCTTCTCGATGTTCAGGTGCATGAAGTGCTTCGTGACGAGATAGGCCTTGACGATGGCGATGCCGAAGGCCGTGATCAGCGTCACCAGCCGGATGCCGATCATCGGTCCGACGATGCTGATCGTGAGCAGCACGCACAGGATCGCCCAGATCCGGACGTAGTGCCCGTCGTGATGCGCGGCGTGAGCGGGTGAAGTCGACATAAGCGTCTATTTCGCGATGTAGAGGAGCGGAAACAGGAAGATCCACACGATGTCGACGAAGTGCCAGTAGATCCCGATGTTCTCGACGCGATGGAGGTTCCGGTTGCGCGCGGCGCCCGCCGCGACGATCAGCATGATGACCATGCCCGCGATGACGTGCAGCGCGTGCAGGCCCGCGGCCGTGTAGTAGAACGACCAGAAGAGATTCGACGTGATCGTGAAGCCTTCGCGAATCTCGAACGTCCACTCGATCGACTTGACGACGAGGAACGAGGCGCCGCCGAGCGCGGTCAGGCGCAGCAGCCGTGCGGCGCGCCGGCCGTCGCCGCGCTCGGCCGCCTGATGGGCGAGCACGGCCGACAGGCTCGACGACAGCAGGATGAACGTGTTGATGCTGCCGGCCAGGGTGTTGGTGTGGATCGACTGGTTCGCCCAGCCGGGATGGCCGATCCGCTGCATGATGTAGGCGCCGAGCAGCCCGCCGAAGATCACGATCTCCGACGCGAGCACCCACCAGACGGCGAGGCGCCCCGTCGGGACCTCCATCACGCTCCGCGACGTCGCCAGCGGCCGCGTGGAGACCGCGGCATCGTGTCCGTGTGTCATGCGTGTGCCTCCGCCGCGCGGCTCGGGACGACGTCGCCGTCGGGCGACGGCCCATCCGGTACGTGCTGCGGCCAGTAGTCGTCGTGGCGATCGGGCACGCCGTACTCGTACGGCCCGCGATAGACCGTCGGCATCACGGCGAAGTTGCCGTGCGGCGGCGGCGACGGCGCGAGCCACTCGAGCGTGTTCGCGTGCCACGGGTTGTCCGCCGCCTTCTGGCCGGCGACCAGCGACCGGACGAAGTTGTAGAGGAACACGGCCTGGAACGCCAGCATGATCAGCAGGCCGACGGTCGCCGTGATCCGCAGGTGCTGCAGCGCCGGCGTGTTCAGATCCGGAAACGCCTGATAGCTGTAGATGCGCCGATGGTCGCCCGCCGCGCCGGTCAGGAACAACGGGAGGAAGACCATGTTGAAGCCGATGATCGTGCCCCAGAAGTGAATCTTGCCGAGCGTGTCGTTCATCATCCGGCCGAACATCTTCGGGAACCAGTAGGTGATCGCCGCGAAGCCGCCGATGAACGCGATGGGGAAGAACGTGTAGTGGAAGTGCGCCACGACGAAGTACGTGTCGTGGAAGTAGACGTCGGCGCCCGCCGCGCCGAGGAAGATCCCGGTCACGCCGCCGATCAGAAACTCCGCGATGAACGCCAGCGCCCACAGCATCGGCGTCCGGAACCGGATCGATCCGCCGTACAGCGTCGCGATGTAGACGAACACCATCTCCGCGATCGGCACCGAGATGATGAGCGTCGTCACGCTGAACAGGCTCGCCATGCGCGGGTCGATGCCCGCGACGAACTGGTGGTGCGCCCAGACGAAGAAGCTGATGATGCCCGTCGCCACCGTCGTGTAGATGATCGTCCGGTACCCGAACAGCTTCTTGCGCGCGAATACCGCGAGGATCTCGGCGACGATGCCCATCGCGGGCAGCAGGACGACGTAGACCTCCGGGTGGCCGAAGAACCAGAAGAGGTGCTGCCAGAGGATCGGATCGCCGCCGCGCGCGGGGTCGAAGAAGCCGGTGTGGATCGTCTGGTCGAAGAGCAGCATGACCGCGCCGGCGACGAGCGGACCGACCGAGGCCATGAACAGCACGCTGGCGAGCACGATCATCCACACGACGATCGGCACGTCGAACATCTTCATGCCCGGCGCGCGCGAGTTCATCGTCGTCGTGACGAAGTTGATGCCGCCGAGCAGGAACGCGACGAACTCGAGGATGACCGCGACGAGCCACATCGTCGCGCCGTACGGCGTCTGGTTGTAGAGGCTGTTCGCCGAGAGCGGGGGATAGGACGTCCACGCGCCGCCGAACGCGCCGCCCGGCACGAAGAAGGACGAGAGCACCACGATCGCGCTGACGAGGAAGATCTGATACGACAGGCGGTTCAGCTTCGGGAACACCATGTCGTCGCAGCCGATCATCAGCGGGATCAGGAAGTTCCCGAACGCCGCGATGAGCACCGGCATGGCCACCCAGAAGACCATGATGCTGCCGTGCATCGTGACCAGCGCGTTGTACTCGGCGGCCGACACGCGGCCGAACAGCGGCACTTCGCTGCCCGGAAACGCGAGCTGCATCCGGAACACGTACACCGCGAATCCGGCGACGACCGCCATCGCCATGCCCGTGAACAGATACTGCAGGCCGATGACCTTGTGATCGGTCGACCAGAAGTACTTCTTGATCCAGCTCTCGTCGTGCGTCGCGTGCGCGTGGGCGCTCATCGCGTGCCTCCCGCGGCCTGCGCCGCTTCCACGCCCGCGTCGGCGACGACAGCCGGCGCCGCGGCCGCGCCCGGCGCACCGGATCCGGCGCCGGCCAGCCAGGCCGCGTGCTGCGCGGCCGTCCGCACGTGCACGCGCGCCGGCATCAGCCCGTGCCCGAGCCCGCAGATCTCCGCGCACTGGACGTCATACGTGCCCGCGCGCGTGGGCGTGAACCAGCCGCGAATCACGCGACCGGGAACCGCGTCCTGCTTCAGCCGGAACGCCGGGATCGAGAAGCTGTGCAGCACGTCTCGCGAGTGCAGCTCGAACTGATACGGGCGGTCCACCTGCAGGTTGAGATCGTCGATCGTCGTGATGTCGTCGGGCGTGTCGAGCTGGCCGTCCGGGCCGGCATGCACGAACGTCCACGCCCACTGCTGCGCGATCACGCGCACGGTCTCCTGCGTCTCCGGCGTGGCGATCTTGATCGTGTTCCACACGCGCAGCGCCGCGATGACGATGATGACGTCGAAGACGAGCACGGCGTAGTGCGGATACGAGATCCAGCGCTTCTCGTGCTTCTGCTCGCCGGTCAGATACTGGCTGCGCCGGCCGTCGCGCGCGCGGAACTTGAAGATCAGCGCGAAGAAGACGAGCTCGGCCAGCAGGAACCACACGCCGACGATGACGGCGACCAGCAGGACGAGATGGTCGACGTCGGCGGCGAAGGTCGAGGCCTCGGGGACGTACCAGGAGATCATCGCGGCACCTCAGGACGTCAGCAGGAAGGCCGCCAGCGCGAAGGCGAGCGCGCTGAGGACCGTCCAGCGAAAGAACATGCGGCCGATGACGTTCGGATCGTTTTCGGTGGATGCCATGATCGTCAGCGCGCGTCGTGCGGCAGCGCGTGGACGTACGCCGCGAGCGCGTCGATGTTCTCCGGGGCGATCGTCAGCGACATCGCCTGCATGACGGGGCCGATCGGATCGCCGGCCGCCGTGCCGCGCACGCGGCTGCGGAACTTGCGCAACTGGCGCGCGACGTACCAGTCGTCCTGGCCCGCGAGCGGCGGCGCGTTGACCTGCTGGTTGCCCTGTCCGTGATCGCCGTGGCACGTCGTGCAGAGCGTGAACGCGCCCTGCGTCTCGGCCGGCGCCGGCGGCAGCGTCGCCGGATTGGTCACCGGCGCCAGCGCCGCGACGTAGGCCGCGACGGTCTCGACTTCGGCCTTCGACAGCATCTGCTTCGACATCGCGCGCATCCGCAGGCCTTCGGCATCGTCGGGATGCTGGCCGCGGAGGCCCGTCTGGAACCGTTCGACTTGCGACGCGACGTACCACGCCGGCATGCCCGCGAGACGCGGCGCGCCGATGAGGGCGCTGCCTTCGCCGGACGGCCCGTGGCAGGAGACGCAGGATCGATAGAGCTGCGCGCCCGACGGCGTCGCGGATGCCGACGCCGCGCCGCAGCCGGCGCTCGCGACCGCCCATGCGAGCAGGCCGATGGCCGCGACGAAGCTGGGGAGACGTCGACCCATGAATTCCTTTCGTGACAGACGAGGCCGTCCTCGTTCGCGCGGCGCCGCGGCGCGCAGGCTGCGTGCGCGACGGACGCGGGCCGCTGTCGCCGTGAACGGCGCGAGTCTATCACGGAGAATGTGAATGATCGCGCTGGTGTGACCACCAGAAAAGTTTGAACGTCGAGTGCGGAAAATTACCGCTCCCAGGTGATCGAGAGGCCGAACATCGCGATACCGTCGTCGATGTTCACGCTCGTCCAGCACTTGGCGAGGCTCAGGTAGAGCGACGCGGGCCGCGATTTGTGCGGCACGTGCACGTCGGTGAGGCGATAGCTCACGCCCCACGTGAAGAGGGGCCGGATCAGCGGACCGTTCGGCGTCTGCTGTCGTACGAGCATGACGCCGGGCGGGCCGAAGAGATCCATGCGGCCGATGCGCGCGACCGCGACGTGCATGCCGACCAGACCGAACACGCCGGCATCCGACTGGCCGGGCAGCCACAGGCCGTCGACGTGTACCCACCGCAGAAAGGACGAGTGCGGCGTTTCGTCCGGCGGAGGTTGCGCGGCGGGTGCGGACGGATCGTCGGCGCGGACGTCGCGCGCCGCGGGCCACCACGTCATCGCCGCGGCGAGGATCCAGGCCGCCGCTCGCCGCCGACTGCCGATGCCCAGCATCAGTCGCTCGATCGCGCGATCGTTCGATCGCGCGATCGGGACGAGACTTCAAATGCCGGGCCAGACGTCGTGTCCATCGACGCGCGTGCGGCGCGTCGGCCGCCCGCGGCATCGCGCGGGCAGGCACGGTCGCGCGTCGGTCGTTCCGGTCTCGCGCCGACGTCAACCGCGCCCGGAGGAGGCGGGCGCGACGCGCGACGCTCTGGCGATGACGCCGGCGCAGCGCGAGAGCGGAATCGGCGTGACGAGACGGTCGATTGCCGCGGGCGTCCGGAACCGGTAGCGGCCGGCCGGCGCGCCGCGCCGCGGCGGGCACGCCTCGATGAGCGTGCCGCGCGCGGCCAGCGCGTCCAGCCGCGCCATGACGACGCTCACGTGCATGAGATCGAGGCCGGCCGCGACCGCCGCCGCGGTGAACGACGGGCCGATGATCGCCGCGGTCTCGAGCAGGATCCGATCGTCCGACGCGAGATCGTCGATCTGGCCTTGCACGCTCTCGGCGGTCATCGCCGCAATCGCAAGCGCCAGATGATCGCCGCGCCAGCGGCCGGCGCCCGGCTCGGCCCGCGCGGCCATGTCGCTCGCCACGTCGATCGCGCGCGCGAGACGCCCGGGATGTCCGCCCGTGGCGTCGAAGGCCGCGTCGGCGATCGCGTCGGCCGCGTCGCGGCCGAGCTGCCGCTCCACGTACGCGTGGACGTGGGCCGCGTCGAGCGGCAGCAATCGGATGAGCCGCCCGCGGCGCGCGGGCCGGAGCTCGCGGCCGAGGCGCTCGAGCGCCTCGACGGCGTTGCCGCCCTGCGCTTTCGTGTACGTGCCGACGACGCACAGCGGGGCGCTCGATCGGCGATGCGCGAGCGTCGCGAGACACGCGAGCGTGGCGTGGTCGGCCCAGTGCAGATCTTCGAGAATCACGACCAGCGGCAGATCGCGCGTCGCGTCCTCGAACAGCGCGGCGACCTCGTCGGGCGTGCCGGTCCCGGCGTGCGGCAGCCGCCACGGATCGAGCGCGTCGTCCGGACGGAGGCCCAGCAATGAGATCTGCGCCGGGCCGTCGTCGAACGTCGTGGCACGCGCGCGGTGCGATGCCAGCAGCGACGGGTACTGCGCGTCCAGTAGGCCGATGGCGGCGGCGATCGCCGGCGGCGCGCCGGCAGGCGACTCGAGGCTCGCGCCGCGCGAGACGCGCAGCACCATGTGACTCTTCGCCAGCGAGACGAACGTGTCGCACACCGTCGTCTTGCCCGAGCCGCGATCGCCCTCGACGAGCGCCACGTGCGGCTGGCACGCGCCGAGGGCGGCGGCGAGACACTCCTGCAGGATCGCCAGCTCGCGCTCGCGCCCGAGGAGGGGTGTCCGATCGGCGGCCGCGAACGGCGGCGGCACGCGCGTGACGCTGGCGACGAACGCGTAGCCGCGGCCGGGATAGGAACGGATGAACGCCGGCGCGTGCGCGTCGTCGCCGATCGACGTGCGCAGCTCGTGGATCAGCGTCTTGACGTTCTCGTGCTGGACGTGCGCGTCCGGCCACACGACCTGCATGATCAGGTCGTGCGGCACGAGCGCGCCGGGCTGGGCGAGCAGACAGCCGAGCAGCTGCGCGGCTTTTTTCGTCAGCGGCACGGGCTCGCTGCCGCGCCACAGGAAGCCGGATACTTCGTCGAACCGGAACGGCGGGAAGTATTGCACCGGCGATCTCCTCCATGCCGGGGAGGCGGAGTGAGGAGAGCCTACCGCGAGCCGTCGTGGGCGGCTATTGGATCAAGGCCCCATGGGCCTAGGTCTTTGGTCCCAGTCCGAACCCTTCCGACAGGTCAGATCGCGCGCGGCGGCCGCTGGATCCCCAGCTTCGCCATGCGGCTGCGCAGCGTGCTGGACTTCAGCGCGAGGAGTTGCGCGGCACCGCCCGCGCCCTCGATGCGCCAGCGGCACAGGTTCAGGATGTGCGTGATGTGCCGGCGCTCGATGTCGACGAGCGCCGTCGCCGTGTCGTCCTCCGCGGTCGCCTCGACGCGCGGCACCCAGACGTCCCGCAGATCCAGCGCGCTCGACGTCGACATGATGATCGCGCGCTGGATCACGTTCTCCAGCTCGCGGATGTTGCCGGGCCAGTCGTAGGCCTCCAGCGTGTGCATGACGGCCGGCGGGATCGTCTCGATCCGGCGCGCGAAGGCGCCCGCGTACTTCTGGACGAAGTGCCGGACCAGCAGCGGGATGTCGTCGCGGCGTTCGCGCAGCGACGGCACCGTGATGGGGAAGACGTTGAGCCGGTAGTAGAGGTCGCGGCGGAAGCGTCCCTGCTTCATCTCCTCCTGCAGATCGCGGTTCGTCGCCGCGATGATGCGCACGTCGGTCTCGATCGTGCGCGGGCTGCCGAGGCGCTCGACCTGGCCCTCCTGCAGCACCCGCAGCAGCTTCGACTGCAGCTCGAGCGGCAGCTCGCCGATCTCGTCGAGGAAGATCGATCCGAGGTTCGCGAGCTCGAAGCGGCCCGCCTGCATCGTGTGCGCGCCGGTGAACGCGCCGCGCTCGCGGCCGAACAGCTCGCTCTCGATGAGCGCGGCGGGCAGCGTCGCGCAGTTGACGACGACGAGCGGCCGGTGGCGCCGCCGGCTGCGCCGGTGGATCGCGCGCGCGATCAGCTCCTTGCCCGTGCCCGTCTCGCCGAGCAGCAGCACGGCCGCGTCCGTGTCGGCGACCATGTCGACGCGCGAGAGCACGTAGCGCAGGCTGTGGCTGTCGCCGACGATGACGTCGCGATCGGCGTCGGCGCGGGCATCGAGATCCCGCATCGGCCGGAGGCCGGCGGCGGGCGGCAGATCGGAGTCGGTGGGTCGAGTCGCAATGAACACGATGGGCTCCTCGCGAAAGATGGCGGCCGGACGATCCGCCCGGCGATTGTCGCCGCGGCCGGCGGTGATCGGCCGTTCGATTTCGGTAGGAAACCGGTAAGCCCCGCGTGAGCCGGGCGGCGATCCGCTACAATGGCGCGCCTCCCCGACAGCGGCGATCGTCGACGAAAGACGTCATGACCTGGACGACTCGCAGGAGCTCGACGGCGACCGCGCTCGTGATGGCGTGCGCCGCGGCGGCGTACTATGCCGGCGTCCAGGTCGGCATGGCCCTGCGCTTCCCGCCGGCCACGACATCGATGCTGTGGCCGCCGAACGCCACGCTCACGGCCGCGCTGCTGCTGGTACCGGTGCGCCGCTGGTGGTGGTGCTGCCTCGCCGTGCTCCCGGTCCACCTCGTCACGGAGCTCGGCGCCGGCCTGCCGCCGCTGCTGGTGGTCTCGCTCTTCGTCACCAACTGCTCCGAGGCGCTGCTGGCCGCGGCCGGATTGCGATGGCTCAGCGACGCGCCGACGCGGCTCGACACGTTCCCACGCGTCCTGGCCTTCATCGTCGCCGCCGGCGTCGCCGCGCCCGCGATCTCGTCGTTCGCCGACGCGGGCGTCGTCTCATGGCTGCGCGCCGAGGCGTACTGGACGGTGTGGCGCACGCGCACGTTCGCCAACGTGCTCACCGAGCTGAGCATCGTGCCGCTCGCGCTGCTGGTCGCATCCAGAATCGAGTGGGCCGTCTGGCCGCGGGCGGCCCGGATGATCGAGGCCGCGCTGCTGGCCGTCACCGTGACGGCCGCGGCCCAGTGGATGCTGGCGGGCCGCGCGGCCGAGGCGCTCGACGCGCTGCGATCGCCCGCCGTGCTGCTGCCGTTCTTCTTCTGGGGCGCCGTACGCTTCGGCGTCGGCGGCGTCAGCGCGATGCTGCTGCTCGCGGCGTCCCTGGCGAGCGCCGAGGCCAGGATGGGGCATCGTCCGTTCGAGGGACTGCCGCCGGCCGAGAGCCTGATCGCCGCGCAGATGTACCTGATCGTGATCGGCTGTCCGCTGATGTGCGTCGCGGGCCTGCTCGAGGAACGGCGCGACACGGCGAAGACGCTCGCGCAGCAGCTGCGCTTCGAGGCGCTGCTCTCGGCCATGTCCGGCGCGTTCATTCACGTGCGGCAGGCCGACATGTCCGCCGCCTTCGACGAGAACCTGCAGCGCGTCGGCGAGTTCCTCCGCGTCGACTACGTCAGCCTGCTGCAGGTCTGCTCGGCCGGAGACGAGCTCGAGGTCGTGCACCGCTGGACGACGGATCGCGCGGCGGCGCTGCGGACGATTCACTGCACGCAGGCGTTTCCCTGGACGTTTCAGCGGGCCCTCGAGGGCGCTCTGCGCGTCTGCGAGAGCCACGAGGACCTGCCCGCGCACGCGGTCGTCGATCGCGCGTCGATGCGCGCGGCCGGCATCCGCGCCGCCATCGTCCAGCCGCTGCTGATCGGCGGCCGGATTCGCGGCACGCTCACCGTCGCGACGCTCGGTCCGCGGACGTGGTCGCGCGAGGACGTGACGCACGTGTGCCTGATGGCGGAGGTCATCGCCAACGCGTGCGCCCTGCGGCAGGCGGAGCTCGAGATCGAGCAGACGCGCCGCGAGCTGGCGCACGCGGCGCGCCTGTCCAGCATGGGCGAGCTGACCGCGTCGCTCGCGCACCAGCTCAACCAGCCGCTCGCCGGCATCCTGAACAACGCCGAGGCGGCCGCGATGCTGATCGACGGCGGCCGCGCGTCGCCGGCCGATCTGCGCGAGGTCGTCGCCGAGATCATGGACGACGATCGGCGCGCCGGCGAGGTCATCCGCCGGATGCGCGAGATGCTCACGCGCGCCGATCGGCCGCCGGCGCGACTGGACGTCAACGCCGTCGTCCGCGACGTCGCGTCGCTCATCGCGAGCGACACGATCATCCGGAACGTCTCGATCGCGTTCGAGTGCGACGCCGGCCCGCTGCCGATCGTGGGCAGCAAGATCGACTTGCAGGAAGCGCTGCTGAATGTGCTGATGAACGCGATGGACGCCGTCAACGGCCGCGTCGTGCCCGATCGGCAGATCGTCGTCCGGACGTCGCGCGACGAGGATCGGGTCCGGATCGCCGTGCGCGATCGCGGCGCTGGACTGGTGGCGGGGACCGAACAGCGGATCTTCGAGCCGTTCTTTTCGACGAAGGAGTCGGGCATGGGCATGGGACTGGCCGTGGCGCGGTCCCTGCTCGGGCATCACCACGGCACGATCGCGGCGGCCAATCATCCCGACGGCGGCGCCGTCGTGACGATCGATCTGCCGGCCGCGCACGAGGCGTGACACGCGATGGCGATCCAGGCGACGGTGCTCGTGGTCGACGATGACGTGTCGGTGCGCCGCTCGCTGCAGCGGCTGCTGACTACGGCCGGCTATCGCGTTGTGTCGTGCGCCTCGGCCGACGAGCTGCTGGCCGTCCGCGACGTTCCCCGGCCCGCCTGCATGGTGCTCGACATCCGCATGCCGGGCGTCAACGGGCTGGAGCTGCTCGCGGCGTTGCGGGACGAGCTGGCCGAGCTGCCCGTCATTCTCACCAGCGGCCACGTCGACGTGGACCCGTCGGCCCGCGCCAAGTTGACCGGCGTCGTCGCGTTCCTGCCGAAGCCCTTCGCCGCCGCGCAGCTCTTCGCGACGATCGAGCGGGCGCTCGATCGCGATCGGCCAGGGCGGGCGCACGACGAGGAGGGATGAGGGCGGGCTACGGGCTACAGGCAACGGGCTACGGAGGGCTTCACGCTTTGTCCGTCTCGCGCGACGCCGGCGCGTCGAGGACGGGCGCCACGTCCGGCGCCGGGCCGGCGCTCAGACGATCGGCCATCCGTACCAGCTCGGGCAGGGAATGCGCTTCCATCTTCGCCATGACCGCGGCGCGGTGGACCTTGATGGTCTTTTCCGTCGCGCCGAGGATGTCGGCGATGACCTTGTTCGAGCGGCCGGAGACGACGCACGCCATCACTTCGCGCTCGCGGGCCGTCAGCCTCGCCGCGCGCTGGCGCAGCTGCGCGAGCGCGAGTTGATCGGCCTGGCGCCGGCGATCGATCGCGATCGCGCGCTGCACGGCGTCGAGCAGGCTCTGGCTGTCGACCGGCTTCATCAGCACGTCGACCGCGCCGGCCTTCATCGCCCGCACGGCGATCGGCACTTCCGCGTAGCCCGTGAGGAAGATGATCGGCACGCGCGCGCCACGCTCGCCGAGCCGCCGCTGAATTTCCAGGCCGCTCAGCCCGTGGAGGCGGATGTCCAGGACCGCGCAGCCCGTCCGGTCGGGATCGACCGCCGCGAGGAACTCGTCACCCGAGGAGAACGTCTGGCAGGCGAGCCCGATCGTGCCGAACAGACGCTCGAGGCCGCGTCTGACGGACGTGTCGTCGTCGACGATGTAGACCACGGGAGGGGGCTTCACCGAAAGGGCTCCTTGGCGCCGTGACGTGTCTGATCGCTTACGTTTCTGATCGAGCCGCGAGATGTCGCGGACACCGCGGGGTGCCGCAGAGATGCTGCTGTTGCCGGGCATTATCGGTCAGACCGCCTCGCCGCAACAGGCCGAAAACATGGCGATCGGTCGCGCGGCCCTCCCGTGCGCGGCGCAGACGGGCGGAATCATTGTTGCAGCGCCGTCGCTTCACCATGCTCCTCGCGTCGATCCGATTCCGATCGCAGCCGCACAAGCGTGCGGAGGTGATCAGCGCCGTCGACACGCTCATCGAGCGCATGCGCCGCACGACCGGGTGCTCGGGCAGCCGGCTGCTGACGGAAGCCGAGGACGAGAACGCGCTCACGGTGATCTCGGAGTGGCGGAGCATCGAAGACGTCGAATCCTTCCTGCAATCGCGCGACTTCCTGGTGTTCAAGGGCATTCGCATGCTGCTGCGCGGCGAGCCGGTGCTGGTCTTCGACCAGTTGCAGGGCCGCGTCACGCGCGTGCTGCACGCCTGAGCGCGTCGCCGCGCCGCTACTGGTGCAGCAGCGCCAGGAGCAGGCCGAGGATGCCGAGCGCCGCGACGAGCACGGCCGCCGGCATCGCCGCCGATCGCGGCAGGTGCGCGCCTTCGTCGGCGAGCATGCGCCGCCCGCTCAGATAGTTGAGGATGCCCAGCACCAGCGAGGCCAGCGCGATGCCGATCATCGCGATCGCGAACTCCCGCGGGCTGATCAGCTCGTGGATATTGACGGGCCGTCCGGCCTCCTTGAAATCGAAGGCCTTGTAGATCGTGAAGCCGAAGGAAATCAGCGACACGGCCGTACGGATCCACGCCATGAGCGTACGCTCGTGCGCCATCGCCGTGCGCTGGAAGCCCAGGTCCGTCCGTTCGTGCGAGAGATCCGTACGGTGCTCCGACAGATCCGTCCGGTGATGGGACAGCCCCGTCCGCTCGCGCGACAGTCGCGTGGAGACGTCGTCGGTCATGGCGTGACGGCCTCGACGCGCGTGCCGTCCACGCGCTCGAGATCCTTCTCGAGAAAGACGTTGAGGAACGTGCGAATCACGGCAATCGCCGCGAGCATGCCGACGTCCTGCCACGACGGCGCGACGACGCTGTGGATGATGTCGGCGGCGAGCTGGAACTCGAGCGCGAGCACGAGCCAGACCGCGAAGCGCCGCCAGACGTCCTTGCGCGCGCCGGGCGTGTCGCGGCGCACGACCACGCGCGTGATGCCGATCGCGGCCTCGAGCGCGCCGCCGCTCGCGACGAGCACGGCGGCGGCGTCGACGCACAGCGCCACTCGATCCGCGATCGCGAAAAGGGCCGCCTCCATGACGTGCGTCCGCTACGGCGCCGGCGCGCGCACGACGCAGCGGAAGCCGACGTGGCACGTCGAGGTGTCGATCGGCTCGGGAAAGCGCGCCGCGGGTCTGTAGCGCCGGCAGTAGCTGGGCGCGCAGAGGTGCGATCCGCCCTTAAGCACCTTGCGCGGAATCGCGATCGCCGGCTGACACGGATCGTAGCTGCGCTCGACGAGCGCGCCGAGCGGGTTGTGCGGCACGCAGCACGCCTTCACGACGTCGGCCTCGTGGCGCGGCGCGTACCAGTCCGTCGTCCATTCCCAGACGTTACCGATCATGTCGACGAGGCCGTAGCCGTTCGGCGGAAACGTGCCGACCGGCGACGTGCGCTCGTAGCCGTCGTCCACGAGGTTCTCCCACGGGAACTGGCCTTGCCACGTGTTCGCCATCTCGCGGCCGTCCGGATGGAGCTCGTCGCCCCACGCGAACTCCGCGCCGTCGAGGCCGCCGCGTGCCGCGCGCTCCCATTCCGCTTCGGTCGGTAGGCTCTTGCCGGCCCATGCGGCGTACGCCGACGCGTCGGCGAACGTGACGTGAACGACGGGATGACGATCGAGTCCGGCGAGCGAGCTGCCCGGCCCGTACGGCCGCCGCCAGCACGCGCCGCGCATGTACTGCCACCAGTTCGCGAAGTCGCGGCGATCGACCGGCCCGGACGGTTTGGTGAAGACGAGCGAACCGGCGTAGAGCATGTCCGGCTTCGCGCCGGGATAGTGTTTGGGATCCGGCGGGATCTCCGCGGCGGTGACGTGGCCGGTCTCACGCACGAAGCGCGCGAAGTCGGCGTTGGTCACGGGATGTCGATCCATCCAGAAGCCGTCGACCGCGACGCGATGGACGGGCCGCTCTTCCGGATAGTGATGATCGGATCCCATGCGATACACGCCGCCCGGGATCCACGCCATGTCGGGCGCGGGCGCTTCGCCAGGCGTGGCCGTGGGCAGCGCTTCGCCTCGGACGGCTTCGGTGACGTGCACAGCAGCGGTGTCGGACACAGAGGCCCTTTCCGCCCGCGCGATCGCCGGCCGCAAGTCGCCGGCGTGCAGGCCGCTGTGCTGAGAAGGCACTATCCGTGCCGACCTGCGCGCGAGTGACGCACGCGCGCGCGGCGACGGCGCGAATCGCGGGCCGCGACATGCCGCGGCCGTGGCCCTAGAACGCTTCGTTGAGCGCGAGGAACGCGCCGCGCGATCCGTCGACGCCCCATCCGTAGTCGATCGCGAGGTTGCTGCCGTGCACCTTGTCGAGCTTGACGCGTAGCCCCGCGCCTCCGGCCGGCAGCCAGCGGCCGTAGTGATCCTGCGTGTCGCTGAGCGTCGACGTGTTCACGAACGCGACCGCGCCGATCAGGCCGGATCGCAGCACGTCGACGCGATACTCGGCTTCGCCGTAGAGCCAGCCGCGCCCGCGATAGCGCCCGGCCGCGTAGCCGCGGCCCGTACGGCCGTACAGATCCCAGCCGATGCTCGGCAGGTTGAAGTAGTCCGGCTCGCCGTCGAGCGTGAGCCATGCGAGCCCCCAGGCTGCGAGGATCTGCCGGTGCGAGAAGGGCAGGCGCCGGTACGCGCGGGCTTCCGACTGCAGCTCGCGCCATGACTGCGTGCTGCCGAGCGCCCGCGTGAACCACGTGAGGCTCGCACGGGCGAACCATCCGCGTGCGGGATTGATGGCTGTGTCGCGCGTGTCGTGCTCGATGTCGAGCGACACACCGGATGCGAACGACACGTGTGAATCGACCGGCGCATCGTCGCCGAGGTCGTGCGCCTTGCGCGCGTCGAAGTGATAGCCGCCGCCGATGGCGAGGTGCCCTGCGACGCGCCGGTACAGCGTCGTGTACGCGCGGCCCCAGTCGAGCGGCACGTCGATCGACGTGTCGGACGCCGTGTCGCTGCCGAGACCGTACGTGCGCTCCGTGAACGCGTACGCGCGCCAGTCGCCGACGAGGTGCCACGTGTCCTTGCGCAGGTGACGATCGATTCGCGTCGTGAGAATCGCCCGATGACGCGTGCTGTACGACGCGCCGATCGTGAGCAGCGAGACGCGCGATCCGGCCTCGCGCGATCGGCCCTGGCGGCTGAGAAGCACGCCGGCCGACACGCCCGCCGCGGGCGACGCGCCGATCGTCGGCAGGATCGATTGCCGCGTGTCGTCATCGCGCTCGGGCGGCGGCGGCCGGCCGAGCAGGTGGCGGACGACGTCGGGAACGTCGACGGGCGATGTCGCCGCGGGCGCAGGCTGCTGCAGCGTGAGGAGCAGCGCCAGCGACATGGCGCCCGTCATGTCAACGCGAGATCCAGCGTCGCGCGAGACGATTGATCGGGCCGCGTAGCAGCAGGTACGGCACGAACGCCAGCAGCAGCACGATGAGCACGAGCTCGCCGACGTAGATCCACTTGAGCACGAGAAGTTGATAGAGGCTGTCCATGACGACGCCGAGCGCGATGATCCGCGCCGTCGCCTTCCAGCCTTCTCGGAGCAGGCGCCGGCGCTCATCCGGATTGTGGAAGATGGACCAGAAGTACGCAGGCCGTCCGGCGCGGGCGTCCTTGACGCCGTCCCGCCACGCCGCGATGGCGGCCATCGTCGGCTGCAGGATGAAACGGAAGGTCATCGGTCCGCCGATGCGGGCCGCGATGTCGGTCCAGAAGCGCGTCGAGAGATCGTCCATGGACGACGACGTCTCCCAATGTCGTGCCGTCTCGCCCGGGCCGTTTCCTGGCGCGCTTCGCCGGATCGGCGATCGCGATGACGTGCGGGCCCGCGACGGACCGCGGGCGTTATCCGCGCGGCGCGTAGTAGCCCGTTCTCGTCCGTGCAAGCGTGCCCGGCCGGGAGATCACTCGAACGGTCACGTGGCGGAAGGCACCGTCGCGATGCGGATTCGTCGACGCGTAGCCGAGCACGTACTGCTGCGACAGCTCGTCGGCGATCGTGCCGTAGATGCCGGCGAGATCGCTCGTCTTGCGTGCGACGAACACGCGGCCGCCGGTGGCCTCGGCGAACGAGCGCATGACGTAGAACGGATCCGGCGTCGTGCTGTCGCCGGCCCAGACATCCGCCGGTGACGGCGCGAGCGCGATCGTATAGATCGTGACGCCCGCCTGACCGACGAGCTCCATGACCTGGCCGTAGTCGATGAGACTCGCCGTGTCCTGGCCATCCGACAGCACGACGAGCGCCTGCCGTCGCGCATCCGCGCCTGCGTCGCGCGCGTGCATGAGCTCCGTCAACGTGACGTACAGCCCGGTATACAGCGCCGTGCGTCCGCTCGCACCAGTGCGCTTGATTGCGTCGGTCACTGCGGCTGTGTCTGGCGTCAGTGGCGCGAGGATGTTCGCGCGGTCATTGATGCCGGCGACCATGACGCAATCACCGGGATGCGTGGTCTCGACCAGATCGATGGCCGCACGATGCGCGGTCGACAGCACCGGCCGCATGCTGCCGGACGTGTCGATGGCGATCGCGAGGTCGAGCGGCACGCGATTGCGCGCGAAGATCGCGATCGACTGCGGGACGCCGTCCTCCGTCACGACGAAGTCGTCCTGCGACAGGCCGGTAATGAAGTGCCGCTGCTGGTCCGTCACGGTCACGGTCAGCGCGACGAGATCGACGCTCGAGCGAAACGCGGCGCCTGTGCGTGTCGCCGGCGTGTGGGGATCGTCGTCGTGCGCGGCACGTACCGCGTGCGTGAGGCACGTGGACGTCAGGAGCGCCACGATCACGAATGGTTTGGCGGACATGTCGATCGTCCCCGCGATCAGTCGTGGGCGGTAGCATCGACGTTCGCCCGCTTCGTCCAGCGGCTCGTCGTCGTGTCAC
>CAZNMF010000251.1:0-1798 GCA_964573795.1 uncultured Solibacteraceae bacterium
TCGCGGTCGCGTGGCTGGTCGAGCGGCCAGCCCGCTTCCTTGAGCAGGAGGTCGATGAAGTAGTCGCGGGTCTCGGCCTCGGAGTAGTCGTGCGTGTCGGGCTGCGCGGCGGCCGCCTGCTTCGCGGCGGCGACCTCGGCGCGCAGACGCTTCAGCTCTTCATCGAGCGCGTTCTTGTCCGCGAGCACGGCCGCGAGGTTCTCGTCCTGCTCGCGCAGGCGAACTTCCAGCGCTCGCAGCTCTTCGGCGGTTTGCTTGGGCGAGGGCGACGGCTTCGGGATGGCTGCGGGATCGAACGTGAGCGACGAGGGCGGTCGTTCCGTGCGCCCGTAGGTGTGCGCGAGCCAATAGCACACGTGAAACAGCTCGCGCACGCTGGCCAGCGCGTCGTCTGCCGGCACGGGCCGGTGGCCGTGGACCGCGCGGTTGCCGAGCGTGTTGATCACGCGTGCCTTGTTGAAGACCGCTTCGCCGGCGACGGTCTTGAACGTGGGCTCGTGGATGAGCGCCGAGATGTTGTCCTGGTAGGGGAGCTTCAGCGCGGCGTCGTGCTTGAACGCCCACGCGACCGCAATTTCCAGCGCCCGCCGCGCGTAGAAGCACGATGCCCGCGCGTCGGCGTTCACGAGCCGTTCGGCCCGTGCCGCCGAATCGAAGACGTCGGCCCATTCGCGCCGGAGGAAGGTGAACTGACTCATGCCGCGGAGAGCTCCTCGCACAGGTCGACGAGCGGGACCGCCTGCACCTCGTCAGCGAGGGGGAACCGGTCCGTGCCGCCATACACGACGAGGCGTCGATCCGGACGGACGATGTCGCACGCGAGCTGGAAGCCGCGCTCGAGCGTCGGCGCGAGGCCGCGCTTGATTTCGATCGCCCACGGCTTGCGCCGGCCGGAGAACTTCAGCAGCAGGTCGATCTCTGTTCCGTCCGCCGTGCGAAAGAAATGGGCGTCGGTGTCGTCAGGCGCCGCCGCGATGAGCGACTCGATCGCGAGACCTTCCCAGCTCCCGCCCGATACCGGGTGCGAGAGCAGTGCCTCGCGATCGCCGATGCCGAGCAGCGCGTGCACCAGTCCGCTGTCGCGGACGTAGACCTTGGGCGACTTGACCAGCCGCTTGCGCACGTTGGTGTGCCATGGCGTCAGGCGCCGCACGAGCAGCAAGTCCACGAGCAGATCGAGGTAGGACGCAATCGTCTTGCCGTCCACGGCCAGAGCCCGCGCGAGCATCGCGGCATTCAGGAGACCACCCTGCTGATGCGCGAGCATCGTCCAGAGCCGCCGCAGCGTCTCGGCGGGGATGCGCGGCCCGAGCTGCGGGATGTCGCGTTCGAGGTAGGTACGAATGAAGTCCGTCCGCCAGCGCAGGCTCGCCGCGTCGGACGAGGCGAGGAAGCTTTCCGGGAATCCGCCGCGCAGCCAGAGGGCGTCGAGCCGTTTGCGTCCGACCTCGCCCGCGTCGAGCGGTCCGAGCTCCAGGTAGCGGATGCGGCCCGCGAGTGACTCGCTTGACTGCTTGAGAAGGTCGATCGACGCCGAGCCAAGCACGAGGAAGCGCCCCTTGCTCCGTCCGCTGCGCCGTCCCTTGTCGATGAGCCCCCTCAAGCTCCGGAAGAGCTGTGGCATTCGCTGGATTTCGTCGAGGATGACGAGCGTGTCCACGTGCTGCGACAGGTAGAGCTCGGGATCGGCAAGCTTGGCCCGGTCGGCGTCGGATTCGAGATCGAGGTAGACCGCCGGCCGCGCCTTGGCAATCTCGAGCGCCAGTGTCGTCTTGCCGGCCTGTCGCGGCCCGAGGAG
>CAZNMF010000252.1:0-6811 GCA_964573795.1 uncultured Solibacteraceae bacterium
ATAGAAGTGGCCGGGCAGCACACGCGAGACGGGCCCAGCGTCCTCGAGCGCGCGCGCGAGATCCGCGCCGTGCCGCTCGCCCTCGGCCAGCGTCACGAGGATGCGAAAGACCAGGTCCTTCAGCGGCAGCACGTCGCGCGGTCTCGCGCTCATGGCCGCGAATTATTCACAACATGTGAACAATGTCAACCGCGATCTGCACTGCAGGCGCGATCACCGGTCACTCTCGCGCTCGTAGACCTCACCTTCGATGTCGGCGAGCTTCTGTTGCATGAAGCCGGTCGCGTCGTGGACGCCCTGGTTGTAGATCGGCGGGCCGAGCTCGCGGACGAAAAAGTCCAGCAGCCCGTCGGCACGAAAATCGCTCAACGGCTCGTCGAACTCCGCCGCGTAGTACGCCTTGATGGCGCGCAGGAGTCCCGCACGCCGGTCCGGCGAGAGACGAATGCGCAAAGGTGAATGCGTCGGCATTGGCACAGCGTATCGCACGGCCGGGCGGCCTCACGGCGCGTGATTCACTCGCTCGAGCGGGAGCGTCCGAACAGCCTTGACACGCCATCGGCTCACCTATACGGTCGCGTCTCATGACCGCCGCCGGCGTGCCGAACGGACGCCGCCATTCCGCAGCGACCTGGCGTCGAGATGCGCGCGACGCCCTGCGCCGCCTCGTGCGCTCGCCGGGCTACACGGCCGCGACCGTGATGACGCTGGCAGTGGCCATCGCGGCCAACGCCGCGATCTTCGGCGTCGTGCACGCGGTGCTGCTGAAGCCGCTGCCGCTGCGCGCGCCGCGCGACCTGGTGCTCGCGTGGAGATCCGATCGCGCTCGCAACGTCGCCGTCGTCGAGATCTCATACGCTGCGTATGAGCGCTGGGCCGCGAATCCCGTCTTCGAGCGCGGGGCGGCCATCGGCTCGTCGATCTGGCCGGCGATCCTTCGCGGCCAGGGCGAGCCCGTGCGCGTTGCCACGGCCGGCGTCTCCAGCTCGTTCTTCGAGACCATGGGCGCGGCGCCCGTGCTGGGACGCTCGCTGCGAGCCGAGGACGACCTCGCCAACGCTCCGGATGTCGCGGTCCTGAGCTACGCGGCGTGGCGCGGGCGCTTCGCTTCCGACCCGCGCGTGCTCGGCAGAACGGTCGAGCTCGACCGGCGCCGCACGATCGTCGGCGTCATGACGGACGGCTTCGACTTCCCGCGAGGCACCGATTTCTGGATTCCGGCGCGACCGATCCTCGCGGCGGTGCAGCAGCCCGGTGGAGATCCGCTCCGGAGCATTGGCATCCTGCTCTTCGTTGGACGTCTTCGTCCCGGTGTGAGGGCCGAAGCCGCGGCGTCGGCCCTCGACGCGCTCACGCGCTCGGATCGTGCCGCGAGCTCGAGCGATCGTCTCGGACCGACCGTCGTCGTCACGCCGTTCCTCGACTACGTCTTCGGCCCGGTGCGCCAGGGACTGTGGGCGACGTGGATCGCCGTCGCCGTGCTGCTGCTCATCGCCTGCGCGACCGTTTCGGGTCTGACGGCCACGCGCGTGGCCACGCGCGCGCCGGACCAGGCGGTTCGCCTGGCGCTCGGCGCGAATCGCTGGGATCTGGCGCGCACATGGCTGATCGAGTCGTGCGTCATCGCCGCCATCGGCGGAGCGCTCGGTCTGCTGCTGTCGCGCTGGCTGCTCCGTGCGATCGTGATGCTGGCGCCCGGCGACGTGCCGCGCCTCGCGGAGGCCGCCGTGGATTGGCGTGTCGCCGCTCTCACGCTCGCGATCACGGCAGCGGCGGCTGTCGCCTGCGCGCTCACGCCGCTGCGTCAGACGGCCGACGCGACGATGGACGCCTCGCGACTCGCTGCCGCGTGGGCGACCGAGAGCCGGCGCGCACAACGTGGCCGCGTCGCGCTCGTCATCGCACAGATCGCGCTGGCCGTCGTGCTGCTCGTCTCGGCGGGCCTGGTCGTCCGCAGCTTCATCGCGCTTCGCCTGCTCGACATCGGCTTCGTTCCGTCCGACGTCGTGACGATGTTCGTCCAGGCGCCGTCGAATGCCTGGATGGATCAGCTGCTGTCGCGCGTGCGTGCGGCGCCGCACGTGGAGGCGGCGGGTGCCGTGTACCTCCGGCCGCTCGAGCTCGGTCCCGTCGGCCAGGAGACGTCGGTGCTGCTCGAAGGCCAGGTCGACACGCCGCGCTCGCGCGAATCGAACCCCGTGCTGAGCTATCAGGTCGCCACGCCGGGCTATTTCGAAGCGATGCGGATTCGACTCGTCCGCGGACGCGTCTTCACGGACGACGACAGGCCGGCGTCGACGCGCGTCGCGATCGTCGGCGAGAGCGCGGCGCGGCGGTTGTGGCCGGGACAGGACGCGATCGGCAAGAAGCTGCTGCTGCCGACGTTTGCAGAGAATTCCCGCGAGGAGACGTGGCGGACGGTCGTCGGCGTCGTCGGCGACGTCCACTATCGCGGCCTCGGCGACGTGCGGCTCGACGTCTACGATGCCGCACCGCAGTCGGCCGCTGTCGCCGGCTATCTGACGATTCGAACGTCGGACGGGCCGGTTGCCGCGCTGTCGACCGCACGCGCCGAGGCCCGTCGTCTCGATGCGAGCGTCCTCGTCGACGACGTGAGCATGCTCGACGACGTCGTTGCGCGCGCGCGAGCGCCATGGCAGTTCAGCGTCTGGATGCTCGTGCTGCTGGCGGCGTTCGGCTTCGCCCTTGCCGCCATCGGTTTGTTCGGCGTCGTCGCGCTCGACGTGACCAACCGTCAGCGCGATTTGGCGATTCGCGCGGCGCTGGGCGCTTCTCGACACGCGCTGCTTCGGACCGTGCTCGTGCCGGCGGCGATACGAGCGTTCGCGGGCCTGGCGATCGGCGGACTGGCCGCAGCACTGGGCACGCGCGCGATTCGTGGGCTCCTCTTCGGCGTGCCCGCGTCTGACGCGATGACGTGGATCGGCGTCTTCGCGATCGTCAGTCTCGTCGTCGGCGCCGCCGCCTACGTGCCGGCCAGACGGGCGGCGACGTCGAATCCGCTGTTGCTGCTGCGGAAGTCCTGACATTCGCGAGCGTCGCCGGGCTGCCACGAGGGCGGCCCCTGCGACGGCTACGGGCTACGGGCTGCGGGCTGCGGGCTACGGGCTACGGGCTACGGGCCAAGGGCTACGAAGGACCGTACCGGACGCTCGGCAAAGACGTCGAGACGCGCCGTCATGGGCACGACCAACGGCGTTCGCTACACTCACGACTCGCATCGACGACGAGACTCTTCAGGAGCGTGAACATGACACAACCAGCCACACCGTCCGACCGCCCCGCCGCGACGCCCGCCACTGACTTCGACGCGATCAAGACCAAACAGCGCGCGACGTGGGCGTCCGGCAACTACGCGATCATCGGCACCACATTGCAGATCGTTGGCGAATCGCTGTGCGAGGCGGTCGACCTGCATGCCGGTTCCTCCGTCCTCGACGTCGCGGCGGGCAACGGCAACTGCTCGCTTGCCGCGGCGCGCCGATGGTGCGACGTGACGTCGACCGACTACGTGCCGGCCCTGCTCGACGAAGGCCGCCGGCGCGCCGAGGCCGAGCGCCTGCCGATCCGGTTCCAGGAGGCGGACGCCGAGGCGCTCCCCTTCGCCGACGCCAGCTTCGACGCCGTGCTGTCGTCGTTCGGCATCATGTTCGCGCCGAATCACGCGCGCGTCGCGAGCGAGCTGCTGCGCGTCTGCCGATCGAACGGCCGTATCGGCCTCGCGAATTGGACGCCGGACGGTTTCGTCGGACGCCTCTTCGCCGTCGTCGGCCGCCACGTGCCGCCGCCCGCAGGCCTCACGCCGCCGGCGCGATGGGGCACGACGGATCATCTGCACGATCTGTTCGACGCGTCGGCGGCGGCGATCCACGCCAACGCGCGCACGTTCACGTTCCGCTATCGATCGCCGGAGCACTGGATCGACGTGTTCCGCGACTGGTATGGGCCGACGCACAAGGCGTTCGCGAGCCTGTCGGCCGACGGGCAGGCCGCACTCGAGCGCGATCTGCTCGAGCTGATTGGGGCATTCAACGTCAGCGGCGACTCGACGATGGTGGTGCCGGGCACGTATCTCGAAGTGGTGATCGTCAAGAAATGACGACGGCGCGCGCCACAGGCGTGACATGCTGTCGTCCCTGGAGGTCCCATGAGAGCGCTCGCCCTGCTCGTCCTCGCCGGTGCGTTGTCTTCCGCACCCGTCGCTGCACAGACCTACACGCCGCCGAGCGATCCGGTCAGTGACGCGGTGCGTCAGATTCTCGCGAGCGAGTCGAAGAACATCAGCGCCGCGGCCAGACTGATGCCCGCGGACAAGTACACGTTCCATCCGACGCCGCCGCAGATGACGTTCGGTCAGCTCATGGCGCACATCGTCCAGACGAACGCGGCGCTGTGCGGAGGCATCGGCGATCTGCCTGCGCCGGACTGGATGAACGTCGCCGAGACCGCCGACAAGGACACGCTGGTCGCCGCGATCGACACGTCGTTCGACTATTGCACGCAGGCGCTCACCAAAGTGAAGGACACCCAGCTCGCCGATGAGGTTTCGTTCTTCGGACGACGAATGGGGCGATCGCGAGCGTTCGCGATGGTGACGATCGCGACGGACTGGACCGATCACTACTCGACGGCGGCGTCGTACCTCCGGCTGAACGGCATCCTGCCGCCGACGGCGCAGCCGAAGCCATAGGGAGCGCGTTGCGAATCAACGACGCGCGGCAACGCGCCTCGTCAAGTTCGACGTTCGACGTGGCTCACGTCGCCCCGAGCCTGTCGAGGGGCGAAGTTCGAACTTCGAAGTTCGAAATTTGGCTACGGTTCCGGCGCCGCCGGCTCGTCGCTCGTCCACTCGAGAAGATCGCCGGGCTGACACTTGAGCTCGCGGCACAGCGCTTCGAGCGTCGAGAAGCGAATCGCGCGCGCCTTGTTCGTCTTGAGGATCGACAGATTGGCGAGCGTGATGCCGATGCGATCGGCCAGATCCGTCAGCGTGAGGCGGCGATCGAGCAGCAGATGGTCGAGCTTGACGCGAATGGCCATCGGCGCCTCACACGGTCAACGACTGTTCTTCCTCGAGTCGTGCGCCGGCCCTGAAGACCTCGGCGATGACGAGGATGATCAGGCCGGCGACGAGCGCCGAGAAATCGAGGCGGGGCCACGCGTCGAAGCGCAGTCGATCGGCGACGAAGTGTCTCGCGATGTACGCGTTGCCGGCCAGCTCGAACGCGATGCGCAGCGCCTCGCCGCCGATGACGGCGTAGCCGATGCGCCGAATGCGCGCGGCGTTGGCCGCGACGAACGGATGGCCGTCGCGCAGCGTCCGGAACACGGCGCGAAGCTGCGCGAGGATCCATACCACCCACGCCAGCACCACGACCACCGACAGCGCGACCGCTGCGAGGAACAGTCCGCTCGGCGGAGGGAACGTCAGCAGCCCCTCGCCGCGCGCCTGTTCGACGGTCGCGCGCGCCACACCGAGCGCGGGCGCCGCGATCGGCACGTCGTGCAAATCGAGCGAGAACGACGCCGGGATGTCCATCGACACGTTGGTCGCCCCGCGGACGTCCCAGACCAGCGGCAGGAGCGCGAGACAGAGAAAGATCGCCATCGCGATCAACGTGCCGTACCAGCCGATATCGATCGCGATCGCCAGCACGGAAGACACCGAGCGACGTCCGAGCGCTTTCATGAGTGCGCCTCCGATTGAGCGGCCATTGCCCGCGCGCGACGTGCGGCCAGCCGCAGCAAGTAGATGCCTCGCCACGTCGCCGCGACCCACGCGAGCGTCACGATCGTGCCGGCGACGTACGGATGCGCGCGCATCGCGATGCCGAGCGCGGTGCCCGACAGCGCCGTGGCGCCGACGGCCAACGTCAGCGGCAGATGGCACGGGCAGAAGAGAAACGCCGCGAACACCCAGGTGAGACCACGGTTCTCCATCTGTCTCGGCGTCGGACCGATCGCGCATGTCCGTGCCGTCATCGGCCCCGCCTTCCGAAGAACACGTAGGCCGCTCCGCCAACCAGCGCCACGAGGATGACCAGGCAGATGAGGATTGAGAGGTTCATGATTTATCGTTTTACGATAAATCAGCATCGAAAAGCAATACCCAATGCGTCCTTCGCAAGCCAACCGCGGTTGACACTACGTCGTCATACGACATATCGTGACGCGCCGCATGAGAAGGAGCAGGATGTCGCCTCGCACATCGACCGATCGGCTCTATCGCTGGCTGTTGCGGCTGTTTCCGTTGGAGTTCCGCGGCGACTTCGGCGCGGACATGCGTGCGGACTTTCGCGATGAGCTCGCCGACGCACGCGGCCGCGGACTCGGTGCCGTCACACGCCTCTGGTGGCGAACGGTGCCGGGCATGGTGCTCACTGCGGCTTATGCATGGGTGGACGATCTCGTCCACGACACGCGCTTCGCGCTGCGCACGATGCGGCGCTCGCCGGGCTTCACGGCCGCGGCGATCGTCATGCTCGCGCTCGGCACCGGCGCGAACGCCGCGATGTTCAGCGTGATCGACGCGGTGCTGCTGCGCTCGCCGTTCGTCGAGTCCGATCGCATCGTCGAGCTCTACGAAACGAGCGCCAGAAACGGCCACTCGACTCTCGGGATCGCGCCGTCGCATCTCGATCGCATCGCGACGCTGCCGGCGTTTTCCTCGACGGCCGCGTTCTGGGGCGGCAATGCCGTGATGCGCGACGCCGGCGAGCCCATCCGTCAGTCCTTCGAGTGCATCACCGCATCGATGTTCGACGTGCTCGGCACGCGTCCGCTCCTCGGA
>CAZNMF010000253.1:0-4925 GCA_964573795.1 uncultured Solibacteraceae bacterium
ATCGGGGCAGCAACAGGCGCCTTTGGGGGAGATATCTGGGGAGCCATCTTTGGTGGTGGCGGTTCGGCTCAACCACCGCATCACCGAGACGGCGAACACGATGTCGTTATCGGCACGGCCCAACCGCGCAATCCGCCGCCACTAGCGCCCGCACCGATCGACAATCCTGGGCCTACCACGCCTATGCCCGACGATCCCACTACGCCCACGCCAAATCCAGGGCCGCCTACGCCAGATCCGACGCCGGGTCAGCCGCAGAACACTGCACCCTGCGCTCAAGCCTGGTCAGGCCTCAGCGTGGGCTATTGTGGCGCTCTTCATGAAGGCCTCGCAGCTGCTCAGCAGCTGCTGTCGAAGGGCGGATGTGGGACGTTCTATGGCGGCAGAGGTTCTAGTGTGCTGAGCGCTACGAGGTATCGTTTTCTCGATCTGCATAATCAAAACACCGGAGCAGGTACGCAAAGCATCGACAGCGTATTTATAAATTCCAAGGGTCCATACATGACTTATGACCCAGTTCCGGGGCACGTTGGGCCGTTTGGGCGTTTCTGGGTTAGGCCTGGCTTTCGCGCGTTTATCCTGCTGCATGAGCTCGGGCACCAACTCGCCCCAATTACCGGATTTAAGCCTGATGCCAACGATCGCGATCTGAACGAAGCACAGTCGCGTCTGGTCTTATCGCGGTGCTTTTGAGGTTAGCGCCATGTATCAAAGGCTAATTATGTTGGTCATTGCCATCGTCGTGTTTGTGGTAGTAACGATGGCGTCGCCTGCCGGGAAGGCCACGGGTCGCGTTGTGGACTCTGAAGGCGCCGCAATTGAAGCTCGTCTGTTATTTCATTACGATCCCTCCGGCCAGTTGCAGCCTCAGGTTCGCGCAGATGTAATACGTGAAACTGATCGTGCCGGACATTTTGACGTGTCCCTTGATGCCGGTTTTTATGACATGTGCGTTCTGGCAGCTGCATTTACGCCCGAGTGTCGAAAGATTCTTGTCGAAGACGAGAGAGCCGTCGAATACAGCATCACGATGAAGGCCGATCCGTTGGTGATCCAACAAATTGGCGATCGCTTCTTCTCGGGCTCGCCCCGTTAGAGCGCGTTTCAAAACTCTCTGACGACCCTCTTGTACCAAGACGCGCCGCTTGGTACGGTCGGCCATGTCTCAGGCTCTCGTTGATGATGCGATCTGGGCGCGGCTCGCCCCGCTGATCCCGAAGCGACGCCTCAAGCGGGGCCACCGCCATGGCCGCACGCCGATCCCCGACCGCGCGATTCTGACCGGCATTCTCTTCGTGTTGCGATCCGGGATCCCTTGGCAAATGCTGCCGCGCCAGATGGGCTGCGGGTCAGGCAGCACCTGCTGGCGCCGCTTGGTGCGCTGGCAGCGGGCCGGCGTCTGGCAACGGCTCCATGAAGCGCTCCTCGCGGAACTCCGGCGTCGCGGCCGACTTGACCAGCGGTGGACGGTCATCGATAGCGGCTCCGTCCGCGCCGTGCGTGGGGGAAAAAAACTGGACCGAACCCAACCGATCGCCGCAAGAAGGGCTCCAAACACCACCTCATCACGGATGCGCGCGGCGTCCCGCTCGTCGCCCAGGTAACGGCCGCCAACGTCAACGACATCACGCAACTCGATCCGATGGTCAACGCCCTGCCCGCGGTCCGCGGTCGGCGCGGCCGGCCCCGTCGGCGGCCCGATGCGCTCCAGGGCGATCGGGGGTACGACTCCCAGCCCCACCGCGACCGTCTGTGGGCGCGCGGGATCGTTCCGGTGCTCGCCAAACGGCGGACACCGCACGGCAGTGGTCTCGGCGTTTGCCGCTGGGTCGTCGAACGTACGATCGCGTGGCTGCACCGCTTTCGTCGGCTGACCGTGCGCTATGAGCGTCGCGCTGACGTCCATCAAGCCTTTGTCACCCTCGGCTGCATCTTGATCTGCTGGAACTATCTCAAAGCCCCGCGGAGAGTGTTTTGAAACGCGCTCTTAGTGAAAGCGCGTTCCTCGTGGGATGAAAGGAGTCCATCCCTCCGAATCGCTGAGCAAGAGGGTGGAGCGGCCCTCTGCGTGATGCCGCGAGGCATCCAGTAGAAGCGGGACCAGTATGCCAGCCGCTGGCGGGCGGCGGGTTGCGAAATCATGGGCCGTAGCGCGTAGCGAGCCCAGACGTAGCCTCGAGGGTGCAGGAAGAGGCCGAGCCTCTACGAAGTAGGCGAAGGCAACACGCTTCGGGAAGATGCTCAGGTAACGACGCGCTATGTCAACGTCAGCCAGCGCTCCGTCCGCGTCCGTATCGGATCGATTTTATTCGGCAGTCGTTGATTGCCAAGACCGTCGAGGTTGTCAGCGCGGGCCAGATCGAATTCGGCAGCCATGTTGAGCCGGCCGTGCGAATTGTTTCGTCGGCCACAGGCTCAGAACAAAAACAAGATGTTGAAATTTGGCCAGGGAGTCTGTCGAGACGTGCTGATCGGGAACACCGGTCAATGCAACCGATGCGGCTTGCATGAGGCACGATCAATGCTACGCTCAGGCTGGACTTTCGGCGCTGTCAAATTGGGGGGCGGGCAGCAGCGCTCTCCAAGCTTGCAACCAGCCTCTCCTGACATAAATCAAACGTTCCAGCCATTGTCCGAATAGAAAGACAGCGATCTGGACGCGTAGCCGATCGAGGCGAGCGGGCCGACGACGGTGACGGGACCATCTGACGTCGGTCCGACACCGGCGTCGGGTACGCGCGCAGTGCTCAATCACCCGTCAGATCCAGGACCTCGAGCAGCGCTTGGGCGATCGCGTCGAGTTGCTGCGGCGACAGGCGAGCCAGAGGACCTTGGATCAGCCGGCGATTGTCGATGGCGCGCACCTGGTCGATCAGGGCGTCGGAGTCCTGCCGCAAGGACTTGGCCGCTCGAATGCGGATCCGAAGAGGCTCCGCGTCATCGACGAGTTGGGTGGTGAGTGGAACGACGATCGTCGAAGGATGCTCGGCATCGATCAGGGCCTGCGCCTGGACGATGAGCACCGGACGCGTCTTGCCCGGCTCCGTGCCTCGCCGCGGATTGAGGTCCGCCAGCCAGATCTCGCCGCGCTTACGCATGTGGCGGGCGCTCGATCGCGGCGAATTCTGCATTGACGCGCAGACTCTCACCCCGGACCTTGCGAGAGGCGTCGCGCAAGCGCCGCGCGCGCAGGCGCGCGCGCGTCTCGCGGTTCATCTGTTCGAGCGCCCGCCGGATGTACGCCGCCCGCGTGAGCCGCAGCGCATGGGCGTAACGGCCAGCGGCGTCGAGGAGGTCTTCGGGAAGCTTGAGGGAGATGGCCGCCATGGATATGCCTTTTGGGTATCCATGAATGCTATCACGCTCAGGCCCGCCGTCGCCCGGGCCGAGACGTCCGCGGGCACTCCGGCGTTCGACGTTCAACGTTCGAAGTTGTCCTTTCCGTCCCGTCCCACCACTCCATCCGCATCCGCTCCCGGCGCGGCAGCGTGCGCGCGGCGACGATGCCGACGAGCGCGCCCGCGAGCGTCGCCCATAGCATCTGCTCGGCCGCCAGCGTCGGCGACAGCCGGCTGTGCGCCACGCCGACGAGTTGCAGCAGGATCCAGAACACGGGCACGATCGCGGCCGGAATCTCGACGAGGTCGAAGACGACGGGCAGCGGGATGAGGACGAGGATGCGCGAGCGTGGCCAGAGGACGAGATAGGCCGCGACGATGGCCGCGATCGGTCCGGTGGCGCCCGTGAGCGGCGTCATCAGCGGCATCGCCCAGCGCGCGCCAATCGCCGCGGCGACGAGGCCGGCGAGAAACAGCGCCGCGAATCGGCCGTGGCCGACGCGATCCTCGACCGCACCGCCGAACAGCCAGAGTGCAAGCGCGTTCGTCGCCGCCTGCACGACGCCGGCGTGCAGGAACGCCAGCGCCGGCAGCCAGCGCCAGCGCACGAGCGCATCGGGACTGTTGGCCGCGCGGATGGCGCTGCTCACGTCGAGCGCGGGGACGAGCAGCTCGCCGGCGAAGACGATGCCGATGGCTGCGGCCAGCAGACGCGTCACCCACGGCGTCGTGCGCGTCGGGACGACGTCGGAGATCGGAATCATCGGCGCGCATCAGTATAGTGATGCGGATGCAGTGCACCAATTGCGGCGCCACCATCGCCGACAAAGCCATCGTCTGCTACCGCTGCGGCACCCCGACCGCCGTGCCGCCATCGCCGGCGCGCCCCGAGGCGCGCGGCCGCCGATCCTGGACGCCCGTCGTCATCGCCGCCGTCGTCGTGATCGTCATCGTCGTGGCGTACGTCGTGCTGTCTCGCTGAGGTGGCCCTTCGGAGGGCCGAACCTTCAGGTTCGGCCGCGGCGGGCAGACCTGACCACTTCCGCCAGGCTGCCGTGGTTCGCCGACGCCTTGCGCGACGGCGAAAGGTCCGCCCCTCCATCGGAACGCAAGCTTTGAAAATGCGTTTAATCCGCATCGTATACACTGACGCGCGATGTCCGGGCTGCGACTGCAGGTGCACGACACGGTGGGCGAGCGCGAGGTCACGATCGACCACGTGCCGTACACCATCGGCCGCCGCGACACCAACGATCTGCGGCTGGCCGGCAGCGAGGTCTCGCGCGAGCACGCCGAGATCGTCCGCGACGGCGATCGCTACGTCCTGCACGACCGCGAGTCGCGCTACGGCACGTTCGTCAACGGCGACGCCGTGAGCGAGTGCGACCTGCGGCCGGGCGATCGCATCCGGCTCGGCCGCGGCGGCGGCGCCGATCTCCTCGTCCTCGCCGCCGACGAGCAGGCCTCGGCACGCTCGCTGACCGGCGCGCGTGACGATCTGCGGCAGCTCACGGCGCTGCTCGCCGGGTTTCGCGCGCTCGGATCGGGACGCGTGCTGCAGGACGTGCTGGCGCTCGTGCTCGACGC
>CAZNMF010000254.1:0-2675 GCA_964573795.1 uncultured Solibacteraceae bacterium
GCTCGGCGAGGCCGTGCTGCAGGCGCTCGGCAACAAGCGCGGCATCAACCGCGCCGGCTATTTCCTGATGCCGATGGACGAGACGCTCGCCGTCGCCGCCGTCGACCTGTCGGGCCGGCCGTTTCCCGTCGTCGATCTGAAGGGCGTACGCGCGGAGCGCGTCGGCGACCTGCCGGTCGAGCTCGTGCAGGACTTCTTCGAGGGCTTCGCGACGGCGGCCCGCGCGAACGTGCACGTGAAGGTGCTGTACGGCCGATCGAGCCATCATCAGATCGAGGCCGTGTTCAAGGCGTTTGCGCGCGCGCTGCGCGTCGCGTGTGCGAAAGATCGTCGCCTCTCGAAGATGCTGCCGTCCACGAAGGGGCTGTTATGACCGTCGCGCTCGTCGACTACGGCGCCGGCAACCTCACGTCCGTCATCAAGGCGCTGCACGCCGTCGGCGCCGACGTCCGTGTCGTCGCCGGCGTCGACGGGCTCGCCGGCGCGGACGCGCTCGTCGTCCCCGGCGTCGGCAACTTCGCGGCGACGGCGTCGCTCGGTCCGGAGTGGCGCAGCGCCGTGCTCGCCGCAATCGATCGCGGCCTGCCGACGCTCGGCATCTGCCTCGGCATGCAGTGGCTGTTCGACGGCAGCGCCGAAGCGCCAGAGACGCCGGGCCTCGGCTTGATCGCGGGCCGGTGCTTCCGGCTCGAGGGCGACGTCAAAGTGCCGCACGTCGGCTGGAACACGCTCGATCGTCCCGCGCGGCCGTCGCGGCTGTTCGACGGCGTCGCATCGGGCGCGTCGGCCTACTTTACGCACTCGTACGCCGCGCCGCTCGTCGACGACACGGCGGCGACGACGACGCACGCGGTGCCGTTCTCGGCGGCGGTCGAGCGCGGCCGCGTGTTCGGCGTCCAGTTCCATCCCGAAAAGTCCGGCACGACCGGCCTGAAGATGCTCACGAACTTCATGCGCATCGCGAGCGAGGCGCGCTGACATGCTCGCCAAACGGCTCATCGCCTGCCTCGACGTTCGCGACGGCTCCGTCGTCAAGGGCATCAACTTCGAAGGGCTGCGCAAGGCCGGCGATCCGGCCGAGCTCGCGGCGCGCTACAACGAGGAGGGCATCGACGAGCTGACGGTGCTCGACGTCACCGCGACGATCGAAGGCCGCCGCGCGCTGCTCGACACGATCCGCGCGGTCTCGCAGCGCCTGTTCATCCCGCTCGCCGTCGGTGGCGGCATTCGATCGATGGACGACGCTCGCGCGGTGATCGACGCGGGCGCCGACAAGGTCAGCCTCAACAGCGCCGCGCTCGCCGATCCCACGCTGATCACCGCGCTTGCGCGCATCTACGGCAGCCAGGCGGTGCTCGTCGCGATCGACGCCAAGCGCGGCGCCGACGGCTTCGAGGTCTTCGCGCGCAGCGGGACGACGCGCGTCACGCGCGAGGCGGTGGCGTGGGCGCGCGAAGCCGCGGATCGCGGCGCCGGCGAGATTCTGCTGACGTCGATCGATCGCGACGGCACGCGCGCCGGCTTCGACTGCGAGCTCACGGCCGCGGTGAGCACCGCCGTGCCGATTCCCGTCATCGCGTCGGGCGGCGCCGGCACGCCCGAGCACTTCGCCGACGGCGTCTCGGCCGGCCGCGCCGATGCCGCGTTAGCCGCGTCAATCTTTCTCTTTTCCGAGCACGCCGTTCGCGACCTGAAGCAGTTTCTGGCCGCGCGCGGTGTGCCCATGCGTCTCGACTGGTAGTTCCCCGTGCTGATTCCTTCGATTGACTTGATGGGTGGACGTGTCGTGCAGCTCCAGCAGGGCGAGCGCCTTGCGATCGAGAGCGACGACGTCGATGGCTGGATTGCGAAGTTCGCGTCGTTTCCGATCGTGCAGCTCATCGATCTCGACGCGGCCATGGGCCGTCAGGCCAACGACGACCTCGTCCGCTACGTCGCGACGCGGCTGCCCTGCCAGGTCGGCGGTGGCGTGCGCTCCGTCGATCGCGCGCGCGAACTGCTCGACGCCGGCGCGCGGCGCGTGATCCTCGGATCCGCGCTCTTCAACGACCGCGGCGTCAACAAGGCCCGCGCAGAAGCGTTCGCCGAGCAGCTCGATCCGGACGTGCTCATCGGCGCGATCGACAGCCGCGGCGGCAAGGTCGTGATCCACGGCTGGAAGACGCCGCTGCCGGTCACGGCCGCCGACGCCGCGCGCACGCTCGAGCCGTTCGTCGGCGGATTTCTCTACACGCACGTCGACACGGAAGGCATGCTCACCGGCCTCAACCTCGACGCCGTGCGCGCCGTGCAGTCGGCAACCAAACGCCGCCTCATCGCCGCCGGCGGCATTCGCAGCCGCGAGGAGATCGACACGCTCGACGCCATGGGCATCGACGCCGTCGTCGGCATGGCGATCTACACGGGAGCGATCTCAATTGAACCGTAAAGCGTTGTCGAACTTCGAACTTTGAACTTCGAACTTCGAAACGCGCCTTCTAGAATTTCCCAATGCGCGTCGTCATCGCGGGCGGATCGGGATTTCTCGGGCGCGCGTTGTCCGCGCGGCTGATCGCCGGCGGACACGACGTCACCGTCCTCACGCGCGGTGCGACCGATCGTCCCGGCGGACCGCGCGTCGTCCTCTGGAATCCTGATGGCACCGCTGACGTCTGGCTGCGCGCGATCGACGGCGC
>CAZNMF010000255.1:0-2199 GCA_964573795.1 uncultured Solibacteraceae bacterium
GATGATCGCCAACGGCAGACAGAACGCGGCGATCATGTTCAAGACGACGGAGCGCGCGCGCCAGGGCGTGAGCACTTCGTCGAGATCGTCGATCATCGGATGCACGCGAGTCGGCGACAGCCGTCCCCAGCGGCGCTCGAGGATGCCGCGGACGACAGGCAGCGCGGCATCCACGGGCGGCGTGACGCGCACGATCAGCACGCCGCCAGCGAAATTTCCAGCGCGAAGCAGAAAGACTTGCGGATCGGGCGCCACATCAGGCCGCGTATCAACGAGATCCTTGACGACACCGACCACGCGCAAGGAGGCCCTGCCGATACGGATCGTCCGTCCGAGTGCGGTGCCCAACAGCGGCGACTGAATCTGACGTGCCATCGTCTCGCTGACGATCACCGTCGCCCGATCGTCCTGACGATCGAATGAACGTCCCGTGTCGAGCGTCGCGCCGAGCGTGCGGATGAAATCCCAGTCGACGCTCTCGACTCTGACTCGCATCGGATCGATCGGACGGCCGTCGAGCGCGACGACGTCCTGGAAGGTCCTCGGCTCGCTGCTCATGGCGCCGCGCGCCACCGTCACCTGATCGGCGAACGGCGCCGCGCCGAACGTTCCCGCGGCGGTGACCACAGGCGACTCACGAAGGTCGTCGGTCGAGTCGAGAAGACGTTGCTGAAGCTGACCGAACTGCTCCGTCAAGGCTTGCGGCGTGGTTCCGTTCAGCGCCAGATTCGGCCGGAAAACAAAGACGTTCTCCGCGTCGAACCCATAGTTGAGCGTGGCTGCGCGCGTGTAGCTGTGCGCGGTCAAACCCGCGACGTACAGCAACACGGTCGTCAACGCGATTTGCAGGACGAGCAGACCATGACGCAGGCGCGACGCGCTGACGCGCAGATCGCCGAACGAGCCGCGCAGCAGTTGCAGCGGCGACGTCCAGCGAATCACAACGGCCGGCATCACGCATAACACCAGCAGCCCCAACGCCGACGCGGCGCACGCAAAGAGGAACACGCGCAGATCCGGCGTCAGCGGCTGCCCGGCTGTTAGATCGACGGGTAGCACAGCAATGAGGACGCGAGTCAGGCTCGGAACGGCCAGCCATCCCAACACGAGCGCCACGCCCGTCAGCAGCAACCCGCCAACCGCAAATTGCCGGACGAGCATCGATCGACTCGCGCCAAGCGCCAGCCGCGTACCGATCTCCGTCACGCGCGACGTCGTGCTCGCCAACAACAGCGACGCGACCTGCACCCACGACAACAGCAGCAGCACCGCCGCAGCGGCCAGCAGGAAGGCCATCGCGCGCGCCCCCTCCGGCGTGACGGCCTCGCGCAGCGGCGTGAAGGAGAATTCCGGAAATGCGGCACGCGCCTGCGCGATCGTGGCGCCTGGCGCGAGGCGCGCGAACGACGGCGGAAACGGCGTCTGATTGCGGCGCGCCGCCGGCGTCCAGACGTTCGTGTGGCCGGGGAACCGCTGGTCTTTCGGCATGACGCCTACGACACGCACCGGATGCAGTGCGTCCGCCAGCGACAGCGTGCGGCCGACGATCGTCGGATCGCCGCCGAACAGCCGCCGCCACACGTCGTCGCTCAAGACGACGGACGCCGGCTCGGTCGTGCTTTCTGTCCACGCCGAGGCGCGCTGAAAATCATCGTCCGAGAACAGACGCCCCACGGCGGCGTGCATCCCCATCGTCTCGAAAAATCCGCGACTGACGCCGGTCACGGAAAGGTTCGCCGCCAGCAGATCGTGCGCGTCGCCCAACACCTGGAAGGCGTCGCCGCTCTGTGCGAGCCCGGCAAACACGGGCGAGTGGGCCATGCGGGCCGGCAGGGCCGCGGCGGCCGGCGTCACGGCCGGAACGATGAGCCGCGGATTCGGCACGCCGACGGCGACGAGCGATCGCGCGTCGTCGAGCGGCAACGGTCGAAACAGCAGACCATCGACGACGGAGTCGAGCGCCGTTGTCGCCGCGATCGCCAGCGCGACGGGCAACACGACCGCGGCCGCAACGCTCGGCTGGCGTCGCAGACGACGCACGCTGACGCGCGCGTCCATCCAGAGAGACGACCAGGACAGCGTCATAGCGGGATCTCCTCACTCCAACATCGACGAATGGCGGCAGGATACCGCAGGCGAGCCTGAGACGCGCGGGACGCGACGGCACGGCGCTATACTCAATCCTGTCGTTTCACTTGA
>CAZNMF010000256.1:0-2111 GCA_964573795.1 uncultured Solibacteraceae bacterium
CGATCGGATCGATCGGAGCCAACGCCGGCGCGGCCAACCAACAAGCGGCGCTCGGCGCCGGTGGCGGACGCCGATATGCAGGCGCGTCTGGTCACGGGCGAAACCAGCGCGGTGTCACTCGAACAGTACCGTCGTCTCGCCGCGGTGCTTCACGACGAGCAGGCGGATGCGCAACTGAAGACCGTGATGGTGACGAGCGCCGTACCGGACGAAGGCAAGACGCTGACGGCCACCAACCTCGCCCTGACGCTGAGCGAGTCCTACGGCCGCCGCGTGCTCGTCGTCGACGCGGATCTGCGGTGCCCGACGATGCACACGACGCTCGGGCTCTCGAACGATCGCGGGCTGAGCGACGCGTTGCGCAGCAGCAACGGCGATCTGCCGCTGACGCAGGTGTCGGACAACCTGAGCGTGCTCACCGCCGGCCGGCCGGGATCGAACCCGCTGGCGAGTCTGACGTCGGCGCGCATGGAGGAGATCCTCCGCGACTGCGCCGCCCGGTTCGACTGGGTGATTCTCGACACCGCGCCCGTCGGCGTGCTGCCGGACGCGCAGGTGCTCGCGCGTTTCGTCGGCGGCGTGATCCTCGTGATTGGCGCGGGCTCGACGCCCGCGGCCGCCGTCGAGCGCGCCGTCGCCGAGCTCGGCGGCCCCGACGCGATCATCGGCACGGTCCTCAATCGCGTCGACGAGCGCCGCATCCCCGACGCCGGTTACTACGGTCGGTACTACGGCTCCGGCGACCGGGGCTGAGCGTTTCCAGCATGGCCGAACCTGACCACCTCCGCCAAGGCTACGGTGGTCCGCCGAAGCCTTGCGCGAAGGCGGAAGGTTCGGCCCTCCGAAAGAAAGTCTCCTTTCCAAGTTCGAAGTTCAAAGTTCGAAGTTCGAAGTTCAAAGTTCGACAAGCGCTTTCAACTTGATGCTCCCCAACCCGATCCCGGGTTACTGGGCCATTCGCGGCCGGCGCAGCCAGGTCTACAACGAGGCGGCGTTCCGGCATTTCCTGGCGGTCGATCGCCTGCAGGCGCGGCGGTCGCAGCGCAGTCTGTTCCTCGTGCTCGTCGGCATTCGCGATCGGGACGGACGGCAGTCGATGCTCTCGATGGGCACGGCGTCCGCGATCTTCCGCGGACTGGCAGAGTCGGTGCGCGAGGTGGACTTCGTCGGCTGGTTCCGCGAAGGGCGCGTGCCGGCTGCGCTCCTGATGCAGGGGGCGGGCGTGCCGGAGGCGAAGGTCGCCGCGGTCCGGACGGCCGCGCGCGTCGGATCCGAAGTGACGAAACGGCTGCCGTCCGCGCTGACGAGTCAGGTGCGCGTGCGTGTCGTGCGACTCGGCGCGCGTGACGAGGAGTGGACGCGCGCATGAGCGGACTGGCTCAAGGCTCGACGCTCGCGGCACCCCGCACGGCCAGGCTCGCCGGCCTTCGTCGAAGGGAGGCTCGGCGCGCCGTGGCGCCGACACCCGAGCGCGCGGCGCGTCATGTGCTCGACGAGTCGTTGTTCAGAGACGCCGTGATCCGCCAGAGCCGGCGTGCCGATCGCTTCGAAGAGTCGTTTCTGTTGGCGCGAGTCAGGCTCGAGGCTTCTGGAAATTTCGAACTTCGAACTTCGAACTTCGAATTTGACAAGAGTCGTGCCCTTGCCGCGCTGTCGCAGGCGACTCTCGAAACGGACATCGTCGGCTGGCTCGAGCGCGGATCCGAGCTCGGAGTAATCCGCCCGCTCGACGCATGCACGAATGCGTCAGGTATGGACAGCATGCTGGCCGAGGATCTGGCCCGATGCCTGGCGCCGGACGTCCGCACGGCGTGTTCCGTTCGAGTCGAGATACACGCGCCCGCACGCGAGGTGCCGCCGACCCGGCCGCTCGACGGGCCGCTGCGTCAGCGATCGGCGCGTGAGGTGGCGTATGACGCAACCAAGCGCGCCCTGGACGCCGCCGGAAGCGCAGTGCTCCTCGTGCTGCTCTCTCCCGTCGTCGTCGCTATCGCCGTCCTGGTCAAGGCCACGTCGCACGGCCCCATCTTCTTCCGGCAAGAGCGAATCGGGCGCTACGGACGGCCGTTCCGGATGCTCAAGTTCCGGACGATGTACGTGGACTCGGACCC
>CAZNMF010000257.1:0-17517 GCA_964573795.1 uncultured Solibacteraceae bacterium
TTTTCCGCCGGGCCGATTTGCGATATGATTCGGCGGTTGCGCCATGCGCACGCGGCCCCGCCAGTGCCGAGGTAGCTCAGTTGGTAGAGCATACGACTGAAAATCGTAGTGTCCCCAGTTCGACTCTGGGCCTCGGCACCACTCACCTTTCTCGCTGACAATCCCTTCGACGTTCGGGTCGTCGCGTGTGCGACGGTTGCCGGGCAGGCCGTGCGTGATTACACTGTGATCACATGACGACCAAGACCCGGATCGTGCAGATCGGCAATTCGCGCGGCATCCGTGTGCCCAAGATGCTGCTGGACCACGCGGCCCTGCCGGAGGACGTGGAGCTCCGCGCCGAGCCCGGTCGCCTCGTTGTGAGCGCCGCCATTCGGCCTCGCGCCGGATGGGCCGCCAAGGCGCGAGCGATGCGGCAACGCGGCGACGACGTGTTGCTCGACGAGACGACGCCCACGCGTTTCGACGCGACCGACTGGCGGTGGTGATGCGCGGCGAGGTGCACCTGGTGCAGTTGGATCCGACGATCGGCAGTGAGATTCAGAAGACACGACCCTGTGTCGTGGTGTCTCCGGATGAACTGAACGCCCATCTTCGGACGGTCATCGTGGCTCCGATGACGACCGGTGGACGAGCCTATCCGTGGCGGATTCGGTGTCGGTTCCAGCAGCGTTCGGGGTTTGTGGTGCTCGATCAACTGCGGACGGTTGATCGCGAACGGCTGGTGAAGCGTCTCGGCGCGCTGTCGCAGGCGACACTCGGCGAGGTGCTCGTCGGGTTACAGGAGATGTTCGCGGAGTAGCGACGCGGGCTCGTAGCCGTCGACGCTCGTTACCCGTCCCGACCATGATCAAGGCTCGTCAAACCCTGCTCCTCACCGCTGCCCTCCTCACCATTGGCTGCGATCGCGTGACGAAGCACGTCGCGACGACGATGCTGGCCGGCGAGCCGGATCGGTCGTTCTGGGCGGACACGGTGCGATTGGGCTACGCGGAAAATGCCGGTGGCTTTCTGAGCCTCGGCGCCGATTGGCCGGCGCTCGCACGGACGGTCGTGTTCACCGTACTGACGGGCGCCTTGCTCGTCGCGGCCGCGTACGTCGGCCGCCGCCGCACCGACTCGGCGACGCTCCTCGGCCTGACGCTGTTCGTCGCCGGCGGCGCGTCGAACTGGCTCGATCGCGTCGCGCACGGACGCGTGGTCGATTTCCTCAACGTCGGCATCGGCCCGCTGCGCACGGGCGTGTTCAATGTCGCGGACGTGGCCATCATGCTCGGAGCCGGTCTGCTCCTGTTCGCCGAGCTGCGCCGAATGCGCGAGGCGCCGCTTCCATGACGCGCATCTGCGTCTTCGCCGGATCGAGCGCGGGCTCTCGGCCGACGGGACGGCTCGTCACGGCAGAAACAACTCCGAGACCATCCGACACGAGAGGCTGAAGAACCTCGCGCGGCACGTCGCGGTGATGCGCTCCCCAGCGCCGGCGCCGCCCTCCAAGGTGCCACGCATGGTCACGTTCAGGCGCACCCGGCCGCGATCCACCAGCGCGTCGTCGATGTAGAGGCGTTCGCCCCAGATCGGATGGTTGTGGAAGCGGATGCGGTGACCTTTGTATCGCACGGACCAGCCAACCGGCAGCCACCATGCCGTTGCTGCCACCACGAAGCCTGCGACGATCCACGCGAGCCCTCCGATCGCATCGCCGCCGTGGAACACGAGATAGCCCGCGACGATCAGAAAGACCGTGCCGAGTTGCGCCGCGACTTGCACGAGGCGCCGGCCAATGGTTCGCGCGTCGAGCAACACGGCGGGCAGACGGCCGATCGCTGCCCGCACCGAGGCCGGCCGTCCTTCAGGATCGCGATCGAGACACTCCGATACAAGCGTTCGCGCCTCCGGACTCAGCACGTCACCAAGGATCGGCGAGCCCGTGCTCGATTGGTGATACGTGAACAGCTCAGTTGGCGTCCGCCCTTCGAAGAGCCCGTGTCCCGTGAAGATCTCGTACACGAGATGACCGAGCGCATAGACATCGCTACGTTCGCTGATCGGTTCGCCGAGCATCTGTTCGGGCGCCATGTACCCCGGCGTGCCTTCGCGGATGTCACCGACCGCACCGGCCGTCGCGATGCCGAAATCCATGAGCTTCGCCTGCCCCGTCCGGCTCAACATGACGTTGGCCGGCTTCAAGTCGCGGTGCAGCACGCCCGCCGCGTGCACGGCTGCGAGCCCAGCGCCGATCTGCCACACGAGATCGACGCCCTCGAGCGCTCCGAACGGCCCGTCACGTTCGAGGCGCGCGGCGAGGTCTTCACCCTCGACGTACTCCATCGACAGGAAGAGGTGGCCGTCCGCATCGCCGATGTCGTAGACGCGGCACACGTTCGGATGCGAGATCTGCCGCGCCAGCCTCACTTCGTTCTGAAATTGCGCGAGACGATGCGGATCGCGCGCGAGCGCCGGCGGCAGCAGTTTCAACGCGACCCGCTGGCCGAGCCGCTCGTCGTCGGCCAGGAAGACGGCGCCCATGCCGCCGCGGCCAAGCGGCCGAATGATGCGATACCGCTGCGCGAGGACCGCGCCAGGCTGATATGAGAGGTCGCTCGCACCGGCGCCGCCTGCTGCGATGCGCGTGACGTCGTCGCGCGAAGGCGGCAAGGCCGCGACGCGCGTCTCGGCGGTGGAATCCGCATCGGCCGTACGGGTCGCGTCGTCAGACGCGCCGGCCCGACCGGTCGAAGCCACCGTCAGCGCGCGCCCGCACGATGGACAGAACCGGCTGGCGTCGGCAATCGTGGCCTGGCACGACGGACATTGCACGGCAGGACTATAGTCGACTGCCGCCATCGCCGATGCCGCGCGGGCGACATTTTGATTCCGTCCACCGCGTCGGCGACAATCGACGACCACATGACGACGCACGTTGCGACGACGATGTCGGCCGGCGAGGCGGCCATTCCATGACCCGCATCTGCGTCTTCGCCGGATCGAGCGCCGGTTCGCGGCCGGCGTATCGCGAGGCGGCCGAGCGGCTCGGCCTCGCGCTCGTCGACCGCGGCCTCGGCCTCGTCTACGGCGGCGCGCGCGTCGGCTTGATGGGCGTGGTCGCCGACACCGTGCTCCGCGCCGGCGGCGAGGCCATCGGCGTCATCCCCGAAGCGCTCGTCGCCAAGGAGATCGCGCACGACCGCCTCACCGAGCTCCGCGTCGTCTCGTCGATGCACGAGCGCAAGGCGACGATGGCGGATCTCTCGGACGCGTTCATCGCCATGCCCGGCGGCTGGGGCACGTGGGAAGAGTGCTTCGAGATCCTGACGTGGAGCCAGCTCGGTCTGCACCAGAAGCCGTGCGGACTGCTCAACGCGGACGGCTACTTCGATCGCCTGCTCGCGTTCGTGTCGCATGCCGTCGACGAAGGCTTCGTCCGGCACGAGCACGCGTCGATGATGCCCGTCGCCGAAACGCCGGACGGGCTGCTCGACAAGCTCACGACGTACACGCCGCCGAGCGTCGAGAAGTGGATCGAGGAGATACGCCGGACCTGAAGGTTCGGCCATCCGAACGGGAGATCACCGTCCCGCCAGCCACGTCGTGACGACGGGCGTCTGCGACGCGCGCAGCGCGATGCACGCGTCGATGCGCTCGAACGTCTGGGCAAGCACGCGCGAGGTCGCGGGCAACGGATGCGCCGCGAAGAACGCGCGGATGTCGTCGCGCGTGCCGGCGTCGCAGAACGCACCCAGCGCGTCGACGATTCGCCGATCGCCGCCAAAGACCATGACCTTCGGCGCGAGCGCGTCCCAGTGCTGCTTGACGAACGTCCATGCCGGCGTCCGAGCGGCAGGATTGCGGAAGAAGTGCGCGAGATAGACCGACGCGTCCTGCGCGCGCAGATCGGGCGACAGCACGCCGGCGAGCCCGCGCTGGATCAGCGCCGGCTCCTCGAAGCCGGCGAGCGCATACAAGTAACGATAGTGCTCCCCCGGCGACGTGGCGTGCGCAGCCGCATTCACGAGCGCGTCGAACACGTGCGCGTCGCCGCGGCTCGCGGCAACGCTGACGATCGCATCCGCCGCCGTCGGATCGAGCGCCGCGCCGCCGGATCGCGCGGCGTCGATCGCCCGTGCCGCAGCGCGCGCCACGTCCGGATCGCCACCGACGTTGCCAAGCGTGTCGATGACCGCCGCCCGCAGCGCGCGGCGATCGTCCGTGTCGTTCGCGCTCGCCGCGATCCCGAGCTCGTCGTACAGCGGCCGCAGCAGCCCGCGCACGAACCCTCGATACCGCTCGCGCGTCGCGGCCGTCGTCAGGTGCTCGCCGATGAATCGCAGCGGCTCGTCGAGCTGCACGAGCACGCCGCTCGATCGCTCGCCGCGGTAGCCGGCCGCCAGCGACAGGAAGTCGGCCGCGGTGTGTCGCCCCGCTCGCACCAGCGCCCATTCGTCGTCGACGAGCGACACGCGCTCGGCAGGCGTCAGATGCGACTCGACGTCAGGCGCGATCGCGCGCAGCAGCGCCGGCGCGTACGCCGTACGGAAGTAGCCCATCGCGTCTCGGTTGACGAACGCCCACGCCGGACATCCGCTGCCCGCGCGCTGAGCCCCCGCCTGCTCGAGCGACAGCGTCCGCGACGTCGTGTCGAACAATTGAAACGGCGCGTCGGCGGTCGTCGCGGTCTTGATCGCCAGCGGAATCCGCCAGACCGTGCTCGCGGCGGATCCAGACGATGCCGTCGACGCCGTGAATCGCTGCTGGCGCAGCGTCACCTCGGCACGGCCGGTGTCGCAGGTCAGCGAGACGTCGACGAGCGGCACGCCGGGCTCGTTGACGAACGACGGCATGATGCGATCGACCGGCTGTCCCGACGCGCGCGCCACCGTCGTCCAGAAATCGGCCGATGTCGCGTTGCCGTAGCGATGCGCCTCGAGGTAGGCGTTGACGCCGCGGCGGAACGCCTCGCGGCCGAGATAGCCCTCGATCATCCGCATCACGGAGCCGCCCTTCTGGTACGCGATGACGTCGAACGACGCCTCGATCGCCGCGGGCGTCGTGACGGGCGCGTGGATGGGCCGCGTGGCCGCCAGCGCATCGAGCGCCTTGGCGCGGTCCGCATCGCGCGCCGCGACGATGTCCATTTCCCACGCCGGCTGCATCGCGGCCAGCGGCTGATTCTCCATCCATGTCGCGAAGCCCTCGTTCAGCCACAAGTCGTCCCACCACGCCATCGTCACCAGATCGCCGAACCACTGGTGCGCCATCTCGTGCGCGAGCACGTCCCACACGCGCTGCACTTCCGCGACGGATGCCGACGACGAATTCGCCAGCAGATCGGCTTCGCGATAGAAGATCGCCGCGGTGTTCTCCATCGCGCCCGCAGCGAAGTCCGGCACGGCCACGACGTCGAGCTTGCCGAACGGGTATTTGATCGAATAGTAGCCATCGTAGAACGCGAGAATCCGTTCGGCGGCGTCGAGCGCGATACGGCCGAGCGCCTTCTTGTCGGGGGTGGCGCACACGCGAATCGGAATGCCATCGGACGCGCCGTCCAGGCATTCGAAATCGCCGACGGCCATCGCGACGAGATACGCCGACATCTTCGGGCTCTCGGCGAATCGCAGCGTATGGCGATTCGCGCCCGGCCCCGGCGTGTCCGACACCAGCCGTCCGTTGGAGATCGCCGAGTCGCGACGATCGATCGTCAGCGCGATCGAGAACGTCGCCTTGAACGCCGGCTCGTCGAAGCACGGAAACGCGCGGCGCGCGTCGGTCGACTCGAACTGCGTGACGGCGTAGTTGCGGCCGTTGGCGCGGCTCAAATAGAAGCCGCGCAACGACGCGTTCAACGGCGCGGCGAACGTGATGTGGATGTCGGCCGGACCGGCCGGCAGCTCGCGCGCGACGGCCAGCGCCACGGTCTCGCTCGACGGGTCCAACGCCACGCTGGCGGTCTGGCTCTGCCCCGCCGCCGCGATCGTGGCGGACTCGAACCGCAGATCGAGGGCGTGCAGGACGATCCGCCGCGTGGGCGCGGCCAGACGCACGTGGATCGTCTCGACGCCGGTGAACGACGCGCGTGAAAGATCCACGTCGAACGCGAGATCGTAGTGCTCGGGGACCACCGTCACCGGCAGCCGCTGCGCGCGGACCTCGCGTGTCGAGAGGCCCACGCACGCCCCGATCGCCAGCAGAATCAACGGAATTCGCATGCCGCAGTGTAGCGCCGGTCGGCCCCGGCCGTCGGCGGCGAATTGCTCCGAGCGGCCGTCCCTTCAGGCACGTCCCTTGCTATCCTCTCGGGCAAAGGAGCACGACGTGCCGACTCGCGACCCAAAGACGCCATCGCATGACCCAGAACGACGCACGAACGTGACAGGGGCCGGGCCGCGCCGGACGCCTCCTGCCGCGACACCGGACGCCTACGATCAGGAGCACGAAGGCGCGACCGAGGACGAGATCGGCGACCGCACGGGCCCTGGCGCCGGCTACGACGACGAACCGGCCCAGGAAGACGACGAGGGCGGGGTCGCCTAGGAACACGCCTTGCCACGTCGACGACACGCGCAAGGCGCTCGTCAACGTCGACGTCCGAACGTCGACGTTCGACATGTCCGAACGCGAAGCCCCCGGGCACGGCACGTGGAGACCGGAAGCGATCATGGCAGCCATCGATTCGTATCGCACGCTGTTGATCGACGAGCTGCGCGAGCTGTACGACGCCGAACAGCACCTGACGCGCGCGCTCGCCGGGCTCGTCCTGTCGGCAACCGATCCCGATCTGGTGGCGACGCTCGAGTCGAACCTCCTCGAGGCCGACGAGCACGTCGCGCGCCTCGAGGACATCTTCTTCAAGCTCGACATGACGCCGCTGGCCACGCCGTGCGCCGGCTTTCGCGCGCTGGTCGACGACAGCGAGCGGCACGCGTCGGCGCGCTTCGACAGCGCCGCGCTGCGCGACGCGTCGATCGTCGGCGCCGTGCGGCAGCTCGCGCACTACGAGATTGCCGCCTACAGCACGGCCGTCGGGCACGCCGACGTGCTCGCGATCGACGGGGTCGTGCAGGATCTCGACGCCACGCTCGTCGACCACCTGTCTGCCGAACGGCATCTGCGCGAGATCGCGGACACGCTGACGGCGCCGCTCGAGCCCGGGCGGCCGCCGGCGAGGTGACGCCCGGCCATGTGGCCGGACGCGCACGTCGACGCGTCCTGGCGGACGGCATCGCCGCCGTCGCGTAAGATGCGCCCGGCCATGTTCGAGCACGAGCTCCAGGCGGCGGCGCGGCGCCTCGCGGCGATCGTCGAATCGTCCGACGACGCGATCCTGAGCAAGGATCTCGAGGGCGTCCTCGTGACGTGGAACCCGGCCGCGCAGCGCATGTTCGGCTACACGCCGGCCGAAGCGATCGGCCAGTCAATCCGCGTCATCATCCCCGACGATCGGCAGGCCGAGGAGGACCTCGTCCTCGCGCGGATTCGCGCCGGACAGACGGTGTCGCACTTCGAGACGATCCGCCAGCGCAAGGATGGATCGCGTTTCCCCGTATCCGCCACCGTGTCGCCGGTTCGCGATCCCACCGGCCGTGTGGTCGGCGCGTCGACGATCCTGCGCGACATCGCCGCCCGGCGCCGCGCCGAGCGCGCGCTGATCGACGCCGAGGCGGCGCGCACGGATCTGCAGCGCCGCCTGCTGACGCTGGTCGCCGCGTCCGGATCGCTGCTCGCCGCGGCGACGCTCGACGAGGTGCTGCCGGCGATCCTCACGCTGGCCGGTCAGCTCGTCACGGCCGACGGCTACGCCGTCTGGCGCGTGTCCTCGCCGGGCGGCGAGTGGAAGATCGAGCGGTCGCACGGCGTCTCCGAGGACTTCTGCCGGAGCACGGTCGCGGCGCTGTCGACCGCGCAGGACCGCGCGATCCTGCGATCGGAGATGGTCGTCGCCGACGTGCTCACCGATGCGCGGCTCGCGCACCGGCGCGAGGCGTACGTCCGCGAGGGCCTCCGATCGATGCTGGCCGTGCCGCTCATGCTGCACGGCGAGATCGGCGGCACGCTCGTGTTCTACTGCCGGACGCCGCACGAGTTCGGCGTCGTCGAGGTGCAGACGGCGACGGCGCTCGCCAACATCGCGTCGGCCGCGATGACGAGCGCCGCGCTCCACGACGCGCAGCGCCGCAGCCGGATCGAGTCCGAGTTCCTCTCGGAGTCGGGCAAGGCGCTGTCCGCCTCGCTCGACTACGAGCAGACGCTGCGCAACGTCGCCGCGCTCGCCGTCCCGTACTTCGCCGACTGGTGCTCGATCGACGTCGTGGACGAGTCCGGCGTGCTGCGGCGTCTCGCGCTCGCGCACGTCGATCCCGCCAAGGTCGATCTGGCCGAGCGGTTCATCGATCGCTTTCCCGAGAGCGCGGATTCCGACTACAGCGTCGCGCGGGTGCTCGCCACGGGGCAGCCGGTGATGATGAGCGTCCTGCCCGATGAGCTCCTCGCCGCGCGCGTCAAGGACGTGCAGCACCTGGCCGCGATCCGCGAGCTGCACGTCACGTCGTTCATGCGCGTGCCGCTCCGCGCGCACGATCAGACGCTCGGCGTCCTCACGTTCGTCTCGGCCGAGTCGGGCCGGCACTATCGCGCGCCCGATCTGCGGCTGGCGCAGGAGGTCGCCGCGCGCGCGGGGATCGCCGTCGACAACGCGCGGGCCTACGCCGAAGTGCGGCGCGCCAACGGCATGAAGGACGAGTTCCTGGCGACGCTGTCGCACGAGCTGCGGACGCCCCTGAACGCGCTCCTCGGCTACGCACGCATGCTGAAGTGGCAGATGGTGCCGCCCGATCGCCACGCGCGGGCGTTCGACGTGATCGAGCGCAACGGCACCGCGCTCGCGCGGCTGGTCGACGACGTGCTCGACGTCTCGCGGATCGTCTCCGGCAAGCTGCGGCTGCAGGTGCAGCCGGCCGACCTGGCGAAGGTCGTCGCGCAGAGCGTCGAGACCGTACAGGCGGCGGCCGATGCGAAGGACGTGCGCGTGCGCGTGTCGGTGCCGGACGCGCTGCCGCCACTCGCGCTCGATGCGGATCGCCTGCAGCAGGCGCTGTGGAACCTGCTGTCGAACGCCGTCAAGTTCACGCCGCCCGGCGGCGACGTCGACGTGTCGGTCGTGCCGGGCGACGGCCGCGTCGCGGTCGTCGTACGCGACACGGGCATCGGCCTCGCGCCGGAGCTGCTGCCGCGGATGTTCGAGCGCTTCCGGCAGGCCGACAGCCGCTACGCGCGCGAGCACGGCGGCCTGGGGCTCGGCCTCGCCATTGCGCGCCACCTCGTGGAGATGCACGGCGGGACGCTGACCGCCTCGTCGGACGGCGCGGGGCTCGGCGCGACGTTCGCGATCGAGCTGCCGTGCGGCGCGTCGCCGCCGGCGACGCCGGCGCCGGTCGACGCCGATCCGCCGGCGCGCGCGCCCGCGCCACCCGCGCTCATCCCGCTCGATGGCATCCGCGTGCTGGCGATCGACGACGACGCAGACGAGCTCTCGATGATGCGCGACGTGCTCGCGGCGGCCGGCGCGCAGGTGGTGACGGCGCAGTCGGGACGCGAGGCGCTCGGCCTGCTCTCACGCCTGGACGTGGACGTCGTGCTCGCCGACATCGGCATGCCGGAGATGGACGGGTTCGATTTCATCGGCCGCGCGCGGGCCATGGCCGGCGTCGCCGCGCGCGTGCCGGCCGCGGCCATCACCGCGTACGCGCGCTCGGAAGACCGGGAGCGCGCCCTCACCGCGGGCTTTCAGATGCACGTGTCCAAGCCGATCGATCCGGCCGGCCTGCTCGCCGCCGTGCGCGCGCTCGTCGAAGACTGAGGCTGGACATCGGATCATCTCGTCATCGGATCATCGGGACATCGGGGTATCTGCCCAGATGACCCGCTGGTCCACGGCTGCAATCCTCGCGCATCCGGTCAGCGCCATCGCGATTTCCAGCTCGGCCCACAACATGTTGATCACGTGCGCGACGCCGGTAATGCCCGCGGCGGCCAGGCCCCAGATGTACGGGCGGCCGATCGACACCGCCGACGCGCCGAGGGCGAGCGCCTTGAGAACGTCGGTGCCGCGGCGGATGCCGCCGTCGATGAGCACCGGCCCCTCGCCGGCGATCGCGTCGACGACACGCGGCAGCGCGTCGATGGCCGCGGGCGCCGTGTCGAGCGTCCGGCCTCCGTGATTGGAGACGATGATCCCGTTCGCCCCCGCCTCGACCGCGCGTCGCGCATCGTCAGGCGTGAAGATGCCTTTGACGAGCAGCGGCAGCGACGACTGCTCGCGCAGCCAGGCGACGTCGCGCCACGTCGGCGCCGTGCGCAGCAGGCCGGTGCCGAACACCGGACTCTCGCCGAGCGTGGCCGGCGTGAGATCGGGCGAAACGCAGTCGGCGAGATTCACCGCGCGCACGCCCTCGGGCAGATGGAATCCGGCGCGCTGCTCACGGTTGCGGATGCCGCTGACCGGCGCGTCGGCCGTCAGCACGAGCGCCGCGTAACCGGCGGCTTCCGCGCGCCGCGCCAGCTCGCGCGTGCACGCGCGGTCCGGCTGCACGTAGATCTGACACCACAGCGGCGCCTGCGTGGCGCGCGCGATGTCCTCGATCGTCACGCTCGCCTGCGCGCTGACGACCATGCCCGTCTTCAGCGCCGAGGCCGCATGCGCCGTCGCCAGCTCGCCGTCCGGATGCGCGAGCTTCTGATACGCGACCGGCGCCAGCAGGATCGGATGCGCGAAGGTCCGTCCGAACAGCTCGATGGTCGTGGAGGCGTCGGCCAGATCGGCGCACACGCGCGGCGCCAGCGCGATCGCGTCGAACGCCTCGCGATTGCGCCGCAGCGTCAGCTCGTCGGCCGCGCCGCCCGCGATGTACGCCCACGCCTGCGGCGACACGCGCTCTCGCGCCAGCGGTTCGTAGTCGGCGACCGCGACGACGTCGGAGGGAATGCGCGACAACGGCGGCTTCATGCCGCTGACACTCTACGCCACTCGGGCGCGTCTGCGTTTTGTCTTCACGTTTGACCGGGAATTTCGGCGTCACTAGACTCGGGATTCGGCGATCGGGGCCGGGCGACCACGAGGGTCGGGCTACGGGCTACAGGCTACGGGCTACGGGCTACGGGCTACGAAATCCGTAGGGCCGGCCCCCAAGCCTCACGCCCCAAGCCTCGAGCCCGCACCGTCAGCCGTAAGTCCCGAGCCGTAAGCCGTCCCATGTCCACTCCCCCCGACATCGACGCCGTCAACGCGCAGGCCTCCGTGTGGATGAAGCGCGGATTGGCGCTGCTCGACGCGCGATCGCCGGCCTCGCTCACCGAAGCGATCGCGTGCTTCGATCGCGCGATCGATCTGAGACGTCGGCTGCCGCTCGACGCGATGCCGGCATTGCGCTACGGCCTGGCCGCCGGCTGGCTCAACCGCGGCGACGCGCTGACGCGGCTCGGCGGCGACGACGATCTGGCCGCGGCACTCGCGGCGTTCGACGAAGCGCTGCGCCTGCTCGACGGGCTGCCGCTCGACGACGATCCGCGCGTGCGCCGGCGTGTCGCGATCGCCTGGCACAACCGCGGGCTCGCGCTGCAGGCCCAGGGCGGCGCGCGCCTCGCCGACGCGCGGCAGGCCTTCGAGCGCGCGCGCGACCTGCTCGAGGATCCGCGCGCGGCCGTCATTCCCGATCGCGCCCTGCTGCTGGCAACGGCCTGGACGAATCTGGCCAACGCCTGGCTCGGCGACGAGAGCGTCGAGGCCGTGTATCGCGCGAAAGACGGCGCGGAGCGCGCGATGGCGATCGTCGATCCGGCCGCCGTGCACGCGGATCTCGACGTCGCCGAGATCGCCATCAAGGCGCGTCACGTCCTGTGTCAGGCGATCGCGCTCGTGCTGTCCGACACCGACGTCGACGACGAGGCCACGCGCCGCCACGTCCACGCAGCGACCGATGCGGTCGACGATGGCCTGGCGATCGCGCGGCAATGGGAACAGCGGGGCGTCGATCGCTTTCGGGGCCTGGCCTACGACCTCGTCCGATTCGGCGCGCGCGTCTATCGTTTGTACCAGCCGCAGTTCCTCAACGAGTTCATGATCGAGAACCTCGATCCCGCGCGCTCCTCCGGCGCGTACGTCGGCAGCCCCGAGATGCGCGCGGCCGCGCTCGAGTCGCTGTGGCTGTCGTTTCGGCGATGATCGCCGGGTCTAAAGACCCGGCCTCCATCTGGATTGCAGGCCACGGTCGGCGGGCGACAGCCTACGGCGTTCGCAGATGTAGGCCGGGTCTTTAGACCCGGCGAACTCCGTTACAATCGCGCGATGCTCCACTACGTCCATCGCGTCGTCGATCTGCTCGATCCGCAGGTGAATCGCCTGACCACCATGACGATCGACGAGGCACGCCAGCGCGTGCTGTCGGGCGATCCGCACGCCGTTCGCGGCATCGACGGATCGTTCGCGCTGGTCGCGCAGGAAGGTATCACGGTGCGCCTGGCGCGATCGATGGATCGGCCGATGCGCTACTTCCTCGCGAAGCGTCACGAGGGCCCCGCGCTCTACGTCGCCGACCGCATCGACACGATCCATCGCGCGCTCGAGGCCGACGGCCTCGCCGGCCAGTTCCATCCGAGCTACACGCGCATGGTGCCCGCGCACTACGTCGTCGAGATCGCGCTCGTGGGATGCCCGGATCCCGATCCGATCTACACGCGCTTCTTCACGCCTCGGACGAATGCCCTGCCGGCCAGTCTCGACGAGATCGGCCGGCAGTACGTCGGCGCGATGGCGGACGAAGTCGAGAAATGGCTGCGCCGGATCGAGTCCACGTCGACGCGGCCGGAGCCGATCGGCGTCGCGTTCTCGGGCGGCATCGACAGCGGCGCGGTGCTGCTCGTCGTCTATCACACGATGCTGAGGCTCGGCCTGTCGCCGGCGCGGCTGAAGGCGTTCGTGCTCGATCTCGGCGACGGCCCGGACGTCGCGCAGGCGCGCGCGTTCCTGGAGGCCGTCGATCTCTCGCTGCTCCTCGAAGCGATCGATGCGCCCGTCGATGCCCTCGATCTCCAGGAGACCATTCGCGTCGTCGAGGACTACAAGCCGCTGGACGTCGAGTGCGCCGCGATGGGGCTCGCGCTCTGCCGCGGGATTCGCGCGCGCTATCCCGACTGGCGCCATCTCGCCGACGGCGACGGCGGCGACGAGAACCTGAAGGACTATCCCATCGAGGAGAATCCGGAGCTGACGATCCGCAGCGTCGTCGACAACCTCATGCTCTATCAGGAGGGCTGGGGCGTCGGCCGCATCAAGCACTCGCTCACGTACAGCGGCGGCCTCAGCCGCAGCTACGTGCGCACGTACGCGCCCGCGCGGCGCTACGGCTTCGACGGGTTCAGCCCGTACGCGCAGCCGCGGGTCGTCGAAGTCGCTGAAGGCATCCCGTTCGCGGCGCTGACGCAGTACGACGTGCCGTCGCTCTACGCGCTGAAGGGCGAGATCGTGTCTCGCGGCGTGCGCGCGGTCACGGGCGTCGAGATGCCCGTCTTCCCGAAGCGGCGCTTTCAGCATGGCGCGCTGCCGGCCGAGTCCATGCGGCGCCGTCTCGACGGCACCGAGCAGAACTATCGCCGGACGTTCCACAGCCTGTACGTCTAGCGGATGCCGACGTATCCGACGCTCGCGTCCGCGCGCGATCGCTTCGTCCTCGCGCATCGTCCGGCCCGCGCCGCGAACGATCCCTGGGGACCGCCGCAGGTCGTCATCGAAGACGAGCGCGCGCCGGACGGCACGCTGGCGCGCGTGGCGACGGTGTTCCTCACCGGCCGCGAGTGCCCGTGGCGATGCGTCATGTGCGATCTGTGGGCGCACACGATCGTGGGTGACACGCCGGCCGGCGCGATCGTCGCGCAGATCGCGGCCGCGCGCGAGCAGCTCGCGTCCGCCTGGCCGCCCGACACGGTGAAGCTTTACAACGCCGGCAGCTTCTTCGATCCGCGCGCGGTGCCGGAGTCCGACTATCCGGCGATCGCGCATCAGCTTCGCGGCGTGTCACGCGTGATCGTCGAGTCGCACCCGTCGCTCGTCGGCGCGCGCACGAAGGGGCTCGCCGCCGCGCTTCGGCGCGCGGCTGCGCCGGCCGGCGGCGCGGCGCCCGCGCTCGAAGTGGCCATGGGCCTCGAGACGACAGAGCCGGACGCGCTCGAGCGCGTGAACAAGCGCATGACGATCGGCGCGTTCGTCGCCTCCGCCGACACGCTGCGCCAGATGAGCGTCTCGCTGCGGACGTTCCTGCTGATCTCGCCGCCCTTCGTACCGCCCGATCGGCAGGATCATTGGCTCGAGCGATCGATCGACGTCGCGATCGACTGCGGGTCCACCGCGGTCTCGCTCATCCCCCTGCGCACGGGCAACGGTGCGGTCGACGCGCTCGTGGCCGACGGCCTTGCGCGGCCGCCATCGATGGCCGACATCGAGCGCAGCACGGCGCTCGCGCTCGCGCACGCTGCGGGCACATCGGCGCGCGTATTCGTCGATCTCTGGGACCTGCCGCGCTTCTCGACGTGCGCGGCGTGCCTCGATCGCCGGCGCGCGCGTCTCGACGCGATCAATCGCACGCAGCAGTCCGCGCCGCCCGTAACGTGCGCGCAGTGCGGCGGCGGCGCATGACCGCGCTGCAGCCGCGCGAGCGGATCGACGTCGACGTCGCGATCGTCGGCTCCGGCTTCTCCGGCGCGCTGGCCGCGCTCGCGTTGCGCCAGCGCGGACGCCGCGTCGCGCTCGTCGAGCGCGGACGGCACCCGCGCTTCGCGATCGGCGAGTCGACGACGCCGCTGACGAACCTGCTGCTCGAAGAGCTCGCGGCGCGATACGACCTGCCGCGCATCGCGTCGTTCTCGAAGTGGGGCACGTGGCAGCGCGAGCATGCGGACGTCGCGTGCGGACTGAAGCGCGGCTTCACGTTCATGTTCCATCGCCTCGACGCGCCGTTCGTCGAGACGACGCCGCGCGAACGGCAATTGCTCGTCGCCGCCAGTCCGCACGATCAGGTGGCCGACACGCACTGGTACCGGCCGGATTTCGATCACGCGCTCGTGCGTGCGGCCGAAGCGGCCGGCGCGATCTATCTCGACCAGACGCGCATTCAACGCGTGCATCTGCGGCCGGGCGGCGTCGACCTCGAGGCCGTGCGCGACGGACGTACGCTCGACATCGCCGCGGGATTCGTCATCGACGCCAGCGGACCGCGCGGATTGCTGTCGACGACGCTCGGCACGGGCAGCGCGCCGCTGCGCTGGCTGCCGCCGACGCAAGGGATCTACACGCACTTCGAGGGCGTCGGCGAATGGGCGGGTCTCATGCCGGCGGATGGCACGCCGCCCTACCCTCCTGACGCCGCGGCGCTGCATCACGTCTTCGACGGCGGCTGGATCTGGGTGCTGCGCTTCAACAACGGCATCACGAGCGCGGGTGCCGCGCTGGAGGATCGGCTCGCGAACGTATTGTCGGCATCCGACGGCGAGTCCGCCTGGCATCGCCTGCTCGATCGTCTGCCGTCGGTCCGCGATCCATTTCGATCCGCGCGCGCGACGCTGCCGTTCGTGCACGCGCCGCGCGTCGCCTATCGCTGCGGCGTGGTCGCGGCGTCGTCGTGGGCGCTGCTGCCGTCGGCCGCCGGCGTGATCGATCCGCTGTTGTCGACCGGCTTTCCGCTGACGCTGCTGGGGCTGCTGCGGCTGCTCGAGATCCTGGAGACGACGACGCCCGGCGACACGCGCGACGCGGCGCTCGAAGGCTACGCGCGCATCACGCAGGCCGAGCTCGACATCACCGAGCAGCTCGTCGCCGCGCTCTACGCGAGCATGACCGATCCCGATCTCTTCCGGCAGCTCAGCCTGCTCTACTTCGCGGCCGCCAGCTACAGCGAAGCCGCGCGCCGGTTGGGACGACCGCATCTCGCGCCGGGATTTCTACTGCACGCGCATCCTCGCTTCGGTCCCGAGCTCGCCGCGTGCGCCGCGCTCGCCTCGTCAAGGCCGATGGGCGACGCACGCGTCGCGCTCGTCGACCGCATCGGTCGCGCCATCGAGCCTTTCGACGTCGCGGGCCTTCACGACGCGAGCCGCCGCCACTGGTATCCGGCGTTGTCGTCGGATCTGCTGGAGAACGCGTCGAAGCTGGACGCGACCGTGGACGAGATTCACGCGTTGCTGGTGCGGTGTGGGATCGAGGCGTGAGGCGTGGGGCTTACGGCGTACGGTTGAGATGGAGGGGCGGACCTTCAGGTCCGCCCACCGCGGCCGAACCTGAAGGTTCGGCCCTCCGAATACCAAGTAGCCCGTAGCCTGTAGCCCGTAGCCCGTCACGACTTCACCGTCACGCCCCCCATGATCACCGTGCCCCTCAGGACGACGTGCGGAGGCGCGGGAGGAATCGTCGCCGAGGCGCCCCCGGTCTCCGTCGGTGGGCGCGCGGCCGTCGGCTCGTGGTCCGCGTCGTCGGTGCGGCGCTTCCGCTGATCGTTGACGCCCGCCATGATCGACGTCGTCTGGATGTCGACCTGCCAGTCGCTGGGCGCGCGAATGACACAGCCGCCCATCGCCGTGAAGAGATCGACGACGACGGTGCCGCCGGGCGGGATGGACGCCTGCCGCAGATCGAGCTCGGCACCGCCCATGACGGCCGTGATGTCGGCCCCCTTGAACTCGCCCGTGTACGCCGGTCCCTTGCCGCCGCCCATCACCGCGAACACGTGCACCTGACCGTCATGGCTGTCGGCCTTCGCGCGGCGCTCGAACGCGTGGCTGAACAGCAGCCCCAGCAGCAGGATCCAGATCAGCCCGCCGATGGGCGCGAGGTTGACGTTGCCGTCGCCGCGGCGTGCCTGCAGGATGACCGCGCCGCCGATGAGGATCAGCGCGACGGGCCACAACCTCACGATCTGCTGCAGCTCCATGCGCCCGTTCGTTTCGAGCAGAAAGAGAACGCCGAACCCGACAAAGCAGAGTCCTGTGGCGACGTTCACGTAGTTGATGCGCTCGGTGGTCACTGGCCGCCTCCCTGACGAGTGTCAGTCTGCGCGGGTCGCCAAGACGATGCACGGACGTGTCGGCCAACGGCGGTCGGGGATCGGCGAACGGGGGCGGGGCGAAGGGACCAGGGGACCGGGGGACGAAGGGACAAGGGGAAGGACCGTGGCTTGAGGCTTGAGGCGTGGGGCTTGGCTAAGTTTGAAGTTCGAGATAATCCCCTCGTAGCCCGTAGCCCGTCGCCCGAAAGAGTATGATGCCCGCGGTCCCGTGGCCCGGTCATCGCTCCCCTCCCGGTCATGTCGCTGACGTCCGGCACGCGCATCGGCTCGTACGAGGTCACGACGCTGATTGGCGAAGGCGGGATGGGCCAGGTCTACCGCGCGCGCGACACGAAGCTCAATCGCGACGTCGCGCTGAAAGTCCTGCCGCCGCTCGTCGCCAACGATCCCGATCGGCTCGCGCGCTTCCGGCGTGAAG
>CAZNMF010000258.1:0-5164 GCA_964573795.1 uncultured Solibacteraceae bacterium
GGCGACCTCGTCATCGTCATGTCCAACGGCGGCTTCGACGGCATCCACGACAAGCTGCTGCAGGCCCTGCGAGCGTGAGCGCGCGATCCGACTTCGCCCGTCGATGGGCCGAACGGCTCGGTCCGGATCGCTGGCGTCCGAACGCCCCGCTCGCGCCGTTGACGACGTTCCGCGTGGGCGGGCCGGCGGAGTGGCTCGCGGAGGTGCAATCGATCGAGGAGATCGAAGCGATCGTCGCCGACGCGTCGCGTGCGGGCGTGCCGGTCGCCGTCCTCGGCGGCGGCTCGAACGTGCTCGTGGCCGACGCCGGCGTCCCTGGCGTCGTGCTGCGGCTGCATCTCAACGCGATTGCGCAGTCCGGGCCGGACGTCGTGCGCGCCGAGAGCGGCGTGACGATCAACGGCCTGGTGCGATGGACGATCGGCCGCGGGCTCGCCGGCCTCGAGGCCTGGGCCGGCACGCCCGGCACGGTCGGCGGGGCGATCTGCGGCAACGCACACTGGGGCGACCGCAACATCGGCGATCTCGTGTCGCACGTGCGGCTGATCGCGCGCGATGGCCGCGCCTCGACGGTTGCGGCGAGCGAGATGGCCTTTGCCTACGACACGAGCCGGTTGAAACAGACCGGCGAGATCGTCGTCTGGGCCGACCTGCGCGTGACGGCCGGCGATCCGGCGTCGCTCCGTGAGCGGGCGCGCGCCTCGCTGCACTATCGGAAGACGACGCAGCCGCTGGCGCTGGCGAGCGCGGGGTGCATCTTTCAGAATCCGGACGCGAGCGATCGGGTGCCGCCCGAGATCCCGCGATCGGCGGGAGCGCTCGTCGATCGCGCCGGGCTCAAGGGCCGCTGGCTCGGCGGCGCGCGGATCTCCGATCGCCACGCCAATTTCATCGTCAACGAAGGCCGGGCGACCGCGCGCGAGATTCGCGATCTGATCGAGATGGCGCGTGCCGCAGTTCGCGATCGATTCGGCGTCGAGCTCCGTGATGAAATCGTCTATCTGGGGACCTTTTGAACATGGCTGAGCTCGTCATCCACGGTGGCCGTCGTCTGTCGGGGCACATCGCCGTCGAAGGCAACAAGAACGCCGCGCTGCCGCTGCTGGCCGCGTGCCTGCTCACGACGGAGACGTGCGAGCTGCACAACGTGCCGGCGATTCGCGACGTCGCCGTGATGATCGATCTGCTGCGATCGATCGGCGCCGACGTCGCGCGCGAGGGCACGACGGTGCGCGTGACGTGCCGCGACATTCTCTCCTCCGAGCCCGAGCCGGGCCTCGTCGGTCGGCTGCGCGGATCCGTGCTGCTGCTCGGCGCGCTGCTCGGCCGGACGGGACGCGCGGCCATCGCGCCGCCGGGCGGTGATTTTCCGGCGCGACGCACGATCTCGACGCACCTCCGCGCGCTGCTCGCCATGGGCGCGCGCATCGTCGACGTGCCGTCCGGCCACGAGCTCGAGGCGCCGGACGGCCTGACGGGCGCGTCCATGTATCTGCTCGAGGCGTCGGTCACCGGCACCGAGACCGCGCTGCTCGCGGCCGCGCAGGCCAGGGGCGTGACCGAGATTCGCAACGCCGCGTGCGAGCCGCACGTCGCCGAGCTGTGCACGTTCCTGCGTGCGATGGGCGCTCGCGTCGACGGCATCGGGATGTCGACGATTCGTATCGACGCGCCGTCGCGTCTGCACGGCGCGACACACACGCTGCGCGGCGACTACATCGAGGCCGCGTCGTGGGCCGTCGTCGGCGCGGTGACGGGCGGGGAAGTCGAAGTGACGGGCGTACACGCGGAAGATCTCGAGCCGATCGCCGCCGTGCTGGCCGAGATGCACCTCGAGTTCGAGCTCAGCGATCAGCGGTTCGCCGTCGGCCGATCGTCGCTGGTCGGCGCGCGGCGCATCACGACCGGCCTCTGGCCCGGCTTTCCCAGCGACATCGTCAGCCTCGTGACCGTGCTCGCGACGCAGGCGACGGGACAGACGCTCGTCCACGACTGGATGTACGAGCTGCGCCTGTTCGCGCTCGAGCAGCTCAGCGCGATGCGCGGCGATCTGTTCCTGTGCGATCCGCATCGCATCATCGTCAGCGGCCCGACGAAGCTGCGCGGCCGCAAGCTCGACAGCCGTGACATCCGATCCGGCATGGCCCTGATTGCGGCGGCGCTCGTCGCGGAGGGCGAGAGCACCGTGCTCGAAGTGGAGACGGTCGAGCGCGGCTACGGCGATCTCGTCGCGCGCCTGCGATCGCTCGGCGCCGACGTCGTGCGGCAGACGACTACCTGATCTCGACGTTCTTCGGGATCTGGAACTCGAACTCCTTGTCGCTGAGCCCGCGGTTCTCGCGCAGGTTCAGGAAGCGGAAGCGCGAGATGCCGCCCTGCTCGTCGACAACGGTGAAGCCGCGCAGCGCGAGCGTGGCGCGGTCGACGTCGAGCGTCATCGTCTTGAAGTCCGCCTGCGGGGACTTCGGCGTCAGCAGCAGGCGCCACTCGCCCTCGGGCTGCTCGTCGGGCACGGCGGCCGTGAAGTCGCGCGTGAGATCGCCGCGTCCGGCGAGGAACAACAACGCCGTCGACACGTCGTTGCCCTTGGGCAGCGGGCTCGTCGTGACGTAGCGGTCGCGCGGGAAGTACGAATAGAGGCGCGTGCCGTCGGACACGAACTCCTGCTTGTCCGACGTTTGGTACGTCCAGCGCATGCGGCTCGGCTTCTTCACTTTCACCTGGCCGCGCTCTTCGACGACTTTCGGCAGGCGGCTGCTCGTCTGCGCGAGCGTGAAGTCCGCGGTGAAGTCCTTGACCGTGACGTAGTGCGCCTGCACGCGCGCGGCCAGATCCGAAGCGGTCGGCGCGTTCTGCGCGGCGGGCGCTGCGGCCGCGCCGAGGGCGATGACGAAGGCCAGTAACGTGCGCATGACGATGGCTTCATTCTACCGCGCGAGGTTTCGCGCGCTCGCGGTCGTACGATCGCGCGGTTCGGCGCTATCATGAGCGGACCCCCAGTCGCCCCGTACATGGTGACGACGCGCAGACGCAGAATCGACAAGCTCCGGCGGGACATCGAAGCGAAGGTGGACGCGCTCGACGCGCGCATCACGGAGACGGAACGTGTGCTGATCGAGCGGCGGCTCGCCGTCGAGCCGGTCGAAGCGCCGCTGCTGCCCGTGCTGCGCCGCCGGCCGAAGCCGCCGAAGAAGAAGATCACGACGGAACGATGACGACGAGCGATCCCCTGATCGTGCGGCTGAATTGCGCGGCGTGTGCCGGGCCAATCGAGGTCGCGTACGACCCGGACGCCGACGGCGAGTTGCAGACGATCAGATTCTCGTGTCCGTACTGCGAGACGCCGCGGGAGATCCGCCTGCCCGGCCGCGCGCGCTGGGTCGCGATGCGCCAGCACGGGGAAGGGCCGGAGACGAGGCACTAGCGGGCTGCGGGCTACGGGCCACAGGCTGCGGGCTACGACGCCGGGTCTGAAGACCCGGCCTACATCCGCCAGTGTGTCGTAGGGGCGCCCCTTGTGGGCGCCCGGCCCACCGTAGCCCGTAGCCTGTGGCCCGCCCGCCTTTCCGGCAGCAGCCGACGAACTGACAGATGTAGGCCGGGTCTTCAGACCCGGCGAGACCGCGGTCTCTCCCTCCCCTCCGTCGGACTGTCGGCGGATTTCACATTTCGCGATCGACGATTCCTGCGCGCACAGGCCGTGTGGGTCGGCGATCGGTTGGAAATCACGGAGACGACGACATCGCGCATCGGCTGCCGCCACGGCGAGGCGGCGATCTCGTTCGCGGCCTTCGAGGACGACAGCGCATCGCTGCCGCAATGGACGCGCGCGGCGGACGGCGTCAACGGTCAGTCGCCGACGTGGCGGCGGCGATATGCCGGGTCTTCAGACCCGGCGGACACCGTGCGTCGTCAGATTTTCAGTCGAGTAGTCCTGTAGAAGTGCAAATGGTGTAGACTCCTCGGTGCCTCGCCCCTGTCACCGTCGGAACCCGCGCGATCTTCCGCGCGGGAATGAGGTTCCATGCGTCAGAACACGATCGGCACGCTTGGCGTGTGTGCGGGGCTCGCGTTCGGTGTCGCGGTCGTGCTGGGGCAGGGGCTGCCACCGTCATCGCAGCAGCCCGCTGCGCCGCCACCGACATTTCGATCGAACGTCGACGTCGTCCGGCTCGACGTCTCGGTCCTCGACAACGATCGACACCCCGTACGCGGCCTGACGGCGGCGGATTTCACGATCGAGGAAAACGGCCACGAACGGCCGATCGTGGCGTTCGCGCCGGTCGAGTTGCCCGCCGCGCCTGCCGTGGCCACGTCGATGGCGGCGTGGACGCGCGACGCGCCTCGTGACGTCGTCAGCAACGAAGACGCCACGACCGGCCGGCTCGTCGTCATCGCCTTCGACTGGTCGATTCGTTCCTACGATCAGCAACTGGCGCGACGGATCGCGTCAGCCGCCGTCGACGGGCTCGGTCCAACTGATCAGGCGTCCGTCGTCTTCACGAAGCCGAACGCCGAGGCCGGGGCGCAACAAGGGTTCACTGCAGACCACGCGCGCCTCAAAGCGGCGATCAACCGCCCATTCGCGGTGGCGGAGACCTGCCACGAGCCTGGCTGCGAGAAGCTCCTCAACCCGGAGCACTACGAAGAGGGCGAATGTCTGTGTGGTCTGTGCACGCTCGAAGCGATGACGAGCCTGGCGGACACGTTGAAGACGGTCTCTCAGCGGCCCAAAGTCGTGATGTTCGTCGGCACGTACGTGCGCACGTTCGAGGCGATGAAGCCGACGCACATTCCGCCGGTAGTTCCTGGCGTGATCACGCCGACGTTCACGAGACTCCCGGGCGCGACGGATTGCTCGGGCCGATTGCTCGAGGCGCGAAGGATGTTCGAGCGCGCCGCTCACGCGGCGAACATGACCATCCACGTGCTCGACCCGGCCGGCCTCGCCGTCGACGACAACACCGATCCGCTGGGCGCGGGACGGATGCGCGAGCGCCTGGATTCACTGCCGGTGATCGCCGACATCACCGGTGGACGGACGGTCTCGAACACGAACGCGCCGGAGGCGCAGGTGCCCGCCATCCTCGACGAGAGCCGGTCCTACTACGTCATTGGCTTCGAGCCAGCGGCGGGGAAGGTCGACAGGGAGCGCCACGTCGAG
>CAZNMF010000259.1:0-2251 GCA_964573795.1 uncultured Solibacteraceae bacterium
GTTGTACGAGCGGCGGTTCGAGCAGTTTCTCGCCGTCGGCGTGCTCTACCGGGCGTTGTCCACGTACTCACGCGGCGGCTTCCTCGCGGCGATCGCGCTCGGCGGCCATTTCGCGATGCGGTCACGCTATCGCGTCCGGGCGTTGATGGCTGCGGGGATTCTGTTCGTGCTCGCGCTGGCCGTGTTGCCGCACGCGTTCTGGGAACGCATGAGCACGATCGACGCGGCGGTGGAGGATCCCAACTCGCTCGACGCGTCATCGGCCAGCCGGCTCTATTTCTGGCAGGTCGCCGTCGTCATGGCGAACGACCATCCGCTGACGGGCATCGGCATGAATGCGTATCCATCGCTATACGATCAGTACGATGCGTCGGGCGGGCTGTATGGACGCGGCCGGGCCTGCCACAGTAGCTGGTTCACGCTGTTGTCGGAGACCGGCTATGTGGGCCTGTCCATCTTCCTGGTGGCGCTCGTCTATGCCTTCCGATCCTGCCGCGCGGCGATACGGCTGCCGCCGAAGAACGGCAAGCCCTCCGAGCTGGCGATTTACGCGGCGGGCCTCGAAGGCGGATTGATCGTCTTCATCGTGGCCGGGACGTTCCTGTCTTACCAGTACGCTGAAGTCTGGTGGCACGTGCTCGCGTTGTCGGCCGTGACCGGCCGCCTGGCGCTCGAGGCGTCGCGCGAGCCCGCCGTGGCGCCTCGATGAGCGGCAGCCCGCGCACGTCGGCGAGCCGGCCGGCATCACGTGCGCTACTCGTGTCGGAAGTTTTCCCTCCGCAGATCGGCGGCAGCGGCGAGTTCCTCGCGAACGTCTACCGGCGCATGGCGGTCGACGTCACCGTGCTGTGCGATGGGCCCGAGCGGGCGTTCGCGCACGACGAAGACGGGCTGCACGTGATTCGTGCGCCGATGCGCTCGACGCAGTGGGGGCTCGCGCATCCGATCGGCATCCGCGCTCACTGGCGCGGCGTGTCGAGTCTCTGGGCGCTCGCTCGACGGGTCGCGCCTTCCGTGCTCCATTGCGGCCGGTCGCTTCCCGAAGGATTGGACGTGTGGACCGTCGCGAAGTTGATGCGGCGACCGTACGTCTGCTGGGCGCATGGCGAGGAGATCGCGTGTCAGGCCGAATCGCGCGAGCTCGGCTTGCTGATGCGACGCGTCCTGCGTGGCGCCGACGCGATTGTCGCGAACAGCCGCGCCACTGCGCGAGCCGTCGGCTCGCTCGGCGTCGATGACGGCCGCGTCACGGTCGTCTATCCGGGCGTCGATGCGTCGCGATTCCGGCCCGACGTGCCAGACGCGGCAGCGCTTCGTGCGGAGCTCGCCGCGCCGGACACGTTCGTGCTGCTGACCGTTGGACGTCTGCAGCGCCGCAAAGGACACGACCTTGTCCTGCAGGCGATCGCGCGGCTGGTGCCCGACGTCGCGCTGCGCTACGTCATCGTCGGCGACGGCGACGAGCGCGCGCGCCTGCAGCAGTTGTCGCGCGAGCTCGGCCTGGACGCGCACGTCCACTTCGCCGGCGCCGTGCCCGCCGAGCGGCTCCCGTCGTACTACGCAGCCGCCGACTGCTTCGTGCATCCGAACCGCGTCGACGGCAGCGATGTCGAAGGATTCGGGATCGTCTTCCTCGAGGCCGCCGCGAGCGGGCTGGCCGTCATCGGGGGATCCTCCGGCGGCGCGGCCGAGGCCGTCGCCGATGGCGAGACCGGCATTCTCGTTTCGGGCACCGATGTCGACGAGTTGAGTCGGGCGCTGTTGGCGTTGATTCGAGATCCGGAGCGCCGCCGGGCGATGGGCGCGGTCGGCCGTGCGCGCGCGGCCGGCACCTTCACGTGGGAACGGGCCGCCGAGGCCGTCGGGGCCATCCATCAGCGATTGAGCGAGCACCGCGCCTGAGCGCGCGTTCGTCAGCGCGAATCGTCGGGCCGGCGCACAGCTTTGAGCGCGTCCAGGCGTTCTGGCGAACCCGCGAGGCGCGCGAGCAGTCGATAGTCGTCGCGTACGAACTCGGCGGGATCCTGGACGACCGCGTCGATGAGCGGGCCATCGTAGATCGCGATGTCGTCGAGGAACTGATCGTCGAACCAGTCGAAGGGCGCGAGATCGAAGACGAAGCCTGGCGTGCGATCCCATTTCCCGTCGCGATACTGCTTGACCTGCGTCCGCCACTTCTGACGAAGCCGCGCGGGATTTCGCACGTAGCCGAAGTGATGGCACGAGATGCCGGAATCGACCGGGGCGTCCT
>CAZNMF010000260.1:0-3109 GCA_964573795.1 uncultured Solibacteraceae bacterium
TGCGGATCAGCGTGCGGCCGCCGCCGGTCTGCCCGTAGAGGCGGCCCTTGTGGCCGCCCAGCGCGTTTCGTCTCTCGCGACTCACGATCTCCACTCGCCCGACCTGCTCGCGCACTGTCCCGCCTCACTGCCGCGACGTCCCGTCTCGCTGCCGTGTCGTCCCGGGCCGCTATCACCGGCGCCGCGGATCGCATACCGGAGGCGCCCGGCGCACTGCTACCCGTCGCCCGGATCGCTTCCCGTGCGTTCCGTCCTACATTCCCGGCGTCCCGTGCCGGTTCCGGGTACGCACGACCTGCGTCCGCGACTTCCCGTGCGACATGCCGGGATCGCCCGGATCACGATCCGGAGATCCCCGGACGACTTTCGGACCGATCGGGTCTCCGTTCCGGGATGTAGTGCAACGACTGCGAAATCAGACACTTACGCGCGCGCAGAAAAGTGACAGTGGGTCGCGCGTCTGGTGATCGTGGGTCGCGGGGTCGGTGATCGTGCCCCGCGCGCCTCGGGATCCCGACTCGCGGACGTGGTGACCGCGATTCGCGCGGCACGTGCATGTGCCTCGCGCACCTCGGAACGTCGGTCGGCGATCTGGTGACAGCGACCTACGCGGATCGGATCACCAGGTCGCGCGGCTTGGAGATCCAGGTCGCGCGGTTCGGGAATGTGACTCGCCGATGTCGTGATCCTTGGTCGCGAGCCTCGGGACGGCGGTCGCGCGTCCGGTGATCGTGCCTCGAGGGCTCTGGAACGGCGGTGCGTGGCTGCCGGCTGGAACCCGTCGGCTCCGGCGCTGGGATCGTCCGACCACGAAATCGCATGGCCATCCGCGCGTATCATCGTCACGATCAACTCGGGTGAGCGCGGAGATTTCATGAGGATCCGGCAGGCTCTGGGTTTCTGGCGATACCGCCCCGCGGCGGCCGCATGGATCATGGGGACGCTTGCCACCGCGATGGCCGGCGTCGTCATGCTGACGTCCTTGTGCGTCCGCGTCCTGACGCCTCGTCTTCCCATGACCGACGAAAACCACGTCGTCAGGGTGGGCCCGCTCAGGGCAGACAGTCCAAGCGGTCAATTCTTTTCCGTCAGCGGCCCCGTCGACGAGTACGGCTCGTGGCAAGCACGTCAACACGTGTTCCCGGTGTCCGCCGCATTCACGTTCGACCATAGAACGTTTGTTCATGTGTCTGACGGCGTACAGAGCGTCCTCGCCATGCGCGTGACGAAGGACTTCTTCACCGTCACGGGCACGCGGGCCGAACGGGGGCGGCTCTTTGTGTGGCCCGCCGATCTCGATGCCGGCGCCGCGCTGGTGACCAATGAGGCCGCCACGCGGCTATTTGGCGCCGCCTCCGAGGCGATCGGCAGCCGGGTCGATCTCTGGAATAGCGACGACTCGATCACCCCTGTCACGATCGTCGGGATCCTTCCTCGCGGGTTTGGTGTTGGTACGTGGAAGCCGGCCCAGGCAGACACGCCGCAGGTGGCCGACTTCATTTTGCCGATGCGCGACGGCGCGCTGCCGCCGGACGTCGAAAAACATGTCTCCTCCCAGAGATATGTGCTGGCGAGGCTCCCGCCGCACATGGACACAGCGTCGGCCGCGGCGCAACTTCACGCGCAGTGCGGGGCGCCGTTTGCCGTGACGCCGCTGCCGCGCGTGCTGTTCGGCCGGACGGCCGAGGTCTCCACGATCATCGCGTGGGGGGCGCTAGGGTTGGGCCTGTTGGCCCTGGTCAATGCGCTCGGCGTGGCGATCGCCGTCGAGCTCGAGCGGCGCGCCGACGTGGCGACCAGGCGGTGCCTCGGTGCGACCAACGGGCAGCTCGCGCGACAGTGTTTGCTCGAAGGGGCGGTGATCGCTGCCGCGACGGCGGCGATCGGCCTCGCGCTCGCCGAGCTCGTGATGCGTTTGACCGCCCGAGAGCCGGCGTTTGCGGCGCTCGATCTCGGCCGCATGACGATCGGCGCGCGAGAGATGGCCGCGACCGCCGGCGTGGCGGGGGCATTCTGGTTAGGAAGGATGATGGTCTGTCTGGCCGTCCATGGCGGTCAGACGCTGTACGCGCAAGAGACGACGCCGACCGTCTCCCGCCGCACGCGCGTCTCCCGCGCCAGCCTGATCGCGATTCAGGTGGGCATCGCGTTGGCGTTGCTGCTGGGCACGGAGGTGGCGGCGAGCTCCGCGGCAAAGCTCCTGACCACCGATCTCGGCTTCGATCCTCGTAGTGTGCTGACCGTGGAGGTCAGCGTCCCTTCCGAATCGGGGGATCGGGATGGCTTGGCCCGGTACAGAGCCTACCTTGCGGCGATTGACGCGGCGGCGGACGAAGCGCCAGGCGGTCGAGTCGTGGGACTGGCAACGGACCCGCCGCTGTTCGCGAGCTGGAGCCGCCTCCTGATTCCCGTCCATCGAAGCGGCCCGCTCAGGGCGGTGGGTTTCGAGTCGGTGACGCCAGGGTACTTTCGCGCACTCGGTGCGCGGCTCGAAGCCGGCGATCTGTTGCGGCCCGGCGACCCAGACGATGCAGTCGTGGTCAATGAGCCATTTGCGGCGACGTATTTTGGCGATCCCCGGCGTGCGGTCGGGCAGCTCATCAGCTACGGGGCGGGCCTTGCGCCAGCCCGGATTGTCGGCGTCGTGCGCGCCCTGCAGCAGACCGCCGTCGGGACGACGCCCAAGCCGACCATCTACGCGTCATTTTCCAGCTCGATTACCGAGCAAATGTCCATGATCTACGTTGTCACGCGCGAGCGCGGCGACGTTGGGGCGGCGAGGCGGGCGCTCGCGTCGGCCATCCGCCGTGTGGCGCCCGGCCAGTACGTCAACGTCACGCCGTTGAGCGACCGTTTCTGGCACCAGACGGCGGCGACCAATGCCGGAGCGGCCATCCTTGTCAGCTTTGCGATCTTCGCCGTCGGTCTGATGGCCGGTGGGCTCCATGGCGTGCTGGCGCAGGTTGGTGCGTCCCGGGCAAGAGAGTTCGCCACGCGTCAGGCCCTCGGCGCCACGCCGGGCCACGTCGTCGTCCTCATGCTGAAGTCCGCGCTGGCGCCCGTTGGCTGGGGCGTCATTGGCGGGGCGACCGTCGGCATCTGGGCGACG
>CAZNMF010000261.1:0-47003 GCA_964573795.1 uncultured Solibacteraceae bacterium
GAGGATGACCTGCGTCGACCGGTAGTTCTGCTCGAGCTTGACGATGTGCGCGTCGGGGAAGTCGCGCTCGAAATCGAGGATGTTGCGCAGGTCCGCGCCGCGCCACTTGTAGATCGACTGGTCCGGATCGCCGACGACGCACAGGTTGCGATGGATCTCGGCAAGGCGGCGGATCAGGATGTACTGCGGCCGGTTCGTGTCCTGATACTCGTCGACGAGGATGTACCGGAATCGACGCGCGTACGTCTCCCGCACGCGCTCGCTCGTCTCGACGAGCTCGACGGTCTTCAGCAGCAGGTCGTCGAAGTCCAGCGCGCCGGCGTCCGACAGCGATCGCAGATAGGCCTCGTAGACGCGGCTGATCTGCTGGTCGCGCAGGCTCCAGCCCGACGTGCGCAGCGTCTCCGGGGTCTCCATCCGGTTCTTGGCCTGGCTGATCCGCGACAGCGCCGCGCGCGGCTGGATGAACTTCTCGTCGACGTTCAGCTCCTTCATCGCGCGTTTGACGACGGCGAGCTGGTCGGACGAGTCGTAGATGACGAAGTCGCGCGACAGGCCGAGCGCGGGCGCCTCGCGGCGCAGCAGACGGGCGCAGAGCGAGTGGAACGTCGACAGCCAGATCTGGCGGCAGTCGCCCTCGAGCACGCGCTCGATGCGCTCGCGCATCTCCTCGGCAGCCTTGTTGGTGAACGTGACCGCCAGCACTTCGCCGGGCTGCGCGAGCTGCGCGGCGATGATGTAGGCCATGCGGTAGGTGATGACGCGCGTCTTGCCCGACCCGGCGCCGGCCAGGATCAGGAGCGGGCCCTCGGTGTGCAGGACCGCGTCGCGTTGAGCGGGATTGAGTGACGAGAGGAAGTCCACGGGAATCAGCTAATCACGACATTCTATTGGACGCCGCGCGTGCGTCGTCGCAAGATACGCGCATGGCACGCGGAATCGTGCGGCCTGATAGGATTGAGGATTAGCCATGGCTCGAACCCTCTTTCAGAAAGTCTGGGACGCGCACACCGTGCGCACGCTCCCGAACGGTCAGACCCAGCTCTACATCGGCCTTCATCTCGTCCACGAAGTGACCAGCCCGCAGGCGTTCGCCGAGCTGCGCGAGCGCGGCTGGACGGTCCGCGCGCCGCAGCGTACGTTCGCGACGATCGATCACATCGTGCCGACGCGCGCCCAGGCGCGGCCGTTCGCCGACGCGATGGCCGAGAGCATGACCGACGCGCTGGAGCGCAACTGCCGCGACTACGGCATCCAGTTCTTCGACCTCGCCAGCGGATCGCAGGGCATCGTGCACGTCATCGGGCCGGAGATGGGCCTGACGCAGCCCGGCATGACGATCGCGTGCGGCGACAGCCACACGTCGACGCACGGCGCGTTCGGCGCCATCGCGTTCGGCATCGGCACGTCGCAGGTGCGCGACGTGCTCGCGTCGCAGTGCCTCGCGCTCTCGCCGCTCAAGGTGCGCCGCATCGAGGTCAATGGCGCGCTGAAGCCGCGCGTCTACGCGAAGGACGTCATCCTGACGATCATCGGCCGTCTCGGCGTGAAGGGCGGCACGGGTTACGCGTACGAGTACGCCGGCGACGTGTTCGACCGCATGACGATGGACGAGCGCATGACCGTGTGCAACATGTCGATCGAAGGCGGCGCGCGCGTCGGCTACGTCAATCCGGACGACACGACGTTCGAGTTCCTGCGCGGTCGCCGCTTCGCGCCGTCGGGCGCGGCGTTCGACAAGGCCGTCGCCTGGTGGCGCGGCATGGCGTCGGACGCGGGCGCGCCATACGACGATGTCATTCGCCTGCAGGGCGAGGACATCGCGCCGACCGTGACCTGGGGCATCAATCCCGGACAGTCCGTCGGCGTGGGCGCACGGTTGCCAAAGCCCGACGACGTCACGTCGCCCGAGCGTGCGGGCCTCACCGAGGCGCTCGACTTCATGGGCTTCCAGCCGGGACAGCCGATCGCCGGCACGCGCGTCGACGTCGCGTTCATCGGCTCGTGCACGAACGGCCGTCTGTCCGATCTCCGCGAAGCGGCGCACGTCGTGACCGGCCATCGCGTCGCGCCGCACGTGCGCGCGCTCGTCGTGCCCGGATCGCAGAAGGTTGCGGTCGCGGCGGAGAAGGAAGGGCTCGATCAGATTTTCCGTGACGCCGGATTCGAATGGCGAGGCGCGGGCTGTTCGATGTGCCTGGCGATGAATCCCGATCGTCTCGAAGGCCGCGAGGTCTGCGCGTCGTCGTCGAACCGCAATTTCAAGGGCCGGCAGGGCAGCCCGACGGGCCGGACGTTGCTGATGAGCCCGGCGATGGTGGCGGCCGCGGCGGTTGCCGGCGAGGTCGTCGACATCCGGTCGTTCCCGATCAACGAGCCAGCGGCGGTCTGACGCCTTTCAGGAAGCGAGACATTGAGCCATGAGCCAGTCTTCCAAGATCACGCGCGTCGAGGGACGCGGCGTCGTCGTGCGCGGCGACGACATCGACACCGATCGCATCATCCCCGCGCGGTTTCTCAAGACGATCACGTTCGAGGGCCTCGAGCAGCACCTGTTCGAGGACGACCGCAAGCAGCTTGCCGAGCGGGGCACGACGCACGCGATCGATCAGCCGGCATTCCAGGGCGCGCGGATCCTGTTCGTCGGATCGAACTTCGGCTGCGGATCGTCGCGCGAGCACGCGCCGCAGGCGATCGCGCGCTGGGGCATCGGCGCGATCGTCGGCGTGTCGTTCGCCGAGATCTTCTTCGGCAACTCGCTGATGATCGGCCTGCCGTGCGCCACGGTGACGCCGGATCAGATCGAGAAATTGATGGCCGTCGTCGAGGCCGATCCGTCCGTCACGTGCGCCGTCGATCTTTCCGCCAAGACGATCTCTGCCGGCCTGGTCACGGTGCCGCTCGGCATGCCCGAGGCCGTGCGATCCGCGCTGATGTCCGGCGGCTGGGACGCGACGGCGCTGCTCGTCGATCACTACGAGCAGGTCGAGCAGGTCGCGGCGAACCTGCCGTACGTCTCTGGCTGGCGCTGAAAAGGACGCCGGACCTTGCCCTTCGGAGCGCCGGACCTTCAGGTCCGGCGTCCCTTCACCGTCTTCTTCGTCTCACCCGCTCCCGGCGACGAGGTCTGCTCGCCGAACGTCCGCGCGACTTCAAGAAACGCGCGCGCCGCGTGCGACAACGCCGTGTCTCGACGATGAACCAGCCGCACCTGCCGCGGCGATCGCAGATCGGGCACCTGCACTTCGACGAGATCGCCTCGCGCGATTTCCGCCAGCGCGCAGCGGCGCGGCAGCAGCGCGACGCCCAGTCCCATCTCCACCGCGCGCTTGATGCCGTCGAGGCTCGGCAGCGCCAGCTTGATGTTGAGCGGCGCATGCCGCTGCTCGTACATCTGCAGCACGCGATCGCGCATCGGCGACGGATCGTTGTGCGCAATGACGGTCTGCTGGCCCATCTCTTCCATCGAAATGCGATCGCGGCCGGCGAGCGGGTGATCGGGCCGCACGAGCAGGACGAGCTCGTCGACGGCGACGACGATCGACTGCAGCTCGCGCTCGGGCGGATTGAACGTCAGGACGCCGAGGTCGACGGATCGCAGCAGGACTTCCTGGGCCATCTGCCGCGCCGCGAGGCGGCGCACGTCGACGACGATCCCGGGATACTGCTGCTGAAATGCGGCGACGAGGGGCAGGACGGCATAGACGCCGCCGTCGTTCGCGCCGACGAGGACGCGTCCCTGGCGCACCTCGCGGAGGGCGCCAACCGCCATCGAGGCCTCGTTGGCCAGGTGCAGCAGGCGCGTCCCGTAATCGAGCAGCAGCTGGCCCGCATCGGTCAGCGTCCCGTCGCGCGAGGAGCGGTCGATCAGGCGCTCGCCGGCGGCGGCTTCGAGCCGCCGGATCGCCTGGCTGACGGCCGGCTGCGTGCGCCGCAGCTTGCGCGCGGCTCTGGAGAAGCTGCGCTCTGCAGCAACGGCGCAAAACACGCGCAAATCCTCGAACGTCATCGTCGGACCTCGCGGCCGTCAGTCTGGCCTGCCAATAAGCATATCGACTAGTAATCTAAACATCATAATCTTGACTTTGGGGCCCGACGGGCGCGACACTGGCAGTCCCATGTCAGATCGACTGGTCATTTTCGACACGACGCTGCGCGACGGTGAGCAGGCCCCGGGCTTCTCGATGCGGATTGACGAGAAGATCCGCCTGGCGCGGCAGCTCGAGACGCTCGGCGTGGACATCATCGAGGCGGGGTTTCCGATCTCGTCGGAAGACGATGCGGAGGCCGTCAAGCGGGTCGCCCAATCGGTTACGGAGCCCGTCGTGGCGGCGCTGGCGCGCTGCGCGACGGGCGACGTTGACAAGGCCGGCGCCTCCATCGCCCCCGCGCGCCGCGGCCGGATTCACACCTTCATCGCGACCTCCGACCTCCACCTCAGCCGAAAGCTTCGCATGACGCGCGAGGCCTGCCTCGAGCGCGCCGTCGACGCGGTCACGCGCGCGCGCGGCTTCACCGACGACGTCGAGTTCTCGGCCGAGGACGCGACGCGCAGCGATCCGGATTTCCTGTGCCGCGTCGTGGAGGCCGTGATCAAGGCGGGGGCGACGACGGTCAACCTGCCGGACACCGTCGGCTACTCGACGCCGGACGAGATCGGGCGCTTCTTTCGCGACGTCATCACGCGCGTGCCGAACAGCGACAAGGCGATCTTCAGCGCGCACTGCCACGACGATCTCGGCCTGGCGGTCGCGAACACGATCGCGGCGATTCAGGCCGGTGTGCGGCAGGTGGAGTGCACGATCAACGGCATCGGCGAGCGCGCGGGGAACGCGTCACTCGAAGAGATCGTGATGATCACGCACGTGCGGCCGGATCTCCTGCCGGTGAAGTCGCAGGTGAAGACGCCGCATCTGTTCGAAAGCAGCCAGATGTTGACGGAGATCACCGGCCAGCGCGTGCAGGCGAACAAGGCCATCGTGGGGCGCAACGCGTTCGCGCACGAGGCCGGCATCCATCAGGACGGCATGCTGAAAGATCGCCGGACGTACGAGATCATGCGGCCGGAAGACGTCGGGGCGCCGGCGAGCTCGCTCGTGCTCGGCAAGCACTCGGGCCGCCACGCCGTGCAGACGGCGTGCGAGCGGCTCGGGCTCACGTTGTCACGGCGCGACGTCGACGAGGTGTACCGCCGCATGACGACCCTCGCCGACCAGCAGAAGCACATCTCGGACGACGACCTGCTCGCGATCGCGAATCAGGTGTGCGGCGCCACGGCCGCGCGGTAGATCTCGACTCTCGGGCCGCCACAAGCGCGGCCCCTACGGCTGGACGTGAGCCCGGCGGCGACCGTCGACGGAGCTCCTGCCTATTCGACCGTGACGCTCTTCGCGAGGTTCCTCGGCTGATCGACGTCGCAGCCTCGACGGACCGCGACGTGATACGCGAGAAGCTGCACGGGAATCGTCATCAGCACCGGCATCAGCAGCGGATGCGCGTCCGGCACGGGCAGCACGACGTCGCGCGGTTTCGTCAGGACCTGTTCCAGCGCCTCGACCCGTGACGCCGGCGTCACCGCGATGATGCGGCCGCCGCGCGCTTTCGCTTCCTGGATATTTCCCACGACCTTCTCGAACAGCCCATCGTCGCTGGCGAGCACGATGATCGGCAGGTCTTCGTCGATCAGCGCGATGGGGCCGTGCTTCATCTCGCCGGCCGGATAGCCTTCGGCGTGGATGTAGGAGATTTCCTTCAGCTTCAGCGCACCCTCGAGCGCGATCGGATAGTTGATGCCGCGGCCGAGGTACAGGCAATCACGGCGGTGCTGAATCGTCGCGGACAGATCTTCGATCGTCGCGTCGACGTTCAGCGCTTCCTCGATCCGAAGCGGCAGTTGATCCAGCTCCTGGACGAGACGCTTGGAGAGCTGCGGCCCCACGGCGCCGCGGGCCTGTCCGAGCGCGAGCGCGAGCAGGTGCAGCGCGACGAGCTGTGACGTGAAGGCCTTCGTCGACGCCACACCAATCTCGGGACCGGCGTGCGTGTAGACCGTGCCGTCGGACTCGCGCGTCGCCATGCTGCCGACGACGTTGCAGATCGCAACGCTGCGCGCGCCCAGACGCTTTGCCTCGCGCAGGGCGCCGAGCGTGTCGGCGGTCTCGCCCGATTGCGTGATCGCGATCGCGAGCGTGCGCTCGTTCACGATCGGCCGGCGATAGCGGAACTCCGACCCGTAGTCGACTTCGACCGGCAGCCGCGCCATCTCTTCGATCAGGAACTTGCCGACGAGCCCCGAGTGCCAGGACGTGCCGCACGCGAGGATGACGACGCGCTCGATGCCGGCAAGCGTCTTCGCGTCGAGGTGCATCTCCTCGAGAAACACCTGGCCGGTCTCGAGCGACGTCCGGCCGAGCACGGTTTCCCGGACGGCCCAGGGCTGCTCGTAGATCTCCTTCAGCATGAAGTGGCGATAGCCGGCCTTCTCGGCCATCACCGGATCCCAACTGATGTGCTGCGGCTGCTTCGCATGAACGGCGCCGGCGAAATCCGTGAACGTCACGCCCGCCGGCGTCACGACCGCCATCTCGTTGTCCTCGAGGAAGACGATCTGCCGCGTGTGCGCGAGGATCGCCGGAATGTCCGACGCGACGAAGAACTCGCCGTCTCCGAGGCCGACGACGACGGGCGGCCCGTTGCGGGCGGCGACGATCGTGTTCGGCTCGTCCGCCGAGATCAGCACGAGCGCGAAGAGGCCGCGGAGGCGCGTCAGCGCGCGCCGCACGGCGGCGACGAGCCCATCGCCGCGGCTCTCCTTCTCGACCAGGTGCGCGACGATCTCCGTGTCGGTCTCCGTCGCGAAGCGATGGCCCTCAGCCATCAGCTCGTGCTTGAGCTCGAGATAGTTCTCGATGATGCCGTTGTGGACGACGACGATGCGTCCGGTGCAGTCGCGATGCGGATGCGCGTTCTCTTCCGACGGACGTCCGTGCGTCGCCCAGCGCGTGTGGCCGATGCCGAACGCGCCGTCGACCGGCTCTCGGGCGAGCACGCCCTCGAGATTCGACAGCTTGCCCGGGCTGCGGCGGATCTGCATCTCGCCATTGCGCACGACGGCGATGCCGGCCGAATCGTAGCCGCGGTACTCCAGGCGGCGAAGGCCTTCGATGAGCACGGGCAGCAACGGCTTGTCGCCGATGTAACCGACGATGCCACACATGATCAGTGCTTCTCCTTCTTGCGTGCGGCTCGTCGCGCCGTGGCCCAGCCGGTCTTGTTCGTCTGCCGCGCTCGCGCCACGGCGAGCGCGTCCGGTGGCACGTCGCTGGTGATCGAGGAGCCGGCCGCGACGTACGCGCCTCGGCCAATCGTCACCGGCGCCACCAGTTGCGAGTCGCTGCCGACGAAGACGTCGTCTTCGATGATCGTCTGGTGCTTGGCGGCGCCGTCGTAGTTGCAGGTGATGACGCCGGCGCCGACGTTGACCTGCGCCCCGATCGTCGCGTCGCCGAGATACGCAAGGTGGCTGGCTTTCGAGCCGGGGCCCAGGGACGTCTTCTTCAGCTCGACGAAGTTGCCGACCTTCGCGCCGGGACCGACGACGGATTCCGGCCGCAGATGCGCCATCGGCCCCACCGACGCGCCGGCCTGGATCTCGGAGTCGGTCACGATTGAATGATCGAGGATGGTGACGCCGTCGCCGAGCGTGGCGTTGGTCAGACGGCAGCCGGCGTGGACGTGACACCCTCGCCCGATCGTCGTCGCGCCCGTGATGACGACGTTCGGTCCGAGCGTCGTGTCTTCGCCGATGAGGACGCCCGCCTCGACGTACGTCGTCGCCGGATCGACGAGCGTCACGCCGCCGAGCATCAGCGCGCGACGCGTGCGATCGAAGAGCACGCGGCCGAGATCGGCGAGATCGACGCGCGAGTTCACGCCTCGGATTTCCGCCGTGTCGTTCAGGCACAGCGTTTCGACGGTGCGGCCAGCGCGACGATAGGCGGCGACGAGATCGGTCAGGTAGTACTCGCCCTGCGCGTTGTCCGTCGCCAGCGCGTGCAACGCATCGAAGAGGCCCGAGAGCGAGAACACGTAGATGCCACTGTTGATTTCGCGGATCGCGCGCTCGTCGGCCGAGGCGTCATGCTCTTCGACGATGCGCGCGATGACGCCGACGGCGTCGCGAACGATGCGGCCGTAGCCGTACGGATCGGCGAGCTCCGCGGTCAGGACGGTGGCCGCAGCGCTCGCGGCGCGATGACGCTCGAGCAACAGCTCGAGCGTCGACGGCTGCAGCAGCGGCACGTCTCCGTAGAGCAGCAGCACCAGTCCTTTGGAGCGGCTCAGCACGGACTCCGCCTGCAGCAACGCATGTCCCGTCCCGAGCTGCGGCGACTGGACGACGAACTGCAGGCCGGGACGCGCGGCGAGCGCCTCGCGTACTTGCTCGGCGCCGTGGCCGACGACGACCGTCGTGCTGGCGGCGCGAAGGCTGCTGGCGGTTTGCAGCACGTGCTCGATGATGGGACGGCCGGCCAGCCGGTGCAGGACTTTGGGCAGCGCAGACTTCATGCGCGTGCCTTTGCCGGCCGAGAGGATGACGATGTGCAGATCGGTCATGAGGGCGGGGCGGTCCGGCAGGACCGCTCGCCCCATGATTATCGATCCAGGTGGGGCCGTCGCTGGCGCCGGGCGCCAGATTGTGCAGAAATCGGCGCGTCAATGAGCTGCTGGAACGGCGCGAGATCGCGCAGGGGCTCGAAATCCGCATCGTGCCGGGCCTGCGCACGAACGTCCGGGCTCACGTCCATCGCCCGCCTGAGCCACGCGAGCGCCTCATCCGCGTCGCCGCGCCTCGCGTTGACCGCGGCGAGGAGGTACAGCGCGAGATCGTGATCCGGCGAGGCGGCGAGCACGTCACGCGCCAGCCGCTCGGCGTCCGCATCGCGGCCGTCGTTGAGCGCGGCGGTCGCGGCCGTCACTTTCTCCTCGGGCGTGATGGGGGCCGACGGGCGCCGCTGAATCTCCCGTTCGCACAGGTCGAGATAGACGCGGGCCCGGTCGAGCAGCGCACGTTCGGAAGGAAATGCGTCGAGCAGAGCCCTGAAATGGCTGGCGGCCTGTGCGTATTGATGTCGCTGCATGGCTTCGACCGCCGCCTGGAACAGCACGACGGCCTCCGCATTCGGGCCGAGCAGCGACTGATGCGGGGCCACCAAAGGCACCCGCGTCGCGAGCCCGGCCGATGCCGCACTCGTCGTCCGCAACGGCTTGGCGAGGGGCCGCGACACAGGGTCGCGACGACGAGCCGTGCGAGCCGGCTTGGGCTGCGAGGGTCTGGCCATCCGAGAATCGGCCTCCAGCGTGTCGTGGGGGGAAGACCCGCGGGCCAACGCTAGCAAAAGGCCGGCGAGATGGTCAAGACGTGGCGTCTTCCGCGCGCTTGGCCGAAAAACGCGCCTGTTTCAGTGCTTTCCTGACCTGCCGTTCGTGCAATCCGAGAATCGCCGCGGTCGCCACGATTCCAGCGTTTTGATCCTGAATCACATGTTCTGTTATCAGGCCAAAAATATTGGCTACCTCTGAAGCCATTGCCTCTGTTGCCGTCTCGTCACGTGGGCCAATGATGACCACGTATTCACCCCTGTCATCCGGCTGCTTAGCCTCGCTATGGCTTGAGTTTCGTTTGTAGACCAAATTTTCGTTTATCTTAGACATCTCTCTCGCATACAAAATAGGTCTATTGACAAAAAATAGGTCCGCGTCTGCGCGAGTTCGTTGGATACGGTGTGGCGCCTCGAAAAAGACGATCGCTCGAGACTCTGACTGCAGCTCTTCGAACCACGCCGTACGTGCCGACCCGGAAGGCGGAGGGAACCCGGCAAAGACGAATCCCGCCTCTCCGGCGAGCCCGGAGACTGAGAGGGCCGCCGTGATGGCGCTCGGGCCTGGCACCGGCACGATCTTGATGCCGGCCGCGCGTGCCGTCCGCACGAGCAACTGGCCGGGATCCGAGATGCCTGGCGTACCGGCGTCCGAGACCAGGGCGATCGACTCGCCGCGCGTCAGGCGTTCGACGAGGCGCGGCGATTCACGCGCCTCGTTGTGCTCGCGGAGACTGACGAGCGGCTTGCGCACGTCGTAGTGGGCGAGCAGCCGGCTGGTTCGTCGTGTGTCTTCAGCGGCGATGAGGTCGACTTCGCGCAAGGTGCGCAAGGCCCGGAATGTCAGGTCCTCGAGATTGCCGATGGGCGTCGCGACCACGAACAGGGTGCCGGGCATAGGCGTGAGCAGCCGAGTCGATTATCTATAATGGCGTGTCGGACGGACTAGCTGATGCCTCTCTACGAATATCTCTGCACGTCGTGCGGCCATCGGTTCGAGCGCATCCAGAAGTTCTCTGATCCGCCAGTCACGGAATGCCCCTCGTGCCGCGGCCGCGTCGAAAAGCAGATCTCGTCGCCGGCGATTCAGTTCAAGGGCGCCGGCTGGTATGTGACCGACTACGCCAAATCGGGAGCGTCAGGCTCGAGCGGAGACAAGGCGAAGACGGACACGGCCGGCGCCAGCAAGACTGGCGACTCGACCAAGAGCGAGTCGACGCCCAAGGCCGACGCCCCGGCGGCCAAGCCGACGACCACCGAATCCAAGTAGCGCGCCGAGCCTATCTCGGCAGCGAATCGAGGTACTTGCGAAGCGGCTCGGCCAGCTCCGGCCGCTGCAGCGCGAAGTGGATCACGGCCTTCAGAAAGCCGAGCTTGTTGCCGGTGTCGTGACGCACGCCTGTGACCTCACAGGCGTAAATCTCGCGCTTGGCCAGCAGACGCTTCAGGCCGTTGGTCAGCTGAATCTCGCCCGACTTGACGGAGCCGGCCTCGTCGACGAGCGCGTCGAAGATGTCGGGCGTGAGGATATAGCGGCCGATGATCGCGAGATCCGACGGCGCTTCCTGCGCCGACGGCTTCTCGACCAGGTCCGTCACCCGGTAGACGCCGGGCTTGACCGGCTCGTACGCGATGACGCCGTAGCCGGAAATCTGCTGTTTCGGGACGCGCTCGACGAGGACGACCGGTCCCTGCACCTCGTCGAAGATCCGGATCATCTGCGCCAGCGCCGACGGCGTCGCGTCGATCACATCGTCGGCCAGGATGACGGCGAACGGCTCGTGGCCGACGAGCGGCCGCGCCGTCAGCACGGCGTGTCCGAGGCCGAGCGGCTCGCCTTGCCGCACGTACGCGAGATGCTTGACGAGATTGGAGATCGATCGGACTTCAGCGGCCTGATCGCGCTTGCCGCGCGTCTCGAGGAACGTCTCGAGCTCGATCGAGACGTCGAAGTGATCCTCGATCGCGTTCTTCCCGCGGCCCGTGACGATGACGATGTCGTCGACGCCGGCGGATTTGGCCTCCTCGATGCCGTATTGGATGATCGGCTTGTCGACGAGCGGCAGCATCTCCTTCGGCTGCGCCTTCGTGGCCGGAAGAAAGCGCGTGCCGAGTCCGGCCGCGGGAAAGACTGCCTTGCGAACGCTGGGCACTGGGGCTCCTTCGAAACTGCCGGCGACTGCACGTCGTGGCCCGGGCGGCGCGACGCCCGCGCCGGACCTGCCTGAGATCCCTCTATCGGCAAGCGCGCTGAGCCTTGCATCGTATCGCAGGGACTCCGCGCCGCGGTATAGCATGAAGGGCCATGCTCGATGCCGCGTTCGTCCGCGATCACCTGGCCGAGGTCGAGGCCCGTCTGCGCGCCAGGGGGATGGATCCGTCGCGCGAGCTGTCGGAGATCGCCTCGCTCGATGCCGAGCGCCGGCGGCTGATTCCCCTGGTCGAGACGTTGAAGCGCGAGCAGAACGCGGCCGGCGAGGCCGTGGCGCGCGCAAAGAAGGCAGGGCAGGACGCGAGCGAGATCTTCGCGGCGAACAAGGCCCGCGCCGCAGAGATCAAGACGCACGAGGTGGAGCTCGACGCGATCGAAACGCGCCGCGAGGCGTTGATGCTCACGCTGCCGAACGTCCCGCACGAGAGCGTGCCGGTCGGCAGGTCCGCGGAAGACAACCCCGAAGTGCGGCGCTGGGGCACGCCGCGCGCGTTCGACTTCGAGCCGAAGCCGCACTGGGATCTCGGCGTCGATCTCGGCATCCTCGATTTCGAGCGCGCGACGCGGATGTCGGGCGCGCGATTCTCGGTCCTCTCCGGCGCCGGCGCGCGCCTCGCGCGCGGGCTCATCAACTTCATGCTCGACCTGCACACGCGCGAGCACGGCTACCGCGAAGTGGAGCCGCCGTTCCTCGTGAATCGCAAGGCGCTGACGGGCACCGGCAATCTGCCGAAGTTCGAGCCGGATCTGTTTCGCATCGCCGGCGACTGGGACCTGTTCCTTATCCCGACGGCGGAAGTGCCGCTGACGAACCTGCACCGTGAAGAAATCCTGGACGGCGCGCGACTGCCGTTGCGATACACGGCCTATACGCCGTGCTTCCGCAGCGAGGCCGGGTCGTACGGCGCGGATGTGCGCGGACTGATCCGTCAGCACCAGTTCGACAAGGTCGAGCTCGTGAAGTTCACGACGGCCGAGCAGTCCTATGACGAGCTCGAGTCGCTGACGCGCAATGCCGAGACCGTGCTCGAGAAGCTCGGCCTGCCGTATCGGCGCGTGCTGCTCTGCACCGGCGACATGGGCTTCGCGTCGGCCAAGACGTACGACATCGAGGTCTGGCTGCCGAGCCAGCAGACCTATCGCGAGATCTCGTCCTGCAGCAACACCGAAGCCTTCCAGGCGCGGCGCGCGCAGATTCGCTACAAGCCCGCAGGCGGCGGCAAGAACCAGTTCGCGCACACGCTCAACGGATCGGGCCTCGCCGTCGGCCGCACGCTGATCGCGGTGCTCGAGAACGGCCAGCAGAAGGACGGCTCGGTCGTCGTGCCAGACGCGTTGCAGCCGTACGTCGGCCTCGAGATCATTCGCGCCTGATGAACGTCGCGCGTGTCCGCAGGCGGTCGCGAGCCGGCCGTGGCGACGGTCCCGAGCTAGAATCGTTGGCACGGAGAGGTGGCCGAGCGGTTTAAGGCGGCGGTCTTGAAAACCGTTGAAGCCGAAAGGCTTCCAGGGGTTCGAATCCCTTCCTCTCCGCCAACCTTCGCCAAACGCTCGCTGCGCTCGCGGCTACGGTTGGCAAGCCGCGTCAGGGCGCTCACGCGAAGGTTGTCCTCCGAAGCCAGCTCGCGAAGCGAGCGCCTTAGGCGAAGGAGGACTTCGCCTCTCGTCAAACGCCCGTTAGTCTATGAGCCGCGCCGAGTCGGTCCCTTCCGCCGCGTAATCCACGCGAGCGCCGCCGCGCCCATCAGCAGCACGACGATGCCGGCGATGCGGCCGTGGATCTCGATCTCGCGCGCTGCGGTTTCCCAGCGATCGCCGAGATACACGCCGAGCGTGATGAACGTGATCGACCAGACGATCGCGCCGCTGTATGCGAACGCGGCGAATAGACCGAACTCGAGATTGGCCGCGCCGGCGACCAGCGCCGTCAGGTGGCGAAGGCCGGGCACGAAGTAGCCGAACGTCAGGCTCCATTTGCCCGCCCGCCTGAAGACCGCCCGCACGTCCTCGATGCTGTCGGTCGGCACGCGCAGGCGGTGTCCGTGACGCTGGATCACGATGATGCCGGCGGCCCGTCCGATCAGGTAGCTGATCGTGATACCGACGGCGCTGCCGAACATCGCGGCGGCATACGTCGGTCCGGCGTGGAGGCGCGACTGGTCGATGAGCATGCCGGCGATGATGAGCAGTGTCTCATCGGGCACCGGCAGGCCGGCCACGCCGAGCACGAGCAGGCCGAACAGCGCCAGGCTTCCGTGCGCCGCGAGCGAGTCCACGAGCGTCTGTGCCATCGTCGAGCTGGCCTGGCGCCAGCATATCGGACGCGGCGGACGCGCGGATCAGCCGCCGGCCGGCGATCGTGATTCCGCCGCGGGCGCGGCGAGCCCGCAGGTGGGGCAGAAGCGGAAGAACATGTTCTTGCGCGTCGAGCACTGCGGGCAGTGATCGAAGAGGCGCAGGCCGCAATGCACGCAGAAGTCGGCCGGCGCGCCGTCGCCGGCCTGCAGCGGTCGATCGCAGCCGGGGCACACTTTCGCGGCGAGCTTCTTCAAGGCATCGTCGGACGTCAACGCCGTGCGGCGCGCGGCATCGGACTGCCGCTCGAGCGCCTCGCGCTGCGCAAGGTACCGCCGCATGCCCTTGATGATGTAGTGGCCCGCCACGGCTGTCAGCAGGATGCCGACGCCGTATCGGACGTAGCCGCCATAGCTCGGGAGATAGGGCACGAGCTCGACGAAGAACGCAAACGCGGCGAACAGCACGAATCCGCGCATGAGCGGCCAGTAGTCACTGTGACGTTTCCGCGCCACGAAGAACGCCGCCAGCACCAGCAGCGGCAGCGTAATCGCGAGCCGGGCGAGGAAGATGCGGAGCTCCTGGCGAAACTGCGCACGCTCGTAGGCCGTATCGGCAGCCGCCAGGAGATCGGCCTCGCGGCGATGACTGGCGTCGAGGCGCTGCGTCCGATCGAGGCGATCGCTGGTGAGCCGTTCGACCGCCGCTTCGGCGTCGCGATTGCGCGCCTGCAAGGCGTCGAGCGCGCGCGTGCGCGTCAGGACTTCGGGATCCTGGCTCGGATCGACGGTCGCGACGCGACTGGCGATCCAGTTCGCGTAGGCCGATCGCGCGGACTGATACGCGTTGTCGGCCGCTTCCTGCGTGAGCCTGGCGCGCGCGAGATTGTCGTCGATGTCGCGAATCTCGCGCTGCAGCGCCGTGCCGTCGACGCGCGCAGCCTCGAGCGCCGCCCGATCCGCGAATTGATCGCGGGTCACTTCGCTGCTCAAGCGGGGGAGATCGGCGATGACGCGGTTGCCCAGGCCGATGAGGAAGATGGCGAACGCGATGGAGACGATCCACAACAGGGCGGCGAAGATACGTTCGGACGCGCGCAGACTCTTGGCCATGGGGAGCTCCGTTCACTGCTCATTGACCGTCAGGCCCGCCGGGCCGTCGGCCGCAAATTGCGATACACCCCTCGTTCCGGTCCGTTACAACCGCGCTGGCGCCGGGGCCAGCCCGCGAATCCGTGCTTCCAGAAACGTCGTCGCCTCGTCCCAGGATGCCGGCAGCGCCTCGGTCGAGATTGGCGGACCGACGACGGCCGTGACCCCGCGCCGATAGCGCCAGAAGCCGATCGCGGTGAGGAAATACTGCACCGACGGCCGCGCGCGCGTCATCCACGCACCTGGGTGCCGTGGATAGTGCAGATGGAGCGGCACGATCGAAATGGGACTGCCGCGGCGCGTCGCTGCGCATGCTGCCATGTACGCCGCACCGCGCTTGAACGTGCCGTGCCGGCCGTCCATGTGTGCCCACCCCTCCGGAAACACGACGAGACGCTCGCCAGCCGCGAGCAGGCGGATGCCGGCCGCCAGCTCGCGCCGGCCGCCGGACGGACGAAGATCGACGGCGACTGCGCCGGCAGGGCCGAGAACCAGCGCGGCCAGTCCTCGGCCGAAGCGCAGCACGCCGCGCGCAATGAAATAGCGCGGCCGCGCGCGGGCGCCGAGCGTCAAGCCGATGACCGGCCCGTCGGCGTAGTGCGTGTGATTGGCCACGGCCAGGTACGGCACGTCCGGCGGCGGCAGACGCTCGCGGCCGACGACGGTGATCTTGCCGACCTGGATGAAGACGAGAATCCGCGCGAGCCGAAGCACCCATCGCACGGCGCGCAACGATGGAGCCGGGCCGACGTGACCCGGCTCACAAACGTCCGCGATGTACCGCGCCGCGCGCGCCCGCAGCGACAGGGCCAGACCGCTCCTATTTCCTGCCGGGAAGCGGGAAGAGCACCGCGAGGTTGATGACCATCGTGTTCGCGTTGTGAATCCCCGACGAGTACACGGCCTCGAGCACCACCTGCTCGCGCCATTCCGGCTTCTTGTAGCGGAACCCGGTCACGATGTTGAGCACGGGCTTCGTCTCGGAGAAGCCCTCGTCGCCGAAGTGCTGCACGCCGACGCCCATGCCGATGTATGGATGCGCGTTGATTTCCGCGGCGAGCGGAATGTCCCAGAGCATGTTCGCGTCGCCCTGAAATCCGCCGTTGCCGAAGTACTTCTCGACCCGGGGACTGAAGACGAGCGGCTTGAAGATGATCGCGTCCGGCGTCTTGGCTGGAATCCAGCCGAGACCGGTGATGAGCCAATACGCGCCGGGCGAATCGAAGAGATAACCCGGGCCGGCGCCGACGAGCGTTTGTGCGGCTGCAGGACGGCTGCAGAGCACGAGGAAGCCGAAGACGATCCACACGAGGTGACGAGATCTGCGCATCGAGGAACCTCCGAGTCCCAAGGGCGCGGAGACTCTAACACGGCCGGCCGCGGGGCTATGATCGCCGCGCGGAGGGCTGGCACGTGGGGGTGGTCGCTCGGGTCAAATGGGCGCAGTTCGTCGAGCTCGTGACGGCACCCGGCTTCGTCGCCGCCGGTCTCTGGACGGCCGGGCTCAGCCGCGCCGCGCTGGGCTCGGGCGCGATCGGGCTGCTGGTCTGCTGGCCGCTCGCGGAATGGTGGCTCCACCGATCGCTTCTGCACCGCACCCTGCGCGCGGAGCACTGGCACCATCACGAGGATCCGATGAGCGACGTCCACGTCACGCCGTTCCTGCCGGACGTCGTGATGCTCGCCGTGTTCGGCCTGTGCCTGCTGATCGGCGGCCGCGCGATCGGCGGAGGTTTCTTCGCGGGCTTTGCAGCCGGATACGTGACGTTCTACTACGCGCACCTGTGCGTGCACGCCGGTTTCTGGCCGAAGACGGGGTGGCTGGGCGACATCGCGCGCCGGCACGACATCCACCATCGAGGCGTCGAGGCGAACTACAACGTCCTGCTGCCGCTCGGCGACTGGCTCTTCGGGACCTACGTTCGCGCCGCCTGATCCGCGGCGTTGTCGGCGCGATGACAGCAGGCGTCCGGTTCGGCCGCTGCGCGATAGCGCCCGCTCGCGTCGACGCTCCCGCCGGCATCGTAACGATCGTGATGCCGGACCCAGTCCACCAGGCTGTGGTGCGGGCCGTGCTCGTCGCGGCCCTTCGGCGTCATGTCGAGCAGGACGTACGTGCCGAGGCCGAGCTCGCCGCCGCGGGCGTAGGTCGAGTACGTATGGAAGATCTCGCCGTCGTCCTTGTAGAAGACGCTCATGCCCGCGGCCTCGTCTCCGACATACGGCTGCGTCGCGTAGTTGTAGTAGACGGTGCCGGCGGCTGCGTCCTCCGATTTGAAGGACACGTGGAAGTCGTAGTTGAAATCGCTGCCGAACGACGACACCCATTTGAAGGACCAGCCCATCCGCCGCTTGAACGCCTCGATCTCCGCCAGCGGCGCGCGTGACACGACGACGTAGCTGACGTCGCGTTGCGCAAGGTGGACGAGCGCGGCGTCGACGTGATCGGCGCCGAACGAGCAGCCGACGCAGCCTTCCGTCCATCCGGGCCCGAACATGAAATGGTTGACGATCAGCTGCGAGCGTCCCGCGAACAGATCGGCGAGCGTCTCGCGGCCGGACGGGCCGTCGAAGGCGTAGGGCTTGTCGACCTTGACCCACGGCAACGCGCGTCGATCGCGATTGAGCGCGTCGTAGGCGCGCGTGAACGCCTTCTCCTTCGCGAGCAGCGCCTGACGCGCGGCCATCCATTCCGCGCGGGAGACGATGGCGGGGCGTTCCAGGCGACGCGTGATCATGACGGGCTCCTCATCTGGGGTCGTTCGCGCGAAGGGATTTCAGATACTTCACGATCTGTTTCTTGCCGGACTGCAGGATGCGCGCGTCCTGCGCGTTCTTCGCGAGCGACACATAGCCTTCGTAGACGGCGACGATGAACGTCGCCGCTTCGGCCGGATCGACGTCGCGCCGGACCAGCCCGCGCGCGCGGCCACGGCGGAGCGCGGACGCAATGGCGTCGCGCCACTCGCCGAAGAGCCCCGCGAGCTTCGTGCGGAAGGTCTCGTCGAGCGGCGACATCTCCTGCGACAGGTTGTTCAAGGGGCAGCCGCGCCGGATGTCTTCGGGCGCGATCGACGTCGCCTCGACGATGGCGATGAGCGCGGCGATCGGATCGGCCGCGTCGGCCAGCGGCTGCACCCATTTCCCGCGCGTGAATGGGGCGAGGACCTCGTCGACGATCGCGTGTCCGAGCGCGTCCTTGCCGGGGAAATGGTGATAGAGCGCGCCCTTCGTCACGCCAGACCCGTCGAGGATCGTGTCGAGATCCGTGCCCTGGAACCCGGCCTCGTGCACGTGGGCGAACGCCTTGCGGAGCAGCCGTTCGCGCGTCCGCGCCGGATCGCGGGGCGGCGGCGCGGTCGTGCGCCGGAACGGCGGAGGCGTGGTCGACATACCAACTGGTATGTATGTCGAATCGCCCGCCGGCGTCAAGGGCAAAACGCCGGCGATGCAGGCACCATAGACGGATGCTGAGACAGACGATCTCGACGCTGGCCGTCGCGACCCGCGGGCGCGGCTTCCGCGACATCACCGGCGAGGTGCAGCGGCTCGTCGCGCAGGCCGCGATCGACACGGGCCTGTGCACCCTGCACCTGCAGCACACGTCGGCGTCCCTGCTGATTCAGGAGAACGCCGATCCCGACGTGCGCCGCGATTTCGAGCGATTCTTCGAGCGGCTCGTCCCGGACGGCGACCCGCTCTTCGTGCACACCGTCGAAGGCGACGACGACATGCCCGCGCACGTGCGGACGGCGCTGACGACGGTCAACCTGAGCATTCCCGTCGCCAACGGCCGGCTCGCGCTCGGCACGTGGCAGGGCATCTACGTGTGGGAGCACCGGACGGCGCCGCACAGGCGCACCGTCGTCGTCCACGTCATCGGCGGCGACGTGTGAGCGCCGCGCCGCACGACCGGCCGGGCGCTACCAGATCGTCACGCGCATCGCCGGCTCGCGATAGAGCGTGTCGCCGGGCTTCACGTTGAAGGCCTCGTAGAACGCGTCGATGTTCGACACCGGCCCGTTCACGCGGAACTCCGCCCACGCGTGCGGATCCTGCAGCACCTGGCGCCGGAGGTACTCGTCGCGCGCCCTCGCGCGCCACACCTGCGCCCAGCCCATGAAGTAACGCTGATCGCCCGTCAGACCGTCGATGACGGGCGAGGGCGCGCCGTTGAGCGACAGCTTCCATGCCTTGTAGGCAATCGACAGGCCGCCGAGATCGCCGATGTTCTCGCCGACCGTCAGCTCGCCGTTGACGTTGAGGCCCGGCAGCGGGCTGTAGACGTTGAACTGTTTGACGAGCATGTCGACGCGCTTCTTGAACTCCGTCTCGTCGGCGGGCGTCCACCAGTCGTGCAGGCGGCCGTCGCCGTCGAAGCGGCGTCCCTGATCGTCGAAGCCGTGGCCGATCTCGTGGCCGATGACGGCGCCAATCGCCCCGTAGTTCGCCGCATCGTCAGCGGCCGGATCGAAGAACGGCGGCTGCAGAATCGCCGCGGGGAAGACGATCTCGTTGGTCGGCGGGTTGTAGTACGCGTTGACCGTCTGCGGCGTCATCAGCCAGTCCTGGCGATCGACGGGCCGGTTGAGCTTGGCGATCTGGTACTCGGACTCGAAGATCTGTGCGCGCTCGACGTCGCCGACGAGATCGCCCGGGACGATGCGAAGGCCGCTGTAGTCGCGCCAGCGATTCGGATAGCCGATCTTCGTCCCGAACTTCGCAAGCTTGGCCAGCGCAGCCTGGCGTGTGGCCGGCGTCATCCAGTCGAGCGTCGTGATGGACTGGCGATACGCTTCCAGGAGATTTGCGATCAGCCGCTCCATCCGCGCCTTCGACTCCGGCGGGAAGTACTTCGCGACGTAGAGCCGGCCGAGCGCCTCGCCGATCGACCCGTCGATCAGCTGCACGCCGCGCTTCCAGCGATCGCGCTGCACCTGCTGGCCGCTGAGCACCGTGCCGAAGAAGGCGAATTGCGCGTCGGCGAACGGCTTGCTCAGCAGGGGCGCGTCGTGCGTGATGAGCTGCGCCGCGACCCACGCCTTCCACGTGGCGAGCGGCGTCGTCGGCACCATCGCGGCAAAGGCCTTGAAGAACGACGGCTGCGCGATGATCCACTCGTCGACTTTGTCGATGTGCTGCGGCGCCGCCCACGCCAGCCAGTCGAAGCCCGGCGCGTCGTCGCGCAGCTTCGACACGGGATACCGGTTGTGCGTCTTGAGCGCGTCGCGGCTCTCGACGTTCGTCCACTGCACGCGCGCCAGCTCGGTCTCGAGCGCGAGCACGGCCCTGGCGTCCGCGGCCGCGTTCGGCCGTCCCGCGAGCGTGAAGATCGTTTCGAGATACTCGCCGTACTTCGTGCGCGCCTCGACGAGCTTCGGATCGTCGACGAGGTAGTAGTCGCGATCGGGCAGCGCCGTGCCGCCCTGCTCGAGATAGAGGGCATGCTTCGTGGGATTGTCGACGTCCGCCTCGACGTAGCCGCCGACGGCGCCGGGCAGGCCGGCCATCGACAGCTTGCCCAGCAGCGTCGCCAGCTCGGTCGTCGTCTTGACCGCGTCGATCTCGGCCAGATGCGCCGCGATCGGCTGCGCGCCGAGACGCTCGATGGCCGCCTCGTCCATGAACGTCTGGTAGAGGTCGCTGACCTGTTGCGCGGAGCTCCCCGGCTGCCTGTTCGGCTGCGCGGCGAGGCCCTCGATCACCCCGCGCAGGTCGGCGGTCGTCTTCTCCGCGATCTGGACGAACGTGCCGACGCTCGCGCGATCCGGCGGAATCTCCGTCCTCGCCAGCCACGTGCCGTTGACGTGCCGGTAGAAGTCGTCCTGGGCGCGAACCGCCGGATCGAATTGCGCCTTGTCGATGCCGGACCGCAGCGTGCCCTGTGCGCCGACGATGACGACCGCCCCCGTCGCGATCAACGCCGCCAGCGTGCCTCGCGTGTGCATACGGCTCTCCCTTTGATGGGTCTTACGCTCCCTCATTGTGCTCGACCGGCAGGACCGACGCACGGACTTCCTTGACGCCGCGGCCGGACGTGGCCGTGACCGCCAGACGCAGCCGTCCGTGCTCGACGACGTCGCCGACGACCGGCGGGCGGCCCAGCTCGGCGAGGACGAGCCCGCTCACGCTCTCCACTTCCTCGTGCTCGATGTCGAGGTCGAAATGCCGTCCGAGCTCGTCCAGCCGCACCGTGCCTGCGACCCTCGCCGAGCCGTCCGGCAGCGCGGTGATCGACAGCGTCGGTACGCCTTCGTCGATGTCGCCGACGACTTCCTCGAACAGATCTTCGAGGCCGATGATGCCGGCCGTGCCCCCGTGCTCGTCGATGACGGCCGCGACGTGCGCGCGATCGCGCTGCAGCGTCGCCAGGACATCGTCGAGCGACGCCGTCTCCGGCACCACCGGGATCCGACGAACGGCCGCGGCGGTCAACGGGCGGTCGTCCAGCAGACAGCGCAGGAGATCTTTGGCGTGCACGACGCCGACGACGTGGTCGAGGTCACCGTCGTAAACCACGTAGCGCGTCCGCCGGTTCTCGAGCACGATGCGCCGCACCTGCGGCGGCGTCGCGCCCGCGGGAATGCCCACGACGCGGACGCGCGGCACCATCGCCTGCGAGGCCGTGAGATCGCCGAACTCCAGCAGCTCGCGGACGATCGTGGCCGATTCGTCGCGGATGGCCCCGCCGCGCTGGCTCTCTTCGACGATCAGCTGCAGCTCTTCGGGCGTGTAGACCTGTTCCTGCGCGTTCTCCTGGCGGCGGATGCCGACCAGCCGCAGGCACAAGCGCGCGACGCCATTGGACAGCGCGACGACGGGAAAGAGCACGAACAGCATCGCCTGCATCGGCCAGTGCGCGATGCGCGCGACACGTTCCGGATCCTGCAACGCGATGCCCTTGGGCACCATCTCGCCGAGCACGATGTGCGCGACCGTCAGCACGAGCAGCGCGAGCGTCGTCGCTATGGCCGCCTCGCCCGCGAGGGTGACGCGCTCGAAGAGCCGCTCGAAATGACGCGCCAGCTCGTGCTCGCCGTACATACCGAGCCCGAGGCTCGCGAGCGAGATGCCGATCTGCGCCGTGGCGACGTAGCGATCCTGCCGGACGGGCGACGTCAGCACGGCCAGCACGCGCTTCGCCAGCGAATCGCCGTGCGACGATCGCCGCTCGAGCGACGGGCGCGGCGACGCGATGAGCGCGAACTCGGCGGAGACGAACAGTCCGTTCAACGCGACGAACAGCAGGCTGAGCAGCAGGACGGACGTCAGCGTCATGGCCGCCCGCCTTGCCGCACGGCCGCTGCAGCGGCGGGCCGCAGACCGAGCAGCTCGCCGAGCACGTCCTGGATGGTCACGAGGCCGAGCGCCACGCCTTCGCGATTGATGACGATCGCCGAGTGCGCGCGTCGCTCGCGGAGCAGCGCCAGCGCGCGATCCGCCGGCAGATCGTCCTGGAGTTGCAGCACGGGACGCATGAGCCGCTCGAGCGCTGCGGCACCGTCGGCGGCATAGCGCTCCACGAGATCCTTCACGCGCAAGGTGCCGACGACGTGCTCGCGCGAGCCGCGGTAGACCGGCAGACGGCTGAACGGGCTGCCCGCGACGGTGGTCAGCACGTCGGGCCAGGGCGTGCCGATCTCCAGCATCGTGACGCGATCGCGCGGGACCATCAGATCGCGCGTCAGCCGCTGGTTCAGGTGCAGCGCGCGGCGCAGGCGCTGCTGTTCTTCCGGCTCGAGCAGGCCGCCGTCGCGGCTCTCGGCGATCAGCAGATCGATCTCTTCCGGCGAGTGCAGATGGCGATGGCCGTGCTCCGACGCCCCCACAAGCCGCAGCAGGAGCAGCGCCGCGCCGTTGAGCAGCGCGATGAATGGCCGGAACGCGACGAGCGACCAGCGCATCGGCATGACGGTCGCGAGCGCCGTCTCCGTCGGGTACTGCAGAGCCAGCGCTTTCGGCACGAGCTCACCGAGCACAACTTGCGCGGCGGTCAGCGCGACGAGGACGATGACCGCGGCCGCCGACAGCGCCGCGGCCGGCGCGATCTCCCACCACGCGGAGAGCAGCGCGGCCAGCGGCCGGCTGATCGTGGCCTGCGCGTAGGCGCCGACCATCAGGCTCGAGAGCGTGATGCCGACCTGGGACGCGCCGACATAGCGATCGAGCGCGGCCGGATCGTCGACGTGCGGCAGGAGCCGCTGCGCGAGCCAATGGCCATCCTCGGCAAGCCGCCGGACGCGGCTGCGCCGGACGCCGACCGCGCCGAACTCGGCCGCGACGTAGAGCGCATTGGCCGCGACGAGCGCGGCGAGCACCATCCAGATGACGGCGGACATCCCGGCAACAGTCTACTGGCAGCCGCCGCGGCGTCGTCGCGATAGAATCCACGGCCGTCAATGCGCCGCCTCTCCGTCGCTGTGCTCATCGTCCTGGCCGCCGCGTGCGGCTCGTCGTCACGGCCGCCGACGGCCCCGTCGCCTGTGACGCAGGCGCCGGTCACGCCACCGCCACCGCCACCACCGGTGATGCTGACGGGCCGCGTTGTCGCGTCAGTCACCGGCGAGGCGCTTGGCGGTCTGTCGATCGATCTCTCGGGCACGAAGACGACAACCGACGCCGACGGCCGGTTTCGATACGAGCTGCCGCCCGGAGGCAGCTACCCGCGGCTGACGATCAGCGGCCCGGGTGTCGTTCAGCGCTCGATGTCGCTGTCGGCCCTTGGATCGCGAGAGCTCACTGTCGACGTCATCTCGTTGGGGAGCGGATTCGATCTCGACTATTACCGCCGGCTCGTGCGCGACGACTACGACTCGCCAGGATTGCTCCGGCCGCTCCGCCGGTGGACGGAGGCACCGCGGCTCTACTTGAAGACGGTCGACGAAACGGGCACGCCGGTCGATACGGACACGGTCGAACGCGTCGCCGCGGCGTTCGAGGACGATGCCGCGGCGTGGACCGGCGGCCGGTTCGGCCTTGCGGGGATCGAGCGCGGCACCGAGACGCGCGAGGGCGTCAGCGGATGGATCACCGTGAAATGGCCGGTCGACGGCGACGAGACGCTGTGCGGTCGCGCGCAAATCGCCGCCGACGGCGGCTGGATCGAGCTCTACTCCCAGAACCGCGATTGCGCGTGTGTCGGCTCGCGCATCTCGCCGGGCGTCGTGAGGCACGAGCTGGGGCACGCGATGGGCTTCTATCACACGGGCGAGCGCGACGACGTCATGTACCCGTTCGCGCAGTGCGACCGGCATCCGTCTCCGCGCGAGCGTCTGCACGCGGCGATCGCCTACAGCCGTCCGTTCGGCAACATGGACCTCGACGACGATCCGTTCTCGCTGTTCCAGCGCCTCAAGGCCAGCGCCCCCATTGTCGTCAACTGACGTCTGCGCGAGGGCGCGGCGCGATCCGTGCTCGTCAGCGCTTCACGTACTTCCGCCAGTCGTGCTCCTCACGGAAGCCGAGCACGTCGCGGATCTTGCGGTTGGAGATCGGCGCCTCGCGATCGCCGAGCGCGCGACGGATTGGCGTCTTCGGCGCATGGCGCGCGAGAAATTCTGTCGTCGGGAGATCTGCAGTGATCGTGTCGTTGACCGCGTTGAAGATCTGAAAGCCGAGCCCGTCTTTCTCGAGCGCGAGATGGACGATCTGTCCCAGATCGCGCGCGTCGATGTAGCTCCACGCATTGCGCTTGCGCGACGGCGGATCGGCGATGAACGCCGGAAACCGATCGTACTCGTGCGGCTCGATGATGTTGCCGATGCGCAGCGCGTAGATGTCGGCGCCGGTGCGCTCGGCGAACGCGCGCGCGGTCCGCTCGTTGACGACCTTCGACAGCCCGTAGCTATCCATCGGATCGACGTCGTAGTCCTCTTCCAGCGGGAACGCGTGATAGTCCTTGTCGCCGTCCGCGAAGCACACGCCGTACGTCGTCTCGCTCGACGCGATGACGATCTTGCGGATGCCCAGCGTCGTCGCCGCCTCGATCACGTGATACGTGCTCATCACGTTCGTACGGAACGTCTCGGCGTCGGGCTTGATCATGTTGCGCGCGATCGCGGCGAAATGGACGACCGCGTCGACGGGCCGTCGGCCGCCGCCATCCGCGAACCCGGCCATCGACAGATGGCTCGTGAGCGCATTGAACACCTGACCGCCGTCGCCGACGTCCGCAATCAGCGTGTGGACGTGCGGATGGTCGAGCGGCTGCACGTCGACGTTGAGGACCGCGTAGCCGCGCTCGAGCAGATAGGGCACGACGTGACGGCCAGCTTTGCCTGAGCCGCCGGTGAAGGCGATGCGTGGATGTCTGGGCACGATGGGAAGGGCTCGAACGAAGAAGAATTAGATGAAGAGTTAAAAGTCAAAAGCCAGAAGCCAGCTCGCTCCGGGTCAGCATACGCGGATTGACCGCGAGCGTGCGAGCCCGGGCGGACAATCGTCACGCGATCGTGACGTACCCGATCGTGCGCGGCGGGAGTAGACTCGTGCTGACCGTACAACCCGCTCCCCTGGAGGTCTCGACCATGGCGGTTATCTCCTGGCTCGTCTCGGGTCTGATCATCGGCGCGATCGCGAAGTTCCTCATGCCGGGCAAGGATCCCGGCGGCATCCTCGTCACGATTCTCCTCGGCATTGCCGGCGCCTTCGTCGGCAGCTATCTCGGACAGACGCTCGGCTGGTACGCGCCGGGCCAGCCCGCGGGATGGATCGCCTCGATCGTCGGCGCCATCATTCTCCTCGGCATCTACCGTCTGCTCAAACGCGCCTGAGCGCGACGTCGCGGTCGTCGCGGTTTCGAATCGTCGTAGCCGGCGGGCTTCATGCCCGCCGGTTCCCCGCTGAAAATTGTTCTAGTCCTGTCGCAGCGCGACGATCGGATCGACGCGCGACGCGTGACGCGCGGGAATGACACAGGCCGCGAGCGCGATGATCGCGAGCGCGCACGCGACGAGGCCGTACGTCAGCGGATCGCGCACCGTCACGCCGTACACGAGGTTCGCGAGCGATCGGCTGAGGCCGAACGCGGCCGCGAGGCCCACGCCGATGCCGGCAAGCCCCACCGTCATGCCTTCGCGGACGATCAACCCCAGCACACCCGTCCGTTGCGCGCCGAGCGCCATCCGCAAGCCAATCTCCTGCGTGCGCTGGTTGACGGAGTACGCGAGCACGCCGTAGATCCCGATCGCGGCGATGAGCAGCGCGACGAGCGCAAAGGCCGTCATCAGGATCGCGTTCAATCGCGACGGAGACGCGCTCGTCGCCAGCCACTCGTCCATCGTCCTTACCGTCGCGATCGGCAGCGCGGGATCGAGGTCGCGCACGCGCTGGCGAATGAGCGGCAGGACCGACGCGGGATCGCCCTCCGTGCGGATGGCGACGTCCATCGGCGGCAGTGTGACGATCAGGCTGCTCGGGTAGTAGATGGCCGGCGATTCCTGCGTCAGCGCCGAGTGACGCACGTCGCCGACGACGCCGATCACCGTGTACGTGCGCGCGTCGTGCTGGCGGTGCAGCGTGCGGCCGATCGGATCGGTGTCGCCCCAGAACCGCCGCGCCGTCGCCTGGCTGACGATCACGACGAACGACGAGGGCGCGCTGTCGGCGTCCTCGAACTCGCGGCCGCGCAGCAGCGGGATGCGCATCGTCTCGAAGTACGTCGGCCCGACGATGCGCCAGTCGGTAGGGACCGCGGCGTCGGGCGGCAGCTCCGACGGACCGGTCGTCGCGATTGGCGTCGTCGTGTAGTTGCCCGCGCCGAACGGCAGGCCGCTCGAGATCGTCGCGCCGCGCACGCCGGGAATCGCGCGCAGCGACGGCAGCAATTGCTGAAAGAACGTCATGCCGCGCATGTCGGCGTACCGGCCGGGCGGCAGCGAGAGTTGGAAGGTCAGCAGCCGATCGGGATCGAAGCCGAGATTGACGTGCTGGAGGCGCATGAGACTCTGCGTCAGCAGTCCCGCGCCGATCAGCAGCATCGTGGCGAGCGCGAGTTGCACGGCGGCGAGGCTGCTGCCGAGGCGTCGGCGATCGCCCGTCGAGCCGCGGCTCGTGCGCTTGAGCACGTCGGTGACCGCGAGCCGCGACGCGCGCCACGCGGGCGCGATGCCGAAGAGCAGGCCGGTGATCATCGTGAGCGCCAGCGCGAAGCCGAGCACGGTCGTGTCGACGCTCACGCCGGAGACCGGCAGGAGATTGGGCGGCAGTACCGCGTCGATCGCGCGAACGGCCCAGAAGGCGAGCGCAAGGCCGGCCGCGCCGCCGAGCCCCGACAGCACGAGACTCTCGACGAGCACCTGCGCGAGCACGCGGCGGCGGCTGGCGCCGAGCGCCGTGCGCACGGCCATTTCCTTTTGTCGCGCCGCGGCGCGCGCCAGCAGCAGATTCGCGACGTTCGCGGCGGCAATCAGGAGCACGCACGCAACGGCGCCGAGCAGCATCAGCAACGCGGTGCTCAGTTGCGGGCTGATGATCCAGTCGTGGAACGTGACGAGCTGGACGCTCCAGTCCCTCATCTCTGTGTATTGCCGGCTCACCTGAGCGGCAACCGCGCTCATCTGCGCCTGCGCGTCGGCGAGACCGAGGCCGGGTCTCAAGCGGCCGACGGCGAAGATGGTGTGATTGAGCCGCATCTCGTGCGCGGGATCGATCGTCAGCGGCCGCCAGATGTCGCCGCCGGACAGCAGCGCGAGCGGCGCGGGCGCGATGCCGACGATGGTCATCGACACGCCGTTGAGCATGATCGTCCGGCCGATGGTCGCGGGATCGCGATCGAAGCGATGACGCCACATCGCGTCGCTGATCAGCACGACCGGCGCCGCGCCGGGACGTTCGTCGTCGTCGACGAAGCCGCGGCCCGCGATTGGGCGGAGACCGAGCAGCGGCAGGAGCGACGCGCTCAGGCGTCCGCCGGCGAACTGCTCGGGCTCGCCGCTGCCGGTCAACGTGAACGTCGCGAAGGTCAACGCGCCCATCGACTCGAACGATTGCGATCCGTCCTTCCATGACAGGTAGTTCAGGATCGACGCGGCGAACGCCGGCAGGTTCAGGCGATCGTTGCGCTCCGCGATCCAGACCAGCCGCGACGGCTCGGCGAAGGGCAGCGGCCGCAGGAGCACGGCGTTGACGACGCTGAACACGGCGGTGTTGGCGCCGATGGCGAGCGCGATCGTCAGCACGACCGCGAGCGTCCAGATGGGCGACTTCTTCAGCAGACGGCCCGTGTACCGGAGATCGTGCATCCACATGTCGGCGGCTCCTGTGCGATGGCGCGAGGCGTGCGTGTCTCGTGGCGGAAATGGCGCCGCGCCCTGCCGGCCCCGCGGCCACGACGAGGCAAGCGCCTGCCGCCAGTAGCGGCGTGCGGCGCGACGTGGCGAGTCGCCGGCGGCGATCGCCTCGGCGAAGGCCTCGTCGAGGTCGCCGAGCACGAGCTCCTGACGCTCGCCCCGAAGTCGCCACGCGACGAGCCGGCGCGCCAGACGTGGGGGACGCGGATCGCGCGGCGTCATGACGAGTGCAGCTTCGGCTGGAGTCCGCGCGCCATCTCGCCGAGGGCCTGGTGCGTGTCGCGCAAGCGCGCGACGCCGGCCGGCGTCGCGCAATACAGGCGGCGCCGCTTGCCGCCGCGTTGCGGCGTCGGCTCGCCGAGCTTCGACGTGACGAGCTGACGCGCCGTGAGGCGGTCGAGGCCCGCGTAGATGGCGCCTGGCGAGATCAGGCGGCCCGTGCGCGACTCGATCAGCCGCGCGATGTCGAGGCCCGAGGCGTCCGGCCCGAGGCGGACGAGGGCGTAGAGCAGCGTCTGCTCGAACGCGCCCAGGTGATGGCGTCCCATATTCGCTCTATTGTAGTTAATATCGACGCCGGCCGCGACCTGAAAGATGGCGCCTATGACCGCCGTCATACCGGCGCCCGGCCGCCGCTGAGTACCGTGGTCTCGTGCGTGACGCGATCCTTCATCCGGCCCGGCCCGAGCGCGTGTGCTGGGGATGCGAGAAGTACTGCCCCGCGCAGGATCTCGCGTGCGGCAACGGCACGATCCGCACGCCGCATCCGTCCGAGCTGTTCGGCGACGACTGGCTGGAATGGTCGGACGGGCACGATGAGACGCCCACCGCGCCGGCCACGCCCGCCGCTGCGGGCAGCGACAAGGGCCGCGCGACGTAAGATCGGCCGTCCGCATGGCCCCGACGACCTCGACAGCGGCGTCGCCCGACCGCCGCGATCTCACGCCCTCGTCGGCGATTCCGCTGGCGTACTTCGCGCTCGCGCACGCCGGTCTGGCGCTCGCGTGCCTCGCGCTCGTCGTCGATCCCGGTCTGCCCGGCGCGCACTTCTACCACCCGCGCATGATCGCGCTCGTGCACCTGGTCACGCTCGTCTGGCTGTCCGGATCGATCCTCGGCGCCTTCTACATCGTCGCGCCGCTCGCGCTGCGCGTGCCGATGCCCGCGCGGCGGATGGACTGGGTCGCCTTCGCGTCGTTTGCGATCGGCGCGGCAGGCATGGTGGCGCACTTCTGGATCGGCGAGTACAACGGCATGGCGTGGTCCGCCGGGCTCGTCGTCGCGGCGGTCGCCTGGGTCGCGATGCGCGCGTGGCGCGGCCTGCCGCGCGCAGCCGCGCCGTGGCCGATCGCGCTGCACGTCGCGCTCGCGTTCGTCAACATCCTCGCCGCCGCCACGCTCGGCATCGTCATCGGTGTGGCGCGATCGCACGGCACGCTGCGCGTGTCGCCGCTCGCGATCACGTATGCGCACGCGCATCTCGCGGCCGTCGGATGGGCGACGATGATGGTCGTCGGGCTGGCGTATCGTCTGATTCCGATGATGGTGCCCGCGGCGATGCCGTCAGGCCGCGCGCTCGCGCTCAGCGCGATCCTCATCGAGACCGGCCTCGCGATCGTCGTCGTCAGCCTCCTCTGGCCGTCGGCGTGGCTGCCGGTCGGCGCGCTCACGATTGCGGCGGGTCTCGTCAGCTTTGCGATGCGGATTCACCGCGCGCTCGCACATCGCCTGCCGCGACCGCCGGCGCTGCCGCGCCGCGACTGGTCCACGTGGCAGGCGCACGCCGCGCTATTGTGGCTGCTCGTCGCCACCGGTCTCGGCGTCGCGCTCACGCTGCGCGAGTCGAACGCGTATCGCGTCGAGCTGAGCTGGTGCTACGGCGTCGCCGGCCTCGTCGGGTTTCTCGCCCAGATCGTCGTCGGCATTCAGGGACGGCTCGTGCCGCTGTACGTCTGGTATCGCGATCTCGCGACGCACGGCGGAGCGCTGCCGGCTCGCGGCGCGAACGAGCTGCCGTCGGCGGCGTTCTCGCGTGTCATCTTCCTGAGCTGGCTGGCAGGCGTGCCGGCCCTCGCGTGGGGGCTGGCGGGACAAAATCGTCCGGCGATCGTCATCGCGGCCGGATTGCTGTTTTGTGGCGTCGTGACGAACGGCGTGTATGCGCGATATCTGTTTCGCAAGGCCCGGGGTGTCTGACAGCCACGTCTCTCGCAAATCGGCCCGCGCACGGCTTGGCATAGCTTTCGCACTGCTGGAAGCGCCGTCTCTGCCTATCGCGGAGACGGACGCCAAAGGCCATGACACCTCATTCGGAGCGCGGATTCACGCTTATCGAGCTGCTGATCGTCGTCGCGGTCATCAGCATTGTCTCCGCGATCGCGGTGCCCGGCCTGCTGCGATCGCGCATGATGGGCAACGAAGCGTCGGCGATTGCGTCGCTTCGCACGACCACCTCGTCCCAGGTCTCGTTCTCCGCGTCGTGGGGCAATGGCGGCTACGCGCCCGACTACGAGACGCTCGGCACCGTTCCGGCGGGTAGCGACGCCAGCGGATTCATCTCGTCGGACCTCGGGCACGCGGGCGACGTCGTCAAGTCGGGCTATCTCTTCGTCCTGCAAGGGACGGGGACCGGGCCCGAGGATGGCGCGGGCAACCCGACATCGACGGCGTGGACTGCGACGGCCGATCCCGTCGCGTTCGCCAAGACCGGCACGCGGCATTTCATCACCGGCGCCGACAACACGATCTGGCAGAACACCGACGACACGCCGTTCGCGCTGGGCACGATCCCGACGGCGATCAGCGGCACGATCCGGCCGGTCTACTACTGAGCGCCATTCCGGCGCGCCTCGAGAAAGTCCTGAAAAGATCCTGAAGACGGTCTGACCGCCGCGGTCTGACGATAGACTGCGAGCCCGGATCGTCGATGCGACACGCACGACCCCTGGACCTCGTCCATCTGCTCTTTGCGCTCGTCGCCATCGCCGTCGTCACGCTCGTCTGCAGGCAGTGGTTGAACGAGACGAACACGGCGACGATCTCGATCACCTTCCTGCTGCTGGTGCTGGTGATCGCCGCCTATTCGCACCTGTGGGTGGCCGTCGTGACGTCGCTCGCGGCGATGCTCGTCATCAACTTCTTCTTCCTGCCTCCGACCGGGACGCTCACGATCGCCGATCCCCACAACTGGGTGGCGCTGGTGGTGTTTCTCGCCGCCAGCCTTCTCGCGAGCAATCTCTCGGCGGCCGCCCGCGCGCGCACGGAGGAGGCGGTGGCTCGGCGCGACGAGCTGGCTCGCCTTTTCGATCTGAGTCGCGACGTGCTGGTGATGCACGAGAGCCAGGAGGCGATCTCGCTGCTCGCGCGCTCGATCGCGCGGCGCTTCGACCTGGACTACGTCGCGATCGCGCTTCCCGGCAACGACGATTGGAACGTGCACGACGCGGGCGCGCACGCGATCGATCTCGATCGGCGCGAGCTGGACAAGGTCTTCGCCGCCGCGAAGGCGTCGCTGGAGTTCGACGCGTCGGCTCGCACGTACGCGGGGCATCGCGTGATGGCCGTGGACGGTCACACGATTCGGCTGGTGCCGTTGCGGGCCGGGACGACGCCCATCGGCATTCTCGCGGCCGGCGGCCGGCCCATCGAGCCGGGCACGCTCGACACTTTGGCCGGGATTGCGGCGATTGCCATCGAGCGCGCGAAGCTGCTCGAGGAGCGCAAGGCCGGCGAGCTGTCGCGCCAGCGGGAAGAGCTCAAGACGGCGCTGCTGGAATCGATCAGCCACGATCTCCGCACGCCGCTCACGGCGATTCGCGTCGCGGCCAGCAACATCCGATCTTCCGCGCTCTCCGCCGCGGAGCGTGAGGACCAGAGCGATCTGATCCTCAGCGAAGTCGAGCGTCTCAGCCGGCTCTTCGAGAACATACTGGACATGGCGCGCATCGATGCCGGCGCGATCACCACCGAGATGCGGTGGGTCCATCCCTCGGAGATCGTCGCGGCCGCGCGCGATCACGTCGGTGAGGCCCTGCACCATCATCGACTCGATCTCCGGTTCGAGTCCGACGTCCCCGTGCGGCTCGATCCGCGTCTCACCGCGGCGGCGCTGGCGCACGTCCTGGAGAACGCCGCGCAGTACTCGCCGCCCGGCTCGACCATCGAGGTCGCGGGCAGCTCGCGCGGTGACGAGCTCACGATCAAGGTTCGAGACCACGGACAGGGGATCGCGCAGGGCGATCTCGCGCGCCTGTTCGATCGCTTCTACCGCGGCGGCGCCGCGGCCCAGGCGCGCGCGTCCGGGACGGGCATGGGATTGTGGATCGCGCGCGGCCTCCTGGCCGCCGAGCGCGGACGGATCTGGGCGGACAATCGGCCAGACGGCGGCGCGGAGCTCACCATCGCGATCCCGGCCGCCGTCAGACCGGAGCCGGAGCGCGTGCCGTGAGCCTGTCGTCGCCGCCTCGCATCCTGCTCGTCGACGATGAAGTCGCGATTCAACGGACGGTCGGACCGCTGCTGCGCGCGCGCGGCTACGACGTCGAGATCGCCGGCACGGGCACGGAGGCGCTCCAGATCGTCGCCGATCGATCGCCGGACTTGATCGTCCTGGACCTTGGTCTGCCCGACGTGCAGGGCACCGAGGTCTGTCGCCGAATCCGGACGACATCGAAGGTCCCCATCGTCGTGCTGTCGGCGCGCGGCAGCGAGACGGACAAGGTGAACGCCCTCGATCTCGGCGCCGACGACTACGTCACGAAGCCGTTCGGTCCCGAAGAGCTGCTGGCGCGCATTCGCGTGGCGCTCCGCCGCGTGCGCTCGGAACGCCCCGAGGCCGCCGGCCATCTTCGCCTCGGAAATCTGACGATCGACTACGATCGCCGCCGCGTCCTTCGAGACAACGTGGAGATCCGCCTCACGCCGAAGGAGCTCGAGCTGCTGTCGCTGCTGGCGCGCAACCACGATCGCGTGCTGACACACCGCACGATTCTCAAGGCCGTGTGGGGATCGAACGCCGTCGAGCAACCGGAGCACCTCTGGACGCTCGTCGCGCAGCTCCGCAAGAAGATCGAGATCGATCCCGCGAATCCCCGATATCTCTTGAGCGAGCCGTGGGTGGGATACCGGCTCGCGACCGACGAGGCCAGCCCCTCCACGTAGCAACCGGGCCGCTCGCGCGCTCGATTCTCACCGCGCCGTCGGGCCCGACAGTCCGTCCAGGCTCGCAGCCTCGCATCTTCAGGATCTTTTCAGGGACTTCTTTGCCCCTTTTCAGGCGCGGCTCTCTAACGTGGTCTCGAGAGGTCGTACGCGACAAGGGGGATGCCGTGCGTGATGTGTGGTTCGTCGGGCTCTCGATTCTCTTCTTCGCGATCAGCGTCGGGTATGTCGCGCTGTGCAACCGCCTGATGAAGTGAGGTGAGCCGTGGGTCTCGATTACGTCATCGGGCTGCTCGTCGCCGTGGCGATGCTGGCGTACCTGATCGTCGCGCTGCTGCGACCGGAGAAGTTCTGACATGACCGCCAACGGCTGGCTGCAGATCCTGTTCTTCCTGCTGGCAATCGGGCTGGTGACGCCGCTGCTCGGCGGCTACATGACGCGGGTCTTTACGCGCCGCCGCACGTGGCTCGATCCGGTGCTGCGTCCGATCGAGCGGCTCGTGTATCGCGCGACCGGCGTCGACGAGCATCGCGAGATGCGCTGGGCGGAATACGCGATTGCGGTGCTGCTGTTCAGCGGCGTGTCCATGCTCGCGCTGTACGCGATCCAGCGCCTGCAAGGCAGGCTCCCGCTCAATCCGCAGGGCTTTGGCGGCGTCGCGCCGGACCTGGCGTTCAACACCGCCGTGTCGTTCGCGACCAACACGAACTGGCAGGCGTACGGCGGCGAGTCGACCATGAGCTATCTCACGCAGATGGCCGGGCTGGCGTACCACAACTTCGTGTCGGCGGCGACCGGCATCGCCGTCGCGATTGCGTTCATCCGCGGCATCGCGCAGCGCGAGAAGGACACGCTCGGGAACTTCTGGGTGGATCTCGTGCGCGCTTCGCTGTGGATCCTCCTGCCCATTGCCATCGTCGGATCGATCTTCCTCGTGTCGCAGGGCGTCGTGCAGAACCTCAAGCCGTACGACGCCGTGCAGACGGTCGAGGGCGTGAAGCAGGTGATCGCGCAGGGGCCGGCCGCCTCGCAGGAAATCATCAAGCAGTTCGGCACCAACGGCGGAGGCTTCTTCAACGCGAACAGCGCGCATCCATTCGAGAACCCGACGCCGCTCTCGAACGTTCTCGAGATGTTCGGCATCTTCGCGATCTCCGCCGGTCTCACGCACACGCTCGGATCGTTGACGGGATCGCGAAAGCACGGGTGGGCCATCTGGGCGGCGATGGCGTTCCTCTTCCTCGCCGGTGTCACCGTCGCGTACTGGGCCGAGGCCCGCGGCAATCCGCTGTTGACGGCCGCCGGCGCCGATCAGACGACGACGGCGCTGTCGCCGGGCGGCAACATGGAAGGCAAGGAAGTCCGCTTCGGCATCGCGAATACCGCGCTCTTCGCCACCGTGACGACCGACGCGAGCTGTGGCGCCATCAACGGATGGCTCGACTCGTTCACGCCGATCGGCGGCCTCGTGCCGCTCGCGAACATCCAGTTGAGCGAGGTCGTCTTCGGCGGCGTCGGCGCGGGGATGTACGGCGTGCTGGTCTACGTCATCCTGTCCGTCTTCATCGCCGGCCTGATGGTCGGCCGCACGCCCGAGTACCTCGGCAAGAAGATCCAGGCGTTCGAGGTGCAGATGGCGATGCTGACCGTGCTCGTCTTCTCGTTCGTCATTCTGATGTTCACGGCGGTCTCGTCCGTCTCGTCAGGCTTCGGCACGTCGAGCATCTTCAACGCCGGCCCGCACGGGCTCTCGGAGATTCTCTACGCGTATTCGTCCGGCGCGGCCAACAACGGCTCGGCCTTCGGCGGATTGAGCGTGAACACCAGGTGGTACAACACGACGATCGGGCTGGCGATGCTCTTCGGCCGGTTCTTCATGATCATCCCGCCGCTCGCGATCGCGGGCAGCCTCGCCCGCAAGAAACACGTCCCGCCGTCGGTCGGCACGTTCCCGGTGACGACGCCGCTCTTCAGCGCGCTGCTGGTCGGCGTGATTCTCATCGTCGGCGCGCTCACGTTCTTTCCGGCGCTCAGCCTCGGGCCGATCGTCGAGCACTTCCTCATGCACAACGGGCAGGTCTTCTAATGGCGACGCACGCACAGGCGCAGAGACGCTCCCTTTGGGATTCGCAGATCGTCCGCCGGGCGGTGTGGGACTCGCTCCGTAAGCTCCATCCGCGCACGATGGCGCGCAATCCCGTCATGTTCCTCGTCGAAGTCGGCAGCGTGCTGACGACGTGGCGTCTCGTTCAGGATGCGCTCATGGGGCGCGGTGATTTCCTGTTCGAGCTCCAAATCACGCTGTGGCTGTGGCTGACCGTGCTCTTCGCGAACTTCGCCGAAGCGATGGCGGAAGGCCGCGGCAAGGCGCAGGCGGACACGCTGCGCAAGGCGCGCACCGAGACGATGGCCAATCGCCTCACCGGCGGCAACGGCATGGAGAACGTGCCGGCGGCGACGCTTCGCAAGGGCGACCTCGTCATGGTGCATGCGGGCGAGCTCATCCCGGCTGACGGGGAGATCATCGAAGGGGTTGCGTCGGTCGACGAGTCGGCGATCACCGGCGAGTCGGCACCGGTGATTCGCGAATCGGGCGGCGACCGATCCGCAGTGACCGGCGGCACGCGCGTCATCTCGGACTGGATCAAGGTGCGGGTGACCTCCGATCCCGGGCACACGTTCCTGGATCGGATGATCGCGCTGGTCGAAGGCGCCGCGCGCCAGAAGACGCCGAACGAAATCGCCCTCAACATCCTGCTCGCGGGGCTGACGATCGTGTTCCTGATCGCCGTCGTCACGCTGCAGCCGTTCGCCGTCTACTCCGGCGCGCCGCAGACGCTGTTCGTGCTCGTCGCGCTGCTGGTCTGCTTGATTCCGACGACGATCGGCGGCCTGCTATCGGCCATCGGCATCGCCGGCATGGACCGGCTGGTGCAGCACAACGTGCTCGCGATGTCGGGCCGATCCGTCGAAGCGGCCGGCGACGTGCACACGCTGCTGCTCGACAAGACCGGGACGATCACGCTGGGCAACCGCCAGGCGACGGAATTCGTGCCGGTCGCCGGCGTGACTGAAGGAGAGCTGGCCGACGCGGCGCAGCTCGCGTCGCTCGCCGACGAAACGCCGGAGGGCCGATCGATTGTCGTGCTCGCCAAGGAGCGGTACCACATCCGGGGACGCGAGCTGGCGGACAAGGACGCCAGGTTCATTCCGTTCTCGGCGCAGACGCGCATGTCCGGCGTGGATTTGGATGGCCGCGAGATTCGCAAGGGTGCGGCCGAGGCCATCGCGTCGTACGTCACGGCCAGCGGCGGCAACGTTCCGCCCGAGTTGAAAGCCATCGTCGATCGCATCGCCGGCGCCGGTGGCACGCCGCTCGTCGTGGCAGAGCGGACGCGCACGCTCGGCGTCATCTACCTGAAAGACGTCGTCAAGGGCGGCATGCGGCAGCGGTTCGCCGCGCTGCGTGCCATGGGGATCAAGACGGTGATGATCACCGGCGACAACCCGTTGACCGCGGCGTCGATCGCCGCGGAAGCGGGCGTCGACGACTTCCTGGCCCAGGCCACGCCCGAAGACAAGATGGCGCTCATCAAGCGCGAGCAGGCCGACGGCAAGCTCGTCGCGATGACCGGCGACGGCACCAACGACGCGCCGGCGCTCGCGCAGGCGGACGTCGGCGTCGCGATGAACACCGGCACGCAGGCGGCGAAGGAAGCCGGCAACATGGTCGATCTCGACTCGAACCCGACGAAGCTCATCGAGATCGTCGAGATCGGCAAGCAGCTGCTCATCACCCGCGGCGCGTTGACGACATTCTCGATCGCGAACGATGTGGCGAAGTACTTCGCCATCATCCCCGCGATGTTCCTGGCCACCTATCCGGTGCTCGGCGCGCTGAACATCATGGGGCTGCGCACGCCGCAGTCGGCGATCCTGTCCGCCGTCATCTTCAACGCGGTCGTCATCGTCGCCCTCGTGCCGCTCGCGCTGCGAGGCGTGCGGTACCGTCCTGTCGGCGCCGCCACGCTCCTGCGCCGCAACCTCCTGATCTATGGCGTCGGCGGGATCATCATTCCCTTCATCGGCATCAAGGCCATCGACGTGATCGTGGCCGCCTTGCATCTCGCGTAGGAGCTTCGGTCATGACGATCGGTCACAACCTTCGCATCGCGGTTCTGATGACCGTGGCGACGACACTCATCCTCGGGATCGCCTATCCGCTGGCCATCACGGGCATTGCGCAGATGGCGTTTCCCGGGCGGGCGAACGGTCAGCTGATCGAGCGCGACGGCGTGCTCGTCGGCTCGCGTCTCATCGGGCAGCGCTTCTCGTCGCCGGGATACTTTCGCTCGCGTCCGTCGGCCACGAGCACGCCCTACGACGCCGCGAATTCCGGCGGCAGCCAGCTCGGTCCCACGAACAAGACGCTGATCGAGGCCGTGAAGGCCAACGTCGAGGCGGCCCGGAAGGAGAATCCGACCGCACCCGTGCCGATCGATCTCGTCACGGCCTCCGCGTCCGGCTTCGATCCGCATCTCTCGCCGGCGGCCGCGGACTTTCAAGTGCCTCGAGTGGCGCGGGAGCGCGGCATGTCCGAGGCGGACGTGCGGCGTCTGGTCGCGGCGCATACCGCGCCTCGTCAGCTCGGCTTCTTCGGAGAGCCCGGCGTAAACGTGCTCGAGCTGAATCTCGCGTTGGATCGCGAGCGCCCGATGGCGAAGTAGGAGACGCGCAGCCGCGAGGATTGCGGAGTGGCACGCGAGATGACCGTCGACCAGCGACCGACCGCCGATGCGCTGCTGGCGCGCATGCAGGAGCGGGACCGCGCCCGTTTGCGCATCTACATCGGGGCCGCGCCCGGCGTGGGCAAGACGTACGAGATGTTGCAGGAGGCGCACGCGCTCCGCGCGCGCGGCGTCGACGTCGTGATCGGCATCGTCGAGACGTATGGACGCCGGGACACGGAGGCCCAAATCAAGGATCTCGAGATCGTTCCACGACGGAAGGTCGACTATCGCGGCGTCCTCATGGAGGAGATGGACGTCGACGGCATCATCCGTCGCGCGCCACAGGCGTGCGTCGTCGACGAGCTGGCGCACACGAACGTGCCCGGCAGCCGCCACGAGAAGCGGTACGAGGACGTGCTGGAGATTCTCGATGCCGGCATCCACGTCCTCACGGCCGTCAACATCCAGCACCTGGAGACCCTGAACGACGCCGTCGCGCGCGCCACGGGCGTGCGCGTGCGAGAGACCGTTCCCGACACGTTTCTGGACCGCGCCGACGAGGTCATCAACGTCGATGTCACCGTCGAGGAGCTGCGTCATCGGCTTCGCGAAGGGAAGATCTATCGGCCGGAGAAGGTCGAACAGGCGCTGTCGAACTTCTTCCGGAAGGGCAATCTCTCGACGTTGCGCGAGCTCGCCTTGCGCGCGGTCGCCGACGAGGTCGGCGAAAAGGCGGCCAGCTACCGCGTGCGCGAGGGGCTCGAGCCCGCGTTGATTCCCGAGCGCGTGATGGTGTGCATGAGCTCCAACGCGCTCGCGCCACGCGTGATCCGGGCCGGCGCCCGCATCGCCGGCCGTCTGGGATCGAAGTGGTACGCCGTGTACGTCGAGACGCCGCAGGAGCAGCCCGGGCGCATCAAGGGCGACGACGCGGACGCGCTGCGCGAGAACATCCGGCTGGCCGAGAGCCTCGGCGCGATCGTCGTGCGCGTGAAGGCCGACAAGCCCGCCGACGGACTGATCGCCTTCGCGCAGCGTGAAGGCGTGACGCACGTCATCTTTGGACAGACCGCGCGCGCGCGATGGGAGTTGCTGTGGCGCGGGTCCACGCTCGACCGCTTCCTGAGCGCCGTCCCGGACGCCGCCGTGCAGGTCGTGCCCCTGAACGAGGACGTATGAGCGGGCGTCCGCGCCTTCGCGCGAAGGCGAGGACGATGTCGCCGCGGCGTCGCGCAGTCACGGTGCTGGCGATCACGGCAGCGATGGGTGGATTCACGTGGCTGGAGACGGTGGTGCCCGGGTACGCGAGCTTGGGCATCGCGATCCTCGCGGCGATCGCCTGGTGCCGGTGGCTGGAGCAGCACGCCGCGGCTCCACCGGTCGGGACGGCCCATCGCGGCCGAACTTGAAGTCCGCCGAGGTTCTCAGCCTTTCGATCGCCTGAACGCCGCTTCGTAAAGGACGGGCGCGCCTGTAGGGACGGCTCCAGGCTGCGGGCGGTTGTGCTCCGTCAGCGGCACGCCTGCGTCCGGCTCGAATCCCGCCGCGCGCAGCTCGTCGACGAGTTGCGCTTCGGTCAGAAAGCATTGCGGATTGCCCGAGAACTGCGTGAAGACGAACGACTCGCCTTCGATCGGCGTCGCGTCCGGCGGCAGCGTGTGCCGCGAGAAGGTGAAGACGAACAGCGCCGCGCCGGGCTTCGTGACGCGTGCGGCTTCGGCGACGCCCCGTCGAAACTCCGCCGACGATCGCGCGAGGTTCCAGATACCGTGCGCGATCACGAAGTCGATCGACGCGCCGGCGATCGGCAGGTGCTCCATCGGCGCGAGCACCGGATGCAGGCGTGCGTCGACGTGCGCGTGTCGCGCGCGGGCGATCGCCGCCTCGAGCATCGGCCACGACAGATCGACCGCCGCGACCTCCCATCCCATCTCGGCGAGCGGTACGGCGTTGCGCCCCGCGCCGCAGCCGATGTCGAGCGCCCGCGCGCCCGAGCGCAGCTCCTGCTTCGCGAATGCGATCAGCGTGTCGTTCGGCAGCGACTTCGAGAATCCCGCGACGGTGGAGGGATCGCTCCACGGCGATCCGGCGAGAGGGTCCATGGGTCGAACCGTAACACGGCTGTGGCGATCGTCTTTGCGCGCGCTCAAACTGCCGTCCGGAGGGGCTCTTGTTGTGGACGTCATCGGAGCCGCTCGTCGCCGTACGCGCGAGGTCTTCGTCGGCGATGCGGCCGAGAGCACAGGTGTCGCTGGACTCGTTGCGACGACGATCAATCCTGGCGCCGGTCAGGTTTCTCCTTCACCTGCGACATCAGTGCGAGCAACTGGCCGTCAAGATCCTCGAAGAAAGCCATCCATTCTTCGACGCCCGAGTCGTGGCGGTGAATCATGTGTGGCGCTCCACGAAAGGTCACGCCGCGGGCAACCAGCTGCGCGTACGTCGCGGCAATATCCGGCGTAGAGAAATAGAGGATCGCCTGGCCAGGTGAATTGCCCTCCGCTCGACGGCCTTTGGAATGTCGCTCACCTGACGGGAGATTTGGCCGATCGGTCCCAGCTTCACTTCTGCAGTCATGGCAGCACCTTGTCGATGAAGCCCGCTGTCTGCGGGCGTTCCACGCCAGCGCCGGAGCTCGCTGCGCCGCGCAAGTGAGAGTTTTCCAAGGGCGTTCTTGAGATGATATTTGACGGTTTCGGAACTGACGCGCAAGCGCCGGCTGATCTCTCGATTCGTCATCCCATGACGGACGGCATTCGTCACGCGCCACTCCGCCGGGGTGAGGACGTCGGGATGAGGTGGGCGACCACGTGGTCGCCTCGTACGTCGCATGGCAGATGGTAGCGTTGCCGGGCGTCGAATTTCCCTCCCCCTGCTTTGTTCGGGCAGTGTGCCGACGCTACGTCTATTCCGCGCGCAGCGCCACCACCGGATCGACGTGCGCCGCGCGCCACGCGGGAATGGCCGCGGCTGTGAGCGCCGCGGCGGCGAGCAGGACGACCGCGGCGATGAACGTCGGCGGATCCGTGGGCGTGACCTCGAACAGCAGCTGCCCGAGGACGCGCGTGAGGGCGAAAGCGCCGGCCACGCCGATCGCGACGCCGGCGAGCGCGAGCACGATGGCTTTGACGACGACGAGCCGGACGACGTCGCGGCTGCTCGATCCCAGCGCGAGACGAATGCCGAACTCGCGCGTGCGGCACGTGACCGCATAGGCCATCACGCCGTAGATGCCCACGATCGTCAGCGCGAGCGCGGCCGCGGCGAAGATCGACAGCAGGCGCGCTTGAAATGCAGGAGAGGCGGTGTGCGCCGAGATCAATTGGCTCATCGGCACGAGCGTCGGCACCGGCATGTCGGGATCGATGCGCCGGAACGCGTCGCGAATGCCCGGAAGCAGGCGCGTCGGATCGGCTGCCGTCCGCACGACGAACGTCATGTGCGAGACGAAGAAGCTCGACTGAACCTGTTGGTACGGCTGGTAGATCGCGCGGCTGCGATCTTCCGTCAGGCCGCCCTGCCTGATGTCGTCGACCACGCCGACGACCGTCAGCCAGTCGCTGGCCGATCGCGGCGGCGTTTGAAGGCTGAGGCGCTGTCCGATCGCGCGCTCGCCCGGCCACAGCTCGCGCGCGACGGACGCCGTGACGATCGCGATAGGCTGCGCGCGTTCGTCGTCTCGATCGGTGAACGCGCGGCCGTCGAGCAGACGGATGCCCATCGCGCGGAAGTAGTCGGCGCTGACGGCCGGTTTGATGACGAGATACCCGGGCGGCAACGTGCGGCCACCCTCGAGCGCAAAGTCGCCGCGGAGCGACATCATCCCGAACGGCAACCAGTTCACGACACCGGCGGATTCCACGTCCGGCAGCGCGGCAATGGCGGCGAGCGCGTCGTGATGGAAGCGCTCGGCGTCTGCGGCCGTGCGATAGCTGGTCTCGGGCAGATCGATCGCCGCGGTGACGACGTTCGTCGCATTGAATCCCGTGTCGACGCGCGAAAGCCGCAGGAAGCTCTTCAGCATCAGGCCGGCGCCGGTAAGCAGGATGACGGCCAGCGCGATCTCGACGACAACGAACACCGCATGGAGCCGTTCGCCATGTGGCGCGATTGCGCGCGTCGACGAGACGAGCGCCTGTGACCGGCGCGCGGCTCTGAGCGCCGGCAACAGACCGAAGGCGAGCGCCGACAGCAGCGCCAGCAAGGCCGCGACGCTCAGGACGGTGACGTCGATCCGAATCAGCTCGACGCGCGGGATCGCGCCCGCCGGCGCAAGCGCGATGAGCGCCGGCATCGCGACGTACGCCAGCGCGACGCCGAGCAGTGCGCCGGGAATGGCGATCGCCAGGCTCTCTGCGATCAGTTGCTGGATGAGGCGCCCGCGCCCCGCTCCCAATGCCGCGCGCAAGGTCAGCTCACGCTCACGCTCCGCCGTGCGCACGAGAAAAAGATTCGACACGTTCGCGCAGGCGATGAGCAGTACGAACGCGACGGTCGCCGCCAGCACGCCGAGCGGCCGCGCGACGTCACCGACGATGCGATCTTTCAGCGGCGAGGCGATCGTCAGCCAGTTGTCGGACGTCGCGTCTGCGGGCTTCGTCAGCGACTCCAGCTCGGCCTTCGCCTGCGCTGCGGTCGCGCCGGGCTTCAGACGGCCAATCACCGGGCGAAAGAACGAGTTGCCGCCTTGCGACGGACCGATCGCCAGCGGCGTCCAGCACTCGGCCTTGTCAGGAAACGAGAATCCCGCCGGCATCACGCCGACGACGAGATGTAGGACGCCATCGAGGCGGACGCTGCGGCCCACGACATCCGGCGCGGCGGCGAATTGCGTATGCCACAGACGCTCGCCGATCACGACGACCGGCGACGAGACGTCAGCGTCCGCGAGTGCTCGTCCGAGCGACGGCCTGACGCGCAGCAGGTCGAAGAATCGCGTCGTCACCTCGGCGCGAGCGACGCGCGCAGGCTCGCCCGCGCCCGTGAGGTTCGACGCCTGTGTGCCGAACATCGCGAGGCTGTCGAAGAGCCGTGTGCCGCGCTGGAAGTCGAGGAAGGGCGCTTCGCCGAGGCCCGGGGCCAATCCGAAGAGACGCTCGACCGGCGCGGACGACAGGCGCAGCAGGCGATCAGGCTCGGGAAAGGGCAGGGGCTGGAGCAAGACGCCGTTCACGACGGCGAAGGTCGCGGTCGATGAGCCGATTCCGATCGCGATCGTCGCGATTGCGGTCGCGGCGAACGCCGGCCGTCTGACGAGCATGCGCGCGGCGACGCGAAGATCGCGCATCAGATTCACGAGGGGAGTGACACCGCGGGCGTCGCGCAGCCGTTCCTGCTGCTGCGCCACGCCGCCGAGCGCGCGCAACGCGGCCGTTCGCGCCGCCGCCGGCGTCATGCCGGCCGCAATGTGCTCCGCGATCTGGCGATCGACGTGATCGCGCAGCTCGTCGTCGACGTCGCGATCGAGCTGCCGGCCGAAGAACAGCGATAGCAGCCGCAGCCGCGCGCGCAACAGCCAGCGTTCGACGTCCATGTCTACACCTCGCGGAGCTTGACGACGCGGGAGATTGCGGTGGACAGCCGCTGCCAGTCGCCGGTCTCCTGCTCGAGCTTCCGGCGGCCTGGGCGCGTGAGCGTGTAGAACTTCGCACGGCGGTTGTTCTCGCTCGCGCGCCACTCGGCCTTGATCCACCCCTGCTGCTCGAGCTTGTGGAGTGCCGGATACAGCGACCCGTCGCTGACCTGCAGCACATCGTCCGAGACCTGACGAAGGCGCTGGCCGACGGCCCAGCCGTGGAGCGGCTCGAGCGCGAGGATCTTCAGGATCAGGAGATCGAGCGTGCCCTGGACGAGATCGGATGGTCGGCTCACGACTTCACTCGGTTACCGAGAGCATAGCGTCTCTCGTCTCGGTAAGCAAGGGGAAGAAGGAGGAAGAGACCCCGGCGGAGGCTCAGGCGGCGCTACGGCGCCACACGGCGCCGCTCGAAGGCGATCAGCGCGTTCGACGAGGCCGTCATCGTCAGCGGTGTCGCCGCCGTGAGCGCGCGCGCGAGCGCCTGGCCCTTTTCCGTGTCCATGACGGCTTGTGTCGCGATCAGATAGTCGCACGGGCCCATCGGGCCGGATCGGGCCGCCGCCGCGACGTCGCGCCCGGCGTAGAACACGCGGTTCGTCAGGTCGTACGACTGCAGCATCAGCGGCTCGTCGAGACGCGCGATCGCGAAGAACCGGCGCTGGACGCACGGTAGGTTCGCCGCATCCTCCGCCGCGCGGATCGTCAGATAGAGATCTCGCGCGGCGCTCAAAGGATGCGCGCCGGCGGCCAGCGCATCGCGCTCCTGCCGTTCCGCGCTGGTCGCAAGCTGCCGCGTGGCCGCGTCACGCGCCGCGATGACGGGCGCGCACGCGGTGGCGACCACGAAGGCTGCGGCAATCGCGACGGGTACAGCGAGCTTCGGCCGCGACGCGATGCCGCGAGCGGCGGCGACGATGCCGAAGGAGATGACGCACCAGAGCCACGTCAGCGGCGGCACGTCCGCATGCCTGGGCCCGCTGCCGTGCAGCGCCGACGTGAACAGGAGGCAGCCGATCGACGCGACGACGGCGATCGCGGCAGACGCGATCGTCTCGCGCGCATGCCAGCGCCATCCCGCCGGAAACAGCGCGACGTACGCGGTAAACGGCACGAGCGCGGCGACAGGGAGTGCGTAACGCAGCGAGAACCCGCGCGTCCAGTCGAGGCTCGTCCACGGCGCGCCGACGAGCAGCCAGACGAGCGCGCCGCCGGCGCCGATCGTGATCGTCAATAGCAGACCGCGCGTCCAGACGCGCGCCGTATCGACGCCGCGCCGCCGCGCGGCGATCGCGAGATCGATCGGGATGAGCGCGAGCAGCCACGGCGTCCACAGATACCAGCGGCCGAGCCAGAGACGGACGTACTGTCGCGCGCGTCCTGCGAGGTCGTAGTGCGGATCGTTCGCCAGGTCGCCGAAGACGGAGAGATACGTCGTCGGTCCCAGCGCGTCGCCGGTGAAGATCGTGATGCCGAAGATTTGCAGACCTTGCGGCGCGATCGGCGATCCGAACAGGATCCAGTCACGAATCATCCAGATGCCGCCGCTTGCAAGCAACGCGACGGCGGCGGTCACGGCCAGGCCCGCGCGCGGTGACGGCCAGTCGATGGGCTCTCGCGTCACGATCCATCTCGCCCCTTCGGCCAGGACCCACACGAGAGCGATGAGCACGGCGGCGGCCGCGCCGCTCGTCTTCGAGCCGAGCAGCAGTCCGAGCGCAAGCGAGCCGAGCAGCACGTCGCGCCTGCGCACGATGCGGTGTGCCGAGACCGCCAGCGCGATCGCCACGATTGCGACGAACCCGCCAGCGAACCACAGATCCGCGGACACGAGGCTGCTCATGCGGAAGAGCGGCGTGCCGAACAGCGCGAGCGCGGGCCACGTCGCCCACGCCAGACCCGACTCGCCCGTGACGAGACGGAAGATCCAGAGCAGCGACGCCACCAGCAGGAGAAACGGCAAGGCCATCGTCAAATCGACGAGCAGCGGGCTTCCCAGCGGCAGGATGAACCACGCGTCGAGCATGCTGCCGGCCATCGGATAGGTGTGCGGCGTGGCCGGCAGATCGAACAGGCGCGTGCCGAGCGCGAGATTGACGGCCACGGGCACGTGATAGTGCGCGGCATCGGTACCGTCGACGAGCGCAGATGTCGAGGCGTGATCGATCCACGCGAGGACGATCGCCACGAGCGCGATCGCCGCGGCGATCTCGGCGATCGCGACGGTGGTGGATATCGTCGCTGGGGGTTGTCGCGGCGTCGTCTGGCCGGCCGCGCGCCGCATCGACAGCCAGATCGCGATATCGAGCGCCGCCAGACCGATCACGCTGCGCGTCAGCGTGAGGCCTGCGGTCAGCGCGAGCACGTGCAGCACCGCAGACAGCGTCCCGATGCCGGCGACGATGCCCGCGAACAGGCGCTCATCGGTCGAGGCGCCCGGGAGGCCGCGTCGTACGAGCCGCCAGATCGTGCATCCGTGCAGGCCCAGCCCCGCGAGCCAGGTCCATATCCCGATCAGCGCCATGTCCGGCCGCGGATTATAGGTCAGGCGTGGAGAGGGGGGTGCGTGCCTATTCCGCGCGAAGCGCGACAGCAGGATCGACGCGGCTGGCGCGCCGGCCAGGCAGGAGGCTCGCCAGTGTCGAGACGAGCAGCACGAGCAGGATCGCGAGTAGGAGCGCGCGCGGATCCGTCGGCGCGATTTCGAAGAGCACGCCTCGCAGCGTCCGCGTCCACGCCAGACACGCGAACGCGCCGATGATGGCGCCGATGGCGGTTGGGAGAAGTGCCTCGCGCACGATCATGCGGACGACACCTGGGCGCGTGGCTCCGAGTGCGAGGCGCACGCCGATCTCCGCCGTCCGGCCGGAGACGCGATGGCTGACCGTCGCGAAGATGCCGGCCATCGTCAGCGCCAACGCGACAGCGGCGAGCGTGACGAGCACGCGCGCGAGGAACCGCGGCTCGCCCATCGTGTGCTCGAACGACTCGCTCACGTCGCCAACTTCGACACGCGCGCGAGGCTCGATGGCGGTCGTCGCCGCGCGAACGGCGATCGGCACGTCCGGCGGCGCGCCTCGCCAGGCGAAGATCCGGCTCACGCGACCGCCCGTGTCGAAGGGCACGAACGCCGTGCCGTCCGAGTCGCGGTCGGCGAAGGAGATCGTGCGAACGATCCCGATGACCGTTCGCGCGTGCGGCGTCGCGCTC
>CAZNMF010000262.1:0-31294 GCA_964573795.1 uncultured Solibacteraceae bacterium
GAACGGCGCGCCGAACACGGCCAGCAGCGCGTCGCCGAGGAACTTGTCGAGCGTGCCCTCGTGCTCGAAGACGACGTCGGTCATGCGTGTGAGGAACGCGTTCAGCAGCGCGGCCGACTGGACCGGCGGGATGCGCTCGCACAGCGCCGTGAAGCCGACCAGATCGCAGAACATGATCGTGACGTCGCGCTCGGCCGCGGTCATGCCCGACTCGGCCTCGGACGCGTGGATGATCCGGCTCACCACGGCGGGCGAGTGATAGCGCTGCAGACGCTCGCGGCGCTTCGTCTCTTCGAGCAACTGGCTCGACAGCCGCGCCTGCTCGATCGCCACGGCCGCCGCGTTGGTCAACGCCGTGAAGGTGTCGAGATCGGCGGACGTGAACTGCGCGCTGCGCGGGCTGTCGAGGTACAGCACGCCGACGACCTCGTCGCGGTTCCAGAGCGGCGCGCACATGAACGACCGGATGTTGAACCGCAGGATGCTGTCCGTGACGCCGAGCGCGGGATCGGTCGTCGCATCGGCGGCGAGGATCGCAACGCGCTCGCGCATGACGCGTCGCACGACCATGCGGCTGAGCGTCGGATTCGGGGGAATGGTCCCGTCGCGATGCCGCAGCACGCGCGCGGCGAGGGCTTCGTCGGCCGACTCGCGTAGCATCAGGAACGCGCGCTCGGCCGGCACGGCCTGAAACGCCAGATCGACGACGCGATTGAGCACGTCGCTGAGCGACTGCGAGCTGAGCAGCGCGCGCTGGACGTCGGCGAGCAGGCGGATGAGCTGGCCGTCGGATCCGCTCGCTTCGTCCGCCGGCTCCATCGGCTTGAAGATCGTGCCCGGCCCTTCGTCGATCTGATGCGCTTCGCTCAGCAGATCCTTCTCGTCGACGTGCTGCTCGAGCACGAGCGACACTTCGCCCAGCCGGATCGTCGCGCCTGGCGAGACGGCCGTCTCTTCCTTGATCTGCACGTCGTCGAGGAACGTGCCGTAACGGCTGCCGGCGTCCTGCAGCAGGCAGTCGGCGTCGATGACCTTGATGCTGGCGTGATGGCGCGAGACGCTCGCGTCCGACAGCACGAGATCGCAGGTCGGCAGACGGCCGACGAGCGTCAATCCCTGCTTCAGCCGGTGGGTCTTGGTGGCGCCCTGTTCTTCGTATCGCAGCTGCAGCATCGTCGCTCCAGCTACTGCGACGGAAGCTGCTCGACCTTGACGCCGGTGCGCTCGGTGACGGTGTCGAGCACGCGTCGAAGCGTGTCGTCGTTCAGACGCACGATGAGATAGCTGTTGCGGGACTGCAACGCGAGCCAGCCGCGCGAGGATCGAAACAGGCCGCCGGGCATGTCGACGTTCGACGGCGGTCCCGCCAGCGTCGGATACCAGCGCGGGTTCTTCGCGCGCACGAACGCCGCGCTCGTGAGGTCGCCGTACGCCATCCGGCCGTACACACGGCCGCCCTTGTCCGCCGTGAGCGTGATGGCTCCGCCGTCGAATCGCAGGACGGCGGACTCTTCTTCGGCTTTCCTGCCCGTGACGACGAGCGCGCGTATGTCGGAGAACGCGACCGGCGCGTCGGCCGCGGCGCCACGGCCTCGGCCGCGTGCCGCGCCCCGTGAGGCGGCCGCAGGCGCCGCCGCGCGTCCGTCGACGGGCGTGACACCAGGTGCCGGCGCCGAGGGCGCGGCTCCCGCCGGCGCGCTCGACGACGCGGGTGCCGCAGACACCGGCACGACGGCCGCCGACGTCGATTCAGGGCTCGAAGGCGGCGCCGCACTCGAGTCGGGCGTCGCAGCCGTCGCTACCGCGGGCGCATCAGGCGGTTGCGAGGACGTGTCCGCGGTTGGTGCCGGCGCGGCGGATGCCGGATCGGACGTCGCTGTCTGCGCGGCAGCGTCGGGCGGCGTGGTCGACGCCGCACGCCGATGCATCAAGCTCGCGCCGACGACGATGACGGCGAGCGCCGCCATGCCCGCGAGCACGAGCGTGTTCATGGTCCAGCGTGGACCCGCGGCCGGCCTGGCTGACGCCGCGCCAGCCGGCGGCGCCGGCCTCGACGTCGCCATCGTCGGCATCTCCGCAGCCGGCGGCGGTGTCGTGCGCGGAATCTGCGCGGCGACTGGCAGCGGGTCTGCGGTCGCAATCGGCAGCGAGCGCGGCGCAGCCGTCGCAATCAGCTCGGGCGGCGGCGCCGAGGGTGCCGGCGTCTCGATCGGAAGATTCGCGAGCCCGCGCCGGAGCGCTTCGCGGAACAGCAACGCCGTCTGGAAACGCCGCTCCGGCTCGCGTGCGAGCGCGATGTCCAGCACCTGCGCGAGCCACGCCGGCAGATCGTCACGGACCGAACGCGCCGGCGTCGGCGTGTCGTTGATGCGCGACTGCGCCATCTCCAACGGCGTGTCGCCCTTGAACGGCAGCCGGCCCGTCGTCAGGTGATAGAGGACGACGCCCGTCGCGTAAAGATCGGTCCGCGCGTCGATGTCCTGTCCGAGCACCTGTTCCGGCGCCATGTACGCCGGCGTGCCCATCATGAAGCCGGCGCTCGTCAGGCGCTCGGTGCCCGCCACGCGCGCGATGCCGAAGTCCATGATCTTGACGGACCCGCCGTCGGTCACCATCAGATTCGCCGGCTTCAGATCGCGATGGACGACGCCGAGGCTGTGCGCGTGCGCGAGCGCGGACAGCGTCTGCATGCAGAGATCGGCGGCCTGGTCGACGGGCAGCGAGCCCTTGCGCGCGCAGAGCCGCTCGAGCGTCTCGCCGCGCACGAACTCCATGACCATCAGCCACTGGCCTTCGTGCTGGAGGAGCTCGTAGATGGTCGCGATGCCGGGATGGTTCAGGCGCGCGACGGTCACGGCCTCGGCGCGGAACCGCCGGGCGACCGTCGGGTCGTTCAGCTCCGTGTTGAGGACCTTGATGGCGACTTCGCGATGGAGGGTCTCATCGATCGCCCGGTAGACGGTGCCCATACCGCCCCGGCCGATCTGTTCCGTCACGCGATATTTGCTGATGTGTTGCCCGACCATACCCCGACATCTGTGGCGGCGCGCCGACGGACGGAAAGACGTCGGAGTCTACACCGCCGCGGTCGGGTACTCAATCGGCAGATCCTCGCGGTCGCCCCATTCCTTCCACGATCCCGTGTAGGTGCGGACGTCGGGAAAGCCCAGCAGCCGCAGCGCGACGTACGTGTGCGCGGCGCGATAGCCGCCCTGGCAGTAGGTCATGACCGTCTTGTCCGGCGTGACGCCGGCGGCGTCGTACATCGCGCGCAGGTCCGCGACGTTCTTGTAGGTCCCATCCGGCGCCAGGTTCTGCGTCCACTCGAGGTGCACGGCGCCCGGGATCGCGCCGCCGCGCTTCGCCCGCACGGCGGTGCCCAGATATTCCTCCCGGCTCCGCGTGTCGACGATGGCGACGTCCGGCCGGCCCAGCGCATCGCGAACGTCGCGCCACGTGGCGATGCGCCCGTCGACGAGCGAGCCGTGCCATGTGCCCGGCGTCGGCGCGATCGCGTCGCGGGTCGTCGGCCGTCCCTCCTCGAGCCATCGGCGCAGGCCGCCGTCGAGAATCTGGACGTTCGGATGGCCGAGATACTCCAGCAGCCAGAACACGCGCGCGGCGCGCATGCCGGAGTTGTCCTCGTAGATCACGACCGGCCGCTCGGACGAGATGCCGCGATACGCGCACAGATGACCGACCATCCACATGAACGCGCGCAGCGGCGCCTCGCTCGTGTCGATGAGGCTCATGCCCCAGACGTCGAAGTGCAGCGCCGTGGCAATCAGGCCGCGGCTGAACTCGTGCGCGGGCCGCGCGTCGATGACCATCGGCGCGTGGCCGCTCGACAACGCGTCCTGCAGCTCGGCGGGCGTGATCAGCAGCGACATGGCGTGCGCTCAGGATAGCGCGTACCGAACGAGGAACAACCCGGCGAAGACGTAGACGAGCGGATCGAGCTCTCGCGCACGGCCCGTCGCGACCTTGAGGATCGCGTAGGTGATGAAACCGAACGCGATCCCGTCCGTGATGCTGAACGCCAGCGGCATCGTCACCAGCGCGAGGAACGACGGCAGCGCCTCGGTGAAGTCGTCCCACCGGATGTGGCGCACGCTCTCCATCATCATCACGCCGACGAGCATCAGCGCCGGCGCGATGATCGGATAGAGCGTCAAGCCCGTGCCGGAGCTGTAGCCGCCGCCGACCATCTGCACCAGCGGCGAGAAGAACAGCGAGATCAGGAACAGCGCCGCGGTGACGACGCTCGCGAGCCCGGTGCGGCCGCCGGCGGCGACGCCCGTCGAGCTCTCGACGTAGGCCGTGACCGTCGACGTGCCGAGGCACGCGCCGGCGACCGTGCCGATCGCGTCGGCGAGCAGCGCCTGCCGCGCGCGCGGCAGCGTGCCGTTCCTGACGAGGCCCATGCGGCCGGCGACGCCGACGAGCGTGCCGATCGAGTCGAACAGCGCGAGGAAGAAGAAGACGAAGACCGCGTCGATGAGCCGCGGGCTGAGCGCGCCGGCGATGTCGAGCTTGAAGAACGTCGGCGCGAGCGACGGCGGCGCGGACGCGATGCCGTGAAACGCCGTGAGTCCCAGCGGGAGCGCTGCGGCCGTCGCTGCAATCATCCCGATCAACGCCGCGCCCCGCACGCCGCGCGCCTGCAGGATCGCCATCAGCGCGAGCGTGCCGAGCGTCAGCAGGACGGGCGCCGATCCGAGATGGCCGAGCGTCACGAGCGTGCCGGGCGAATCGACGATCACGCCGCCCCACTCGAGGCCGATGAGCGTGATGAGCAGGCCGATGCCCACCGTGATCGCGTGCTTCAGCGACTCGGGCACGGCGACGATGACCCGCTCGCGCAGGCCGACGCCGGCCGTCGCGATGAAGATCGCGCCGGCGATCGCAATCGCGCCGAGCGCGACCGGCCACGGCGTGCCGCGCGCCAGCACGACGGTGAAGGCGAAGAAGAAGTTGTGCCCCATCGCGGGCGCCACGGCGATCGGATAGTTCGCCGCGAAGGCCATGATCAGCGTCGCGATCGCCGACGCCAGACATGTCGCCGTCAGCACGGCGCCCGCGTCCATCCCTGCGGCCGACAGCACCGCCGGCTGCACGAAGATGATGTACGCCATCGTCAGGAACGTGGTCGTTCCCGCGAGCGCCTCGGTGCGGATGGTCGTGCCGGCAGCGGAAAGGCTGAAGAGGCGCTCGAGCATGGACGCGCGGATGAGATAACCGCGAGTCGGGCCGCGAGTCAAGGCAGGCGCTGTTCGTCGCGGAGCTTGTCGAGATGCGCCTGCACGGTGGAGCGCGCAGCATCGCGGAGCGCGGGCGCGAGGCCGACATAGATTCGCTCCACGATCCCGTCGACGTCAGCGACGCCGTCACGGAGACACGCGAGCACCTGCGCCTCGCGCGCGCGACGATGAGCGATGTACTCGGCGATGACGTCGCGCGGATGCTCGATGACGGAACCGTGTCCTGGAAAGATGCGCTGCGGCTCCAACGCCGCGAGGCGATCGAGCGACCGAAGGTAGTCGCGCAGGTTGCCGCCGCGGCCCGCGGGAATGACGACGGTGCCCGGATGCCGGATCATGTCGCCGGCGTAGAGCGCGCGCGACGCGGCGTCCCAGAGACAGACGTGATCGATCGCATGTCCCGGCGTGTGCAGCACGGCGAGGGCGCGATCGCCGGCGCGCACGATCTGGCGCTCCGAGAAGCCGCGCCAGGACGCGTCGTCGCCGTCGATCTTCCACTTCCAGCACTCGAGCGACGGCCAGCGTGCTCGCAGCGCGGGCGCGCCGGACGCGTGGTCGGCATGTCCGTGCGTGACGAGCACGCGCGCCAGCGGGCGGCCGCCAAGCGCGCGCGCGACGGCCTCGACGTGCGACGCCGCCCCGACGCCCGCGTCGATCAGCGTGGGCTCCGCGCCGTCGATCAGCCACGTGTTGTTGCCGTCCGCGGTCAGCGGCCCCGGATTGTTCGCGAAGACGAGGAGCGGGGGCGGGCCTGACACGAGGGCGATCTTAAGTCGCTCGCCGCAGCCCGTAGTCCGTGGCCCGAAGCCCGGCCCTCGTGGCGGCCCGAAGGCACGCCGTTCCCGGTCCCGATATTCAGGAAGAGCGTAATTAGGAAGAAAAATAAGTGGCGAGAACGGTCTTGCGTTGCCTAACGGCCTCCGGGGAAGGAGACCGTGCGGGTCGTTGCCTAGTAGTGGGACCGGGAACGACGAGCCAATTATGTGAATTGTTTCACAAGGAAGTCAAGCCCCCGTGATCTTTGCCCGAAAGTGCCCATAAAAGGCCGCTATGCTGGCAGTGTGTCCCTGCCGCGATGGGCGAAATGGATGGCGCTGGCCGGCCTCGTCTCGGGCGCGACCCTGCTGGCCGCCTGCCTGTGGCTGCTGCGGCCCGCGCACATCAAGGCCATGGCCGAGCGCGAGCTGTCGCGCCATCTGAATCTGGACGTCACGATCGACACGATCGCCGTCACCCTGCTGCCCCGCCCCGAAGTCAGCGGCACGGCCCTGACGTTCCGTCTGCCCGATCGGCCCGATCTGCCGCCGTTCATTCAGATCGATCGCTTCGAGATGAACGTCGGCCTGCTGTCGATGGTGCGCAAGCACGTCCGCACCGTGCGCGCCGACGGCCTCCACATCGCCGTGCCGCCGGGCAAGAGCCGCCAGGGCCTGAAGCCGGACGACGACGCGAAGACGGGCGTGATGAAGGACGTGATCATCGATCGCTTCATCACGCGCGACGCCGAGCTGAAGTTCGTGCCGGGCAATCCCAAGGACGACGCCCTGGTCTTCGCCATTCCCCAACTGGAGGTGGACAGCATCGGGTTCGACCTCGAGATGCCGTTCACGGCGACCGTGATCAATCCGACGCCGCGCGGCACCGTCAACGCCACGGGCCGCATCGGTCCCTGGCAGCGCGACGACGCGACGGCGCTGCCGTTGTCCGGCGACTTCACGTTCGACGACGCGGACCTGTCGACCATCAACGGCATCGCGGGCCGCGTCGACGCCACGGGCCGCTTCGCCGGCATCCTCACGTCCATCTCCGTCAGCGGTGACGCGAAGGTCCGCGACTTCAGCCTCGATCTCGGCGGCCATCCCGCGCAGCTCACGTCGAGCTTCGACACGCTCGTCGACGGCACCGACGGCACGACGATCCTCCGGCGCGTCGATGCGGTGCTCGGCCGCACGACGATGCGCGTGACGGGCGCGATCGAGAACCGGCCGGGCCCGGGCCGGCACGACGTCGAGCTCGACGTCGCGATCAACGACGGCCGCATCGAGGATCTGCTGTCGCTCGTGCTCGACACGCCGAAGCCCGTGATGCTCGGCGATGTCACGCTGGCGACGAGGATGAAGCTGCCGCCGGGCGCGGCGCGCGTGCGCAATCGCATCGGCGTGACAGGGACATTCGGCCTCGAGGACGCGCGCTTCACCAACGCGCAGGTGCAGAACAAGCTGCAGGACCTCAGCCGCCGCAGCCAGGGCAAGGACGAAGACGAGGCGATCGGACGCGTGCTGTCCGATCTCCACGGCCGGCTGAATCTCGCGAAGGGCGTGGCGCACCTGTCGCAGCTGACGTTCCAGGTGCCGGGCGCGCGCATCGCGCTCGACGGCGGCTACGATCTCGGCAACGGCGCGCTCGACTTCAAGGGCACGCTGCGCATGGACGCGACCGTGTCGCAGGCCGTCGGCGGATTCAAGTCGATCTTCATCAAGCCGTTCGACGGCCTCTTCCGCAAGAACGGCGCGGGCGCCGTGCTGCCGATCAAGATCGGCGGCACGAGAGACGCCCCCAAGTTCGGCCTCGACGTCGGCAAGGTGATCAAGCGGAAGTAGACGCCTTCGGGAAGCTCGAACTTCGAAGTCCGAAATTCTAAGAGTGCCTCTAGTCCCGGGAGTCAGTTGCGTTGACGCACGCTTCTCCGAACGTAGGCGGCGGGCTTCAGCCCGCCGCGCGGTCCGCCGGCCTGAAGGCCGGCGGCGACGTACGTCGAATCAAGTGCCGTCTGGGATTAGGCGCGCAAGGCGCGCGCGGGATCCCGTCGCAACGCTCGTCTGATCGGCAGATAGCTCGCCACGAAGGACACGGCCGCCAGCGTCAGCCCCGCGCACCCGTAACTGATCGCGTCCGTCGGCGTCACGCCGTACAGCAGCGACGCCACGAGACGTCCGAGCGCCATGGCCGCGGCCAGGCCGCACGCCAGACCGGCGACGATCGGCGCGGACGCCTGTCTCAGGAACATCCATAGAAGATCCGCGCGCGTCGCGCCGAGCGCGATCCTGACGCCGACCTCGCGCGCCCGAGCCGCCACGCCAAACGCGAAGACGCCGAACACGCCGATCGCGGCGAGCAGAAGCGATGTCCCGGCAAAGACGCCGATCATGACTGCGCTGAATCGCGTGGATCTCGCCGATCGATCGACGACCTCGTCGAGCGTGCGAACGTGGGCCAGGCTCAGGTCCGCGCTGACGTCGTGCAGTACGCGGCGAATGGACGGCACGATGCGATCGGTCGGCAGCGCCGTGCGCACCAACAGCGTCGTCGCGAACGACGGATCTTCCAGATACGGCACGTAGACCTCGGGAGGCGCGTCGCGTCGTCGATCGTCCGAGCGCACGTTGCGGACGACGCCGACGACGCGGCGGCCGGCGATCGCGCTCGAGTCGAAGCTGGTCGAGAGCGACTGGCCGAGCGCGTCGCCCGACGGCCAGAGCATTCTCGCGGCGACCTCGTTGACGATGACCGCTCCTGCTCGCGGCGCCGTCGTCCTCGAGCTCGACATCGGCGATCGTGCCAGCGTACTGGCGTCGCCGCGCGTGAAATCCCGTCCCTGCACGAGCGTCATCGCCATCGTTCGGAAATAGTCGGGGCTCACGTTGTGATAGACGGCCGAATATTCGCGCGAGGCACCGGGCCGCGTGACGATGGTGCGGACGAGATTGTCGTCGAGCGGCAGATCCAACGCGGTCGAGGCGGCCTGGACGCCCGGCATCGCACGCAGCCGGTCGAGCACGTTGTCGATATCCGACGCCGCGCGTTGCCATCGATCGGGCGCCAGGGTCCGAAAGAACGGAATGCGCGCGTCGATGCCGATGACGTGGTTCGGATCGAATCCGAGGTCGACGCCCTCGAGCCGCGCGAGCGTCCGTGCGAACAGCAGAGCGCCCGCGAGCAGCACGAAGCAGATCGCCAGCTCCGCCGCCACGATCACGCGCTGCGCGTGGATGTTCGCGCCCGGCGGCGTCGCCCGTTCGGCGGCGAGATCGTGGCCGAGTCGAGGATCGATCCTCGAGAGCCGGACGGCGGGCAGCAGGCCCGCCATGAGCGTCGTCGCCACCGTGAGCAGCAGCGAATAGATCAGCGCGGAGGCGTCCAGGCGGGCAGCGGCCAGCCGCGGCACGTCGGCGCCGGCCACGCTGACGGCCAACGGCACGAGCGCGGCGGCGAGGACGAGGCCCACCGCACAGCCAATGGATGCCATCGCCGCCGTCTCGGCCAGCAGCAGGCGCACGATGCGCGAGCGATCCGCACCGAGCGCGGCGCGGACGGCCAGCTCGTGGCGGCGCGCGAGGCCTCGCGTCAGCAGGAGATTCGCGACGTTCGCGCATCCGACCAGGACGACACACGTCACGGCGGCGAACAACGTCACGAGCGCGAGGCGATGGCCGCCGACGATCGAGTCGCGCAAGGACGCGATCGCGATCGTCCATCCCGCGTTCGTCTCCGGATATTCGCGCGCGAGCCTCTCGGCGATCGACTGCAGGTCCGCCCGTGCGCGCGCAAGGCTTGCGTCCGGCGCGAGCCTCGCAATGGCTCCGTCATCGCGCGCGTCGCGTTGACGCGTGCTCGGACGCATGGCGGTCCAGAGCTCCGTGCCTTCGGGCAATGAGAATCCCGGCGGCATCACGCCGACGACGAGGCCCGCCGGCACGCCTTCCAAACGAATCGTGCGGCCGATGACGGAAGGATCGCCGCCGAACGCGCGCAGCCACAGCGCATGGCTGACGATGACCTCGCGGCGATCGAGCGGGCCCGAGCGTTCCGGCGCGCCGCTGAAATCGCGGCCGAGGATCGGCGAGACGCCAATCAGCGCAAGGAAATTCGGCGTCACCGACGCGTCGCGCACCTGGATCGGCACGTCGCCAACGCCGATGACCGTCGGCGTCGTCGATGTGCCGAACAAGGCGAGACCCTCGATCGTGCGCGAGCGTGCCAGCCAATCCGCGGCGTCAGCGTCCGACACGCCATGCCGGTCGAGGCCGTCGGACGGCTTCGTTTCCCAAATCCGCGCGAGGCGTTCGGGCTCGCGATATGGCAACTGGCGCAGCAGCACCGCATCGACGAGACTGAACATCGCCGTGCTGCCGCCGATGCCGATGCCGAGCGTGGCGATGACGACAGCCGCGAACAGCGGGCGTTGACGGAGAATGCGGATACCGACGCGCCCATCCTGCCACGCGCGCTCGGCCGCCGGCCATCCCCACATCTGCCGCGCGTCTTCACGCGCAAGCGCGACGTTGCCGAGGGCGCGCCGGCTCGCGTTGGCGGCGTCGGCGGGCGGCACCCCCGTGCGTGTGAGGTTCTCCTGCCGCAGCAGCCGGTGAGTCTCGATCTCCTCGTCGAGATCGATCTCGTGGCGCCGGCGCCGGAGCAGATGGACGACGCGGCGCAGCGCGGGCCCGATACCCATCATTCGATGATGGGAATATACGCGGCGCATGGAGCCCGGTCAACCGAGTCGACGCGTCTCGACGGCCGGCGCGAAAGGCGTAGGACCGGCCTCGTTCGTCGTTCTCCCGTCCACGACGTCGGACGGGAAGCCGACGAGGACGAGATCGCCCCTCGATCGACGGCGCCCGGCGATGGCACGTCGCTTGCTCCGTTGTCGAGCATGGATACGCACTCTTGGCTCGAGGTGACGAGCCGGCGGGCGTTTCAGTTCTTCTTCGAGCACCTGCGCGACGTCACCGGCCCGGGCCACGCTCCCACCAACGAGCTGCTCTACAACGCGAGTGTGCTTGCGCACTTCGCCACCACGTCGACGGCGTCGCAGGAGACGTTCCCCGCCGCGCCCGCCAGCCTCGCCACCGTGTTCGATTTGTTCGTGACGGATCGCAGCATGGTCCGCGATTCGGAGATCATGGAGATCGCCGGCGCGCAGTGCCTGCTGCTGACCGGCTTCTTCCACGATCAGCAGAAGCGGCGCCATCAGGTGGAGTGGTATGCGGCGCTCGGCTCGACGTTCTATGCGAGAGCGGCGGCGTCCGGTCGCGACCTCGCGCGGGCGAAGCTGATGGACACCATGTCGCAGCGCTTCGGCTTCTGGCGCGCCCAACACCGGCACCTGGCGCACGACCTGCGCGAAGAAGCGCAGTTCAGCGCGTACGGCATCCGGCCGCCGGTCGATCCAGACGACGCCATCTGATCGCCGCCGGCGCTACGCGGACGAACGGTCCGTCGCGCGCTTCGCCTCGAGCCGGCGCTCTTCCTGGAGCCGCTCGAGCTCGACCTCGGAATGATCGGCGAAGCGCATGGCCGCGGCGACGGCGCGATGCCCCGCGACGCCGGCGATGAGGCGATGCATCTGCTGGCAGACGCGGCGGTACGCCGGATGGCCGGCCGGCGCGGTGCGCAGCTCGATGACGTGCATCGCCTCGCGCGCGTTCATGTCCATGACGAAGCGGACGCGATACGCCATCGCGACGGCGTACGGCGCGACGTGTGACAGACCGGCCGCGTGCAGCGCCTCGTGCAGCTCGGCCGATCGATCGAGCGCCTCTTTCCAGTCCGCTTCCCCGCCGGCCTCGACGATCGCCTCGGGCCGTGTCGAGCCGTGAGCCGTCGTCACGGCCTGCCACTCGATCGTGAGCAGGCGATGGCGCTGCAGATCGCGGAACGCGCCGTAGTCGGTCAGGACGTCGAAGCGATAGGACGTCCGTTCGAAGGCGCGGCCCGGCTTGTGACGACGGTTCGTCCGATCGCCAACGTACGCCTGCAACACGGCCGCACGCTCGTCGGCCGTCATGCGCCGCGCGATCGCCAGCAGCTCCGCGTCGGGACGCGAGGACACCGCGTAGAGCGCGGCGGCGACGACTTTGATTTCCCCGTCCGGATCGAAGTCCGTTAGCGTGACTTCGTCGGCCGGCGGTATCGCGCCCTGCGCGGCGTCGATGCGGCGCGCGATCTCGATCGTCCGCGCGCGCGTGTCGGCCAGGTACTGGCTCCAGCGATCGCCGCGGTCCGGCTGATCGACGCGCGTCAGGAACGCCGGGATCACGTGGCGCAGCTCGACGAGCATCGCGTCGGCGGCCGCGCGCACTTCGGCGAGCGGGTGCGCGCGCATCCGCAGCAGCAGCGACTCGTACGCCTGTCCGGTGCCGTACATCCCGACGTTGGACTGCGTCGCGGCCGGCAGCAGGCCGCGCAGCGTATCGAGCGCCTTCGCGCGAATCGCCGATCGATAGACCGCGTCGGAGTCGCCCGCCATCTTCGGATAGCGGCGCTCGAACCACGCGCGCATCGGATCGATCCAGCGCGCGTAGATCTCGAACATCGCGCCAAGCGTATCGACGTAGCGCTGGCGCAGCGGATGGCCGTCGAGCTCGGCCGGCACGTGAAACCGCCACGCGTCATCGCGCCGTTCCGTGTACGGGATGTAGCGCGTCGACTGCTCGAGATACGCCATCAGACGCCCGCGCTCGAGCACCTTCGTCAGGATGTTCGACGCGTCCTCGACGGCCAGGTGCACGCCGCCGAGCTGGGCGACCGAGTCGTCGCCGTACTCGTTGAACACCTTCTGATAGAGCCGATCTGCGCGCGCCGTGCCGGCGGCCGCGCCTGCCGGCCCAGCCGCAGAGACGTCGCCGAAGAACTCGTCGAGGAACAGCCGGCGAAGCGGCTTCGCCGATCGTGAATATCGCGCGAACAGCGCGCCTTTCACGGTCTCCGGCAGGTTGACGAGCGCGAAGATCGGCCGATCGAGGTTCGTGAAATACGGCGCGATCGCGGCGTGCTCCGCCGCCGACAGCACAGACGCGCTCGCCATCTACGCCTCGTCGTCCTTCGCCCAGTAGCGGCGGAACTCGTCCATGAACGTCAGCGACTCGAGGCCGGTCATGCGATCGAAGAACAGCATGCCGTCGAGGTGATCGGCCTCGTGCTGAATGACGCGCGCGGGCAGGCCCGAGGCGACGAGCTCGAACCGCCGGCCCTGCCGATCCAGCGCGCGAAGACGCACGGCCTCCGGACGCGACACCTTGCCACGGATGTCCGGAATGCTGAGGCAGCCTTCCCAGCCTTCGACCGTCGCCGCGCCCTCGATCGGCTCGATCTCGGGATTGATGACCGTGATGAACGGCATGTCGTCGTCGCCGGTCATGGGCGTCACGATGTCAGCCGATCGGACGCCGGCGACGAATACGCGCAGTCCTTCGTGCACCTGCGGCCCCGCCAGCCCGATGCCCGCGTACTCCTGCATCGTCTCGAACATGTCGTCGATCAGCGCCTGCACGCGCGCGGACTTGATCTCGGCTGGAGTGAGCGGCTTCGCCTTCGCGCGAAGCACGGGGTGCCCCATGTGGGCCACCTTGAGAATCGCCATGACGGAATTATAGAGGCGCGCTCAGGCGTCGTGCGGCATCGCGGCGACGGACGCGTCGGGCGACGCCAGGCGCGGCGCGCGGGGCGGAAAACGGCAATCGTGGATCTCGAGACTCGCGACCGCGGCGTCGACGAGCGCCGCCACGTCGATCGCCTGCTCGGCACGCTCGACCGCGCGAAGCGAGGCGCGCGTGGCCGGGAATCTCGGCGTGAACAGCGTGCAGCAGTCCTCGTCCGGCACGATCGAGATCGGATACGTGCCGATACGCTGCGCGTCGGCCGTGATCTCTTCCTTGTCCATCCCGATCAGCGGCCGCAGCAGGGGCCGCGTCGCGACGCTGCCCACGACGGCCAGATTGTCGATGGTCTGCGACGCGACCTGTCCCACGGCGTCGCCGGTCACGAGCGCATGCGCGCCGGACTCGCGGGCGATCCGCTCCGCGATGCGCAGCATCATGCGGCGATAGACGACCACACGCAGCGGCGGCGGGACGGAGACGACGATCTTCTGCTGGATCGGGCCGAACGGCACGAGGAACAGTCGCGATCGAAGCTGAAACCGCGTCAGCGTCTCGACGAGCTCGCGCGCCTTGTCCTGCGACGTGCGCGACAGAATCGGATAGGAATGGAAATGGACGAAGTGCGTCCGGCATCCGCGGCGAATCAGCCGCCACGCAGCCACCGGCGAGTCGATGCCGCCGGAGAGCAGCGTCAGGACCTTTCCGCCCGTGCCGATCGGCAAGCCGCCGGTGCCGCGCTCGCGATCGAAATAGAAATACGCGTCGTCGGTCAACACCTCGACGCGGATGACGAACGCGGGATGCGAGAGATCGACGCGCCAGCCCGTGGCGTCCTGCACGCGCTTGCCGACGTAGCGCTCGATGCCCGGCGACGGCACGGGAAACCGCTTGTCGGCGCGGCGCGCGAGCACGCGAAACGACGCCGCCTCGCGGCCGGCCAGACCGGCGACAATCGCGTCGCCGATCGCGTCCAGATCCGGCTCGACGTGATGCGCCAGCGCGAAATTGCCGATGCCGGGAATGCGCGAGAGCCGCGCACGCACTTCGGGCCAGTCCGCCGGATCGTCGAGCGTGATCACGATGCGGCCGATCAGCGCGCGGACGCTCGACACGCGCAGGTCGCGTAGCGCCGTGCGAATCACGCGCACGAGCGTATGAATGAACCACGGCCGGTTGCGGCCTTTCAGCGCAAGCTCGCCGTAGTGGACGACGACGGAAGACACGGAAGCATTATCGCAGGCCACGGGCTACGGGCTACGGGCTACGGGCTACGCTTGACGCAACCGTAGGGGCCGCCCTCGTGGCGGCCCGTAGATCGGGCGGCCACGGACGATCCGGGGCGGCCACAAGGGCCGCCCTTACGATGCGGCGACGATCGCGTCCGCGGCGATGCGGCCGCTGAGCGCGGCGCTCTCGATCGTCGCCGGCAAACCCGTGTCCGTCCAATCGCCCGCCAGATAGAAGCCGGCGATCGCCGTCGTGGCGCCCGGCCGCGCGGGGCCGCCGGGCGCGAGAGAAAACGACGCGCGATGCTCGCGGACGACGACGGAACGCAGCACGCGGCGCGCACGCATCTCGGGCAGCGCCGCTGACAGCTGCGCGACAGCCGCGGCGGTGATGGCCGCGTTGTCCAGATTGACGAGATCGACGGCGCCGCTGGACACGACCGACAGATGCTGCGTGGTCTCGCCGACGATCGCGCGCTTGTCGAAGGCCCAGTGCATCGGCCCGCGCACGAACCCGACGAACGGCTGCGGAAGGACGGGACCGTCCAGCCAGAGATTGACGGTCACGATCGGCGAGCTCTCCATCCGCGACGCACGACTGGCGACGTCCGCGATCTGCGGCGGAGGTCCGGCCGGCCACAAATCGCCGAACGCAAACCAGGGGACGGCGGAGACGACCACGTCGGCCACGAGGTCGCCATCGGCGATGCGCACGCCGCGCACGCGCGCGTCGTCACCGACGAGGACATGCGCCTCTGTCTTGAACCGCACGGCGCCGCCGAGCGCCTCGATCGCGCGCGCGGCGGGCGCGACGAAGAGCTGGTCGAGCGGCACCTTGGCCAGGCCGATGGCAGAGTCTTCGACGCGCGGTCCGAACAGCTCGGCCACGACACGCACGAACGGCGCAGCGGCGGCGACGTCGGGAGACTGATTCAGCGCCGCGAACGCCAGCGGATGCCACAGCCAGTCGCAGAGACCTCGCGTCTGTCCGTGCGCCGCCAGCCATCGGCTGACGGTCCAGTCCGCTGGCGCCTCGCGGGCGACAGTCTGCGCGCCGTGCCGGCGCGCGCGCTGAATCACGCCGCCGACGCGCAGAATCGCGAGACGATCGGCGAACGACAGCGCGCGCCAGCGCATCACTCCCGCCACCAGATGCCACGGCGGTTTGAAGTCCGGACACGCGAGCGTGAACTGCCGCGCGTCGTCGCGCGCCATGGCCAACGACAGCCGCGGCTGCAGCGGCGCGAGATGTGCCGCGCCGATTCGGTCGAGGAACGCGTACGTCTCGCGATAGCAGCCGAACAGGACGTGCTGCCCGTTGTCGACGCGCTCGCCGGTCTCGCGATCCGTGAAGACGGACGTCCGCCCGCCGCCGCGCGGCGCGCGCTCGAGCACCGTCACGGCGAAGCCCGCGTCGGCGAGGCGCACGGCCGCGCTCAGGCCCGCGACGCCCGCGCCGATGACGATCGCCGTCCCGCGCGGAGTGGTCTGCGACATCGAAGGAATCGCGCGCGTCAGCGCGTCAGCCACCACACGCGCAGCGCGATCGCGGCCTGGACGGGCCGCGGAACGCGGACGACCGACGTGAACACGTCGTAGCGGCGCCGCTCGATGCGGCCGAGCAGACTCTGATAGACGCCGCTCATGATCTCCGCCGGCAGAAAGGCGCGGCGCTCCTCGGCGGGCAGCGCGGCCGCGGCGCGCGCGAAGAACGTTCGCGCGCGGCCCGCCGTCAGCTCCAGCACTGCGCGCACGGCCGGCGATCGGACGCCGCTCCCGGCGTGCGCGACCTCCGCGTCGACGTCGTTCCAGGTGCACCCGCACCGCGCCAGATCTTCGTCCGGCAGATAACGGCGGCCGTTTCGAAAGTCGACGCCGACGTCCCGCAGGATGTTCGTGAGCTGCAGCGCGACACCGAGATCGCGGGCGTAGTCGAGCACGATGCGCTCGCGATAGCCGAAGATCTCCGCGCAGATGAGCCCGACGGCCGACGCCACGCGATGACAGTACGGCTCGAGATCGGCAAACGTCGCGTATCGTGTTCCTGCCGCATCCATCGCGACGCCGTCGACGAGCGCGTCGAACTGCCGGCGCGGCAGGTGTGCCGACTCGACGAACGGCTGCAGCGCGCGGCCCTGCGGCGTTTCCGGCGTGCCATCCGTGAACACGCGATCGACTTCGGCGCGCCAGTGCGCCAGCGCCGCAGACGCGCGCGCCGGATCGGTCTCGAGATCGACGCTGTCGTCGACAGCGCGGCAGAAATCGAACACGGCCACGATCGCGTGCCGCTTCGGCGCGGGCAGCGCCAGGAACGAATAGTAGAAGCTCGTCTTCCGCGTCACACGCGCCGCCACCGCAACACGCGCCAGCCGATCGCCGCCGCGTCGATCGCGCCGAGCGCGGGCCGGCGCCGGAAGACGTCGTAGTCCTGGCGCTCGAGCTTGTCGAGCACGCGCATGCCGCCGAGCCACGTCGCGCGCAGCTCGTGCCGCAACCGCCCGCGAACGACCTGCAGCAGCGGGCGGCCGTCCGTGAACCGCTCGCGCGTCCGCCCCGCGGCTTCGCGCAGCGCGGACTGCCACGCGCCCGGCCACTCGCCTGCCGCCAGCGACGCTTCGTCCGCGTGCGCCTCGCGCAGCAGCTCCTGCGGCACGTACACCCGCCCTTTCCGCCAGTCGACCGCGAGATCCTGCCAGAAGTTCGTCAACTGCAGCGCGGTGCAGATCGCGTCCGACTGTCCGTCCAACGCCGCGTCGCGATAGCCGCAGATGCGCAGCACGAGGCGGCCGACGGGATTCGCCGATCGCCGGCAGTAGTCGAGGAGGTCCGTCCACGTCTCGTAGCGCTTGACGATCACGTCCTGCGCGAACGCGCTGAGCAGATCTTCGAACATCTGCGCCTCGAGATCGAACCGCCGCATCGTATCGGTCAATGCCACGAAGATGGCCGCCGCGGCGCTGTCGTCCTGCGGGACGCGACCGTCGACCGCTTCATGCAGGCGCCACTGCCACTCTTCCAGCTTCGCAAGCCGATCGGCGTCCGGCTGATCGCCCTCGTCCGCGATGTCGTCGGCCGTGCGCGCGAAGGCGTAAACAGCCGCAACGTGCGGACGACTCGCGCGTGGCAGCAGGCGCGACGCGACGGGAAAGTTCTCGTAGTGCTGGCGCGCCAGACGCAGGCACGCGCGGTACGCGTCGGCAGTCGTCATCGAAGCCGCCTATTATGGCATCGTGCCGCGCTCGACTCCGCCCGCCAAGCTGCCCGACGCGACCGATCGTCGCTGGTTCCGCCGCCAACTGCTCTCGTGGTACCGCCGCAACGGCCGCAGCCTGCCGTGGCGCGAGACCGACGATCCGTACCACATCCTCGTGTCGGAGATCATGCTGCAGCAGACGCAGGTCGATCGCGTGCTGCCGAAATACCACGAGTGGCTCGAGCGCTATCCGTCGCTGGAGGCGCTGGCCTCGGCGCCGGAGCCCGACGTCGTGCGCACGTGGTACCCGCTCGGCTACAACATCCGTCCGCGCCGGCTCCAGGCCATCGCGCGCGACGCGGTCGAACGTTTCGACGGCCGGCTGCCCGACGACGAGGAGACGCTGCTGTCGTTCAAGGGCATCGGCGCGTACACGGCCGGCGCCGTGAGGAGCTTTGCGTTCCGCAAGCGCGCGGCCATTCTCGACACGAACGTCGCGCGCGTGCTGTTCCGCGTCTTCGTCGGCCGCGGCGCGCCCGACTCGCACGCGATGAAGAAGCGGCTCTGGGAGATTTCCTGGGCCGTGCTGCCGCATCGCCACGTGTTCGACTTCAATCAGGCGCTGATGGACTTCGGCGCGACGGTCTGCTCGGCGCGCACGCCGCAATGCGATCGCTGCACGATGGCGCGCAAGTGCCGCAGCTTTCCGTTCAGGCCCAAGGCGCGCGCGCGAAAGGCGGCACGATAACGTCTGCCCGCCGCGTCATCGTCGTCCTCGCGGCCATCGTCGAGCGCGGCGGACGGCTGCTCGTCACGCGCCGGCTGACCGGCACGCACCTGGCCGGTCTCTGGGAATTTCCCGGCGGCAAGTGCGAGCCGGGCGAGACGCACGAGGCGTGTCTGGCGCGCGAGCTGAAGGAGGAGCTCGGCGTCGGGTCCACCATCGGCGACGAGATCCTCGCCACCGAGCACGACTACGCCGATCGCACGGTGCGCCTGCGTTTTCGGCGGTGTGCGATCGACGACGATCCGAGGCCGATGTTGGGTCAGGAGATCCGCTGGGTCACGCGCGCGGAATTGTCGTCGCTGGAATTTCCGCCGGCAGATGCGGAGCTGATCGAGATGCTGCGATCGGAATGACGTGTCCGCCGTGGGATTACGCGACGATCGCCCCTGTGCCGCCGCCGTCGATCGTCAGCACGCGTCCGACCGCCGCCGCGTCGCGGTGCACGTACGCCAGCGCGACGATCGCGTCGCGCGCGGGCGAGTACACCGCGCTCGTGACGTGGCCGACGGCGTGTCCGTCGGCCAGGAGAGACGTCCCGGGCGCGGGCGGCTCTTGCACCGTCGCGCCGAACATCACCGTCATCAGCCGCTTCGCCACACGGCCGCCGCCGCGGTGCAGGATGCGGATGATGATCTCCTGTCCGACGTAACAGCCCTTCGACGTGCTGATCGCGCGCTCGAGCAGACCGGCCTCGAGCGGAATCGTGTCGGCCGTCAGCTCGCGTCCCCACAACGGCCGTCCGGCTTCGACTCGCAACGTCTCCGCGACCTCCACCGACATCGGCACGACGCCGTGCTGCTCGAGCGCCGACACGATCGCGCCTCGCTCGGCGACGGGCACGACGATGCGGAACATGGGCCACGGCGCGTCGCCCCCGCGCACGACGAAGCCGTCGCCGTAGTCGATCTGCGACAGCTCCGGCAGCGCAGCCAGCCGCGCCGCATCCTCGGCCAGCGCGCGCGCGACACGCACGGACGCATCGCCCCCGGCCACGGCGATCTCCGTCCACAGCGACGACACGTCGCTGACGGTCAGGTCCTCCGAGAAAATCAGCTGATCGAATCGTGCCGCCATCGACGCCCCGAGACCGTCCGGCACCGATCCGAACAGCCAGCCGCCACGGTGCAGCACGTCGATGTCCGTGATCATCCGTCCCTGTGGCGTCAGATACGCGGCGTACACGCCCTCGCCGCGCTGCACCCGCAGGACGTCGTTGGTCAGCAGCGCCTGCAGGAACGACGCGGCATCCCTGCCCTCGAAGCGGATGCGGCCGCGCGCAGCTCGATCGATCCAGCCGGCGCCGGCCTCAATCGTGCGGTATTCTTCGACGATGTCGCGCCTCACGGGTCTGACCCGCCATCTTAGCGTCGGCGTCCTCGCGTTCACAACGCTCGCGGCCGCGCCGGCCGCGCGGCAGGCGCCGGACATCACGGGATCGGCGACGTTCCTCGTCCTCGTCTCGGGCACGCGCGTCGGCGCGGAGACGACGGAGATCACGCGCTCCGAATCGGGCTGGCGCATCTCGAGCACGGGCGAGCTCCAGGCGCCGTTCGATTTGATCACGCACAGGTTCGAAGTGACGTACGGCCCGGACTGGCAGCCGCGGCGTCTGACGCTCGACGGCGTTCTGCGCGGCCAGCCCCTGCTCGTCTCCGCGTCGTTCAACGGGACGACGGCCACGAGCGAGATGACGCGCGGCACGCAGCACGGATCGGCAACGCACCAGGTCGCGCCCAACGCGATTGCCGTCTCCAGCAACGTCTTCTCCGCGTACGAAGTGCTCGCGCTGCGGCTCGCCAGCGCATCGGCCGGGACGAAGCTCCCGCTCTACATCGCGCCGAGCGGGCCGGTCGAGGCCACGGTCGGCCGCATCGTGCCGCGGCGCATCTTCGTCGGCACGCGCGCGATCGACATCCGCGAGTACAACGTGACGATCGCGGCGCCGACCGGCGCGGTCCCCGTCGATCTCTGGGTCGACGCGCGCGGACGCCTCGCGCGTCTCGTCCTGCCCGCCGCATCCGTCGTCGTCATTCGCGACGATCTGTCGTCGGTCATCGCGCACGAGGAGCCGGCGCACAACCCGGGCGACGAAGAGGTGTCGATCGGCGCGAATGGATTCAGCCTCGCGGCGACGATCACGCATCCGTCGAATCCCACGGCGCCGGCGCCGGCCGTCGTGCTCGTCGCCGGCCCCGGACCGCAGGACCGCGACTACTTCGCGTTCGGTGTGCCGATCTTCGGCCAGCTTGCCGGCGCGCTCGCCAGGGCCGGCGTGCTGGCCGTGCGGTACGACGTGCGCGGCGGCGGCCGCAGCGGCGGACGGCAGGAGAGCGCGCGCATCGGCGAATACGCCGAAGACGTGCTGGCCGTCGTCAAGTGGCTTCGCAAGCGCAAGGACGTCGACGACCGCCGCGTCGTCGTCGCGGGCTACGGCGACGCGGCGCCGATCGCGCTGCTCGCGGCCAGCCGTGACGATGACGTCGCCGGCGTGATCCTGATCGGCGCCTACGGCCGGAACGGCCGCGACGTGACGATCGATCGCCAGAAGCGCGTCCTGGCGCCGCTGCCGCTCACCGAGGCGGAGAAGACGGCGCGCATCGGCCTTCAGGTTCAGGTGATGGATGCGGTCGTCAGCGGCAAGGGCTGGGAGGCGCTGCCGGAAGAGCTGCGCGATCAGGCGGACACGCCGTGGTTCAAGAGCTGGCTCCAGTTCGATCCCGCGGATGTGATTCGCAAGATCGATCGGCCGATCCTCATCGTCCATGGGGCGCGAGACACGGACGTGCCCGCCGGCGAAGCCGACCGGATCGAGCGCCTCGCCGCGTCGCGGCCGAAGATCGGCGCCGCGGCCACGCGCAAGGCGATCGTGCCGGGCGTCGATCACCTGCTGCTGCCGGCGGCGACGAGCGGCGCGGACGAGCTGGCGATGTCTGGCGCGCGGGCGATGTCGCCCGATGTGACGAGGCCGATGATCGAATGGATCGAGACGCTAAGGTAAACTCCGTTCCGATGCGGCTCGGCGTTCCCAAAGAGACATTTCCCGGCGAGCGGCGCGTGGCCATCGTGCCAGGCGTCGTGTCCATCCTCGCGAAGCTCGGCCTCGACGTCGTCGTCGAGCACGACGCCGGCCTCGCCGCCGGATTTCCGGACGCGGCGTACACGGAGCAGCACGCGACGATCGCCTCGCGCGCGGACGTCTTTCAGGCCGACATCGTGGCCATGGTTCGCGCGCCGGGCGCGAATCCGATCAGCGGCGACGCCGACACCGCGCTCATGCGCGAGGGACAGCTCGTCATCGGCTTCGCGGATCCGTTGACGTCCATTCCCGCGGCTGAAGCCGTCGCGCGGCGTGGAGCCCGCCTCGTCGCGATGGAGCTCGTGCCGCGCATCACGCGCGCGCAGAGCATGGACGCGCTGTCGTCGATGGCGACGATCGCCGGCTACAAGGCGGTGCTGATCGCGGCCGATTCGCTGCCGCGCATGTTCCCGATGCTGAACACGGCGGCCGGCACCGTCGCGGCAGCGCGCGTCCTGGTCATCGGCGCCGGCGTCGCGGGTCTACAAGCGATCGCGACGGCGCGCCGGCTCGGCGCGCGCGTCGAGGCGTACGACGTGCGGCCCGCGGTCAAGGAGCAGATTCAGAGTCTCGGCGCGCGCTTCGTCGAGCTGCCGATCGAAGCGGCCGGCGCGCAGGACGCGGGCGGCTACGCGACCGCGCAGGACGAGTCGTTCTATCGACGTCAGCGCGAACTGCTCGCCAAGACCATTGCCGCGAGCGACGTCGTCATCACCACCGCGGCGATTCCCGGCAAACGCTCGCCCGTGCTGGTGACCGAGGCGATGGTCGCCGGCATGCCGCCAGGCTCGGTCATCGTCGATCTCGCCGCGGAGCGCGGCGGCAACTGCGAGCTCACCGTCGCCGATCAGACGATCGAGCGGCACGGCGTGACGATCATCGGTCCGACGAATCTGCCCGCGACGGTGCCCTACCACGCGAGCCAGATGTACGCGCGCAATGTGACGACGCTCGTGCAGCACCTGGTGCGGCGGCAGAAGGGCGCAGACGGCAAGCTCTCAGGGCCGCCGGCGCTGACGCTCGACATGTCGGACGAGATCACGAAGGAGGTCCTGGTGACCAACGACGGACGTGTGATTCATCCGCGGCTGCAGCCGGCAGAGGCAGTCCGCTGATGACGGGCTGGATTCTGCAGACCAAGGACGATTCGCCGGTCGTCTTCCGCCTGTCCGCGGGCAGCGTGAAGACCGTCGGCCGCACGGCGCGCGCGGACTTCATCGTCGACGCGGCGCTCGTCTCGCGGCTGCACTGCCGCCTGACCGCGGACAAATCCGATCAGCTCATCGTCGAGGACCTTGGCAGCACGAACGGGACGCTCGTCAATGGCCGCCGCGTCGATCGTCAGGTGCTCAAGGCCGGCGACACCGTGACGATCGGACGCGTCGAGTTCGAAGTCGGGCAGGTCTGACCGCGGCCCGCGGTCCGCGGGCTACGGGCTACGGGCTACGAACTCACGGGCGTTCAGACGACTTCGTACGGCGCTGCCGGGCGGGCACAGGGGCCCGCCCCTACCCGGGAATTGCGATCGCGCCTTCGGCCCTCAATTGCCCGGCGTCGCTGACGGCAACGTCAGGAAGCCTTGGAGAACCGCTCGTTCCTGGTCCGTGCGCGCGAGCGGCAGCGCCTCTCGCGCGACGGCCGCGGCATCGGCCGCGCGGTTGGTCGCAACGAGAATGCGCGCGAGCAGCACGCGATGCGACAGCTCGTTCGGCTCCAGCGCGACGGCGTGTCGCGCCGACTCGACGGCGCGATCGGGCTCTTGCAGTTGCATCTGCACGTTGGCGAGATTCGCGAACGCCGGCCCGAACTGCGGATTGAGCGTCGTCGTCTTCTCGAGCTTCGCGCCGAGATCGGTCATCGCCGCCGCATCCATGCGCGGCTGCGACGACAGGCTCGCGAGCCGATAGTACGTCCAGAAATTCGTGGACCCGTGCTCGGCCGCCGTCGCGAAGGCCTGCCGTGCCTCATCGCGCTTCTGCTCGCGATCGAGCAACATCGCCTCGACTTCATCGCTCATCGCCAGCGCGGCATCGGCCGAACGTGCTTCCGCGAGCAGCGCGCGCGCCTCGACCGGACGATTCATGGCGGCGTGGAATCCCGCGCGCTGAGCGGCGGATTCGGCGGGAGCAAGCGTGCGCACGGGATACTTCGCCATCGACGTGTCGGTATCGACGTGCAGACGTCCGAACCTGAACGCGCCTTGATGCACGTACAGGCGATAGGCCTGATCGAGCGCGTCGAGGCTGCCGTAGATCTGCTGCAGCGCGGCCGCCGACGACTGGCCGTCGAGAATCAGCTTTACGGCCTGATTGATGCGCGTGCCGTTGTCGGATCGATCGCCGAACATCAGGAACTGCACGAGCGACCAACATTGCGCGTCGAACCGCTCACGGCTGGCGCCTTGCGTGTAGTACGGCGACTGCCGCGTCATCTCGAACAGCTCCGCCAGGGGCCGCAGCGGCGCGGTGCGCACCATCTCGACCTTGTACGGAATCGGCGATCCGAAGCGGATTTCCTTCTCGCTGACGATCGTGTTGCTCAACAACGACGCGATGCCGTCGGTCAGCCACAGCGGCAAGCGATAGTTGAAGTTCGTGTCGAACACGAGCGCGCTGTACGACCAGTAGGCCTGCGCCCAGGGATTCAGCCCCTGCCCTTCTTCTTCGACGTTCGCCTGCAGGGCCACGTAGAAGCGGTCCGGTGCGGAGACGAACACGCTCGCGGGATGCGTCGTGCCTCGCTGTTCCCAGAACTGCGGCGCGATCTTCCGCATGTCGTCCTCGTCCTTGACGGCGATGACGATCATCGGCCGATTCAGATCGACCTGTGCCCACGGAAAGCCCTGACGGATCGCGGATCGGACCTGCTCGAACTGCCAGGCCACATTGCGCGCCTTTCGCTCGCCGACATCCGCGATGACGACGAAATGCTCGCTTCGTACTTCGATCCAGGTATCAGCCGCACGTGCGCTGCGGCCGAGGGACAACACGACGATCAATACGGCAAGGAGCCGGGAACGGGACACAGGCAGGTCTCCTGGGGAATGGGGGAAGCGCGTGCGTTATAGCACAGCCGTGCCTGCCGTACAACAATCGCGGGGGCGATCGTCGGATGTCAGCGCACACCCGCCCGCTCCGCGGCTTCGCGAACGAGGAGGCCCATCTTCGGATGCGACGGCTCGAACGTCGGCTCCACGTGATGGCGGCGAAGCTCGGCCGATGCGGTTGGGCCGATCGACGCGATGATGGCGCGGGCGAGGCCGTCGCGCACGCGCGACTCGAGGCCGAGCTCCTGCACCACGCGCCAGAAATGCACGAACTGGACGCCTGACGTCACGACGACGACGTCCACCTCGCCGCGCGCGACGGCGGAAGCCGCGTCGCGCAGCGGCTGCACGTCCTCCGGCATCGCCCATTGATACGCCTGCACGGCCGTCACGTCGGCGCCGCGCGCGCGCAGCGCGTCGAGCAGCTCGGCGTTCGACACGCCGTATTCCTGCACCGCCATCCGTTTGCCCGAAATCGGCCACGACGCTTCGCGTGCCTTCGCGTCGAGCGCGGCGATCAGCTCGCGCCACGTGTTGGGCTCGGGCGCGTTCACCCAGATTGGCACGTGCAGCTCACGAAGGGCCGCGACGGGCTTGGGGCCGCGCGTGACCACGTGCGTCTGCGCGAGGGCACGCAGGAAGGACTCGCGAAGGCCGGCGCGATCGACGGCGGCCACGAGCGCGCGGACGCCCACGCCCGTGAGGAAGATCACGGCGTCGAAGCGCCCGCCGGCCAACGCATGGGCGAGCTCGAGCGCGGCCGCGTCCGAGTCGTTCGGCACCTCGCGCATCGCCGGCGCGACGCTCGGCCGCCCGTCGAACGTCGCGATCAGCGTCTCGATCTCCTTCGCGCGACGGCTCTCGAACGCCAGCACGCGGCGTCCGCCGAAACTGGGCGTGCTCATGCGGAGCAGCCTATCATCCGCCGTCGCGGCTCAGACGCACCTCGTCGCCGATGATGATCGCCTCGGCGATCTCCTTCTTCGTCTTCCGCCGCTGGCGGCTCTGACGTTGAATCATCACGTACGCCTCTTCTTCCGTCAGGCCGAGATCGCGCTGCAGGATGCCCTTCGCGCGATCGATGACCTTGCGCTCCTCGAGGCGCTCGGAGAGCTGGCTGTTCTCGGCCTCGAGCCGCGCCATCTCGATCTCCGCGCCGACCAGGAAGCCGACCATCGAGATGATCTGCACCTCGCGCTGGCTGTGCGCGTGCGGCTGCCGGTGCTGCACGTTGATGACGCCGACGAGCTTGCCGCGCGACAGCACGGGCACCGACAGGAACGCCTCGTAGCGATCCTCCGGCAGCTCGTTGAAGAGCTGGAAGCGCGAGTCCTCGAACGCGCGCGTGCCGACCACGACCGGCTGCCGGTGCTCGGCGACCCAGCCCGTGATGCCCTGGCCCACGCGCAGCTTCAGGCGATCGACGAGATCCGGATGCGGCGTCTTCGACGCGCGCAGCACGAGATCGTTCTGCTCGAGCACGTAGACGAAGCACGAGTCGCAGTGGACGACGCTCGTGACGAAATGGACGACGCGCGAGAGCACGGCGTGGAGCGGATCGGCGGCGGCGATGCGGCTGCCGATCTCGTGCAGCAGATCGATGTCCGTCTTGGACGCCGTGGCGGAATCGATGTCGACGACTTTCGGTTGCATGATGTCGCTCAGGCGGCTTCGCCTGCCTCCTTGGATGTCAGCGTCGCGGGCAGACCGACGACGATGACGCCGTTGTCGACGAAGGTCGGATACGTCTGCACGCACTGTGTGACGTCGGCCGGCCGATCGATGCGGCCGCCGATCAGATTGATCCGCCACGCGTGCAGCGGACAGACGACGGTGTCGCCCGAGACGATGCCGTCGGCGAGGGGCCCGCCCTTGTGCGGGCACCGGTTGTCGGTCGCCACGAAGCGGTGACCCAGATTGAAGATGGCGATCTCGTGTCCCGCGACGGAGACCGATCGGCCTTCGCGCGGCGGCACGTTCTCGACGGGCGTGATCCAGATCCAGCAGCGTTCGTTCATATCAGCACCTTGTCGACGGGCTCGAGCGGGATGAATTGCGTGGGATGGAGCGGCGCCGCGCCCTCCTCCCATGCGTCGTGCGAGCGCGCTTTCGATTTGTGGAAGCGATCGAGCAGGGCGAACCGCGCGGCGTCCGGCGCGTAGACCGTGTCCTTGCGGATCTTCTCGATGCCGATCCGCTCGACGAAGTCGTACGTGCGCTCCAGATAGTTCGCGTTCTCGCGGTAGTACTGGAAGAAGAGCTCCGAGGCTTCGAGCGCCTGTTCCGTCGTCTCGACCGTGGTGAGCAGATCGGCCTTGCGGACGCTCTTGCCCGCGGCGCCGCCGACGACCACCTGCCAGCCGCCTTCCTGGCCGACGAGGCCGATGTCCTTCACCGTCGCTTCGGCGCAATTGCGCGGACAGCCGACCGTGGCCATCTTCACTTTGTGCGGCGTGAAGAGGTGCTCGAAGCGCCGCTCCATCTCGACGCCGGCGGCCGTCGAGTCCTGCGTGCCGAAGCGGCAGAACTCCGACCCGACGCACGTCTTCACCATGCGCACGCCCTTCGTGTACGCCTGGCCGGACGGCATGCCGAGATCGGCCCACACGGCGGGCAGATCCGCCTTCTTCACGCCGAGCAGATCGATCCGCTGACTGCCGGTGATCTTCACCATGCGGACGCTGTACTTCTCGGCGACGTCGGCGATGCGTCTGAGCTCGGCAGGGCTGGTGACGCCGCCGCGGATCCGCGGAATGACCGAGAACGTGCCGTCCTTCTGGATGTTCGCGTGCACGCGATCGTTGATGAAGCGCGCGGATCGATCTTCTTCGTGATCGCCGCACCACAGCATGTCGAGCATGTAGCTGAGCGCGGGCTTGCAGACCTCGCAGCCGCGCCCGTTGCCGTAGATCTCGAGGACTTCCTGCACGGACCGCAGGCGCTGGCTGCGGAGGATCTCGCGCAGCTTGTCCTCGGAGAACGGCAGGCAGCCGCAGATGACGCGCTTGGCCTCCTCCTCGAACTCCGGCGCCACGGCGCGCAGCAGATCCTGACAGAGCTTCGTGCAGCTCCCGCAGCCCGTGCTCGCGCGCGTCGTCTCCTTCAACTGCGACAGCGTGTTCACGCCTTGCGCGTGGATCGCCTGGATGATCGCGCCCTTGGTGACGCCGACGCAGCCGCAGATGGTCGCCGTGTCCGCCATCTCGGCGACGTCGTGCCCCGCGTCGGCCGACGCGGGCGGGAACAGCAGATGCCGGCGCTGGTCGCTGACGTCCGCGTCCGTCCGCATCCAGTCCATGTACCGGTGGCTGTCCGAGGTGTCGCCGACGAGGATCACGCCGGCGAGCTTGCCCTCGTGGACGACGACTTTCTTGTAGACGCCCATGCCCGGGTCTTCGTACCGCACGGGCTCGCGGCCGTCGGCATCGCCCCACTCGCCGGCGGAGAACACGTCGACGCCGGCAATCTTCAGCTTCGCGGCCTGCAGCGTGCCGGCATACGTCGGTCCCTTTCGGCCGGCAATCGTCGCGGCGAGCACCTTGCCCTGCTCGAGCAGCGGCGCGATCAGGCCGTAGCACACGCCGTCGTGCTCGACGCATTCGCCCACCGCGAAGACGTCCGGATTCGACGTCTCCAGATAGTCGTTGACGACGACGCCGCGGCTGACGGTGAGGCCGGCACGCTGCGCGAGCTCGACGTTGGGCCGAATGCCGGCGGCGACGACGACGAGATCCGCGTCGATCCGGCTGCCGTCGCCGAACTGCACGCCGGCGACGCGTCCCTCGCCGAGAATCGCCGACGTCTTCCGCTCGAGCAGCACGCGCACGCCGAGCGCCTGGACCTTGTCCAGCAGATACGATCCGCCCGTGAGGTCGAGCTGGCGCTCCATCAGCGTCGGCGCGATGTGCACGACCGTGACGTCGCAGCCCTGCACCTGCAGCCCGCGCGCCGCCTCGAGCCCGAGCAGGCCGCCGCCGATGACGACGGCCTTCACGCCGGGGCCGGATCGGCGCAGCAGCTCGCGCGTGTCGTCGAGCGTGCGGAACACGAACACGCCGTCGAGATCGACGCCGGCCATCGGCGGCATCCACGCGGAGCTGCCGGTCGCCAGCAGCAGCTTGTCGTACGCCATCGTCGTGCCGTCGTTGCCGGTGACGGTCTTCGCGATCGGATCGACGTCGACGATGCGGACGCCGACGTGCAGGTCGATGTCGTGCCGCGCGTACCACTCGCGCGAGTTGAGGATGATGTCGTCGTCGTGCTTCTCGCCGGCGAGAACGGATGAGAGCAGGACGCGGTTGTAGTTGACGTGCGTCTCGTCGCCGAAGACCGTGATCGAGAACGGCGGCTCGTACTTCAGGATCTGCTCGACGCAGCCGATGCCGGCCATGCCGTTGCCGACGACCACCAGGCGTTCCATGGCATCGCTCCTCGTCACCGGTAGATCACCAGCGCGTCCGCGCACGCGCGTGCCGCGGAAAGCGGGCGATCCGGATTCGACGTGACGGAGCCGCTCGACGGGGAGTGGTCCGAATCTCAGGCGCGAGGCCCCGTGGCCCCACAAGGACAGCGCATCGCAACGCGGCGATCGCTGCACACGACGATACACGTTCGGTGCGGCGCGAACAAGATCACGCCGCCGCACAGAAATGTCGGACGAGGGCGATTCCGCACATTCGTGTCCATCGGCGCCGCGTAGGCGCGCTCGCCGCCGGTTTCTCCGCACGGAATTTCACGGCGACGCGGCGGCGCGGGCGCGTCCAGACCGGCGTCCGGAACACGACGTTCCACAGAATCGTGGGCCGAAAATATTTGCCGACATTTCTGTCCGGCGCGAGACGACGCGTCGCCGCCCGTCGATCCGGCGCAACCCGCTCAGGCGCAAGCAGCTAGCGGACGATGCGTGCGGCGGTCGCGGCCGGGGAACGCTCCTTGCACGGCCGCGAGATCGACCGGCCTCGACGCCGGCGCCCACGCTGGCAGTCCTCGAGAGGGTTCGCTCCACGCGAGCGGACGCGCTCGAAACACACGTCGACCTTCATCGATGGGGGCTGCAATGACGCGCACACAGATCGCTCTCGTGCAATCCACGTTCGCGACGATCGCACCGCAGGCCGATGCCGTCGCGGCGCTGTTCTATTCGCGGCTGTTCGATCTCGACCCAAGCCTGAAGCGGCTGTTCTCGAACGACATGGCGGAACAGGGCCGCAAGCTGGCGACGATGCTGGCGCTGGCCGTCAACAGTCTCGATCGCTTCGACGAGCTCGTGCCCGTCGTCAGAAGCCTCGGCGTCCGGCACGCCGGCTACGGCGTCACGGACGCGCACTACGACACCGTCGGCGGCGCACTGCTCTGGACGCTGGAACAGGGGCTTGGCACGGCCTTCACGCCCGACGTGCGCGAGGCGTGGACGTCGGTGTACGGCGTGCTCGCGACCGCGATGAAGAGCGCCGCGGCCGCGGCGGCCTGAGCAGAGGCCTGCGGCGGGTGAAGACGCCGGGCGCCCTCGATGCGCGAGGAAGCCCGGCGTCTCGATGACCGTGTCTACTTGAAGAGCAGCGGCGCGACGTCGTTGAGATGGTGGCGCCACACCGTCCACTCGTGGCGGCCGTCGCTGTACGCGAACGTGTGCTTGATGCCCGCCTTCGTCAGCGCTTCTTCGAACGCCTTGTCACCGGCGCCGACGAGCGTGTCGTCCTTGCCGACGGACATCCAGAGCAGCTTGAACTGCTTGTTCGCCGTCGACGGATCCTTGAACGCCGCGTACTGGTCCGCCATGGCGCCGCTGACCGCCGGGCTCATCAGCGCGACGTAGCGGAACAGCTCGGGGCGGTTGAACGCGACGTTCACCGTCTGGCCGCCGCCCATCGAGAGGCCGGCAATCGCGCGATCGTCCGCCTTCTTCGACACCTTGTACGTCGATTCGACCATCGGCAGCACATCGCTCAGCAGATCGTTGGCGAACGCCGAGAGCGCGCCCGTCTGCGCCTGCCCGCCGCCGAACGCCGGCCCGACGGACTTCGCCGGTCCCGTCCAGAAGCTTTGAATCGTGTGGCCGAGCGGCATCACGACGACCATCGGCTTCGCTTTGCCTTCCGCGATCAGGTTGTCGAGGATGTTGTTCATCCGGCCGATCATCGTCCAGCCGGACTCGATGTCGCCCGCGCCGTGCAGCAGATAGAGCACGGGAAAGTTGCTGCCCTTGTCGTAGCTCGGCGGCGTGTAGACCCACACCGTCCGCGTCACGCCGAGCGTCTTCGACGTGTACGGCCGGATGCGCACTTCGCCGTGCGGCACGTCCTTCGTGTCGTAGAACGCCGG